>NZ_CP026103.1:1005667-1340889 GCF_002902945.1 Paraburkholderia caribensis
CGTCCCACTACAGCTTGCGTGCGCGCTTCACCGCGAATGGCGGCGAATTCGTCTCCGATGTGGACGTGCGCATATTGACCAGCGATGGCCGTTTGATCTTCACGGCCGTTTCGGATGGTCCATATCTGTACGCGCGAGTTCCACCGGGACGATACCGGCTCGTCGCAAAGCTGGACGGACTCGAGCGCTCCCGCAGTGTCGATATTCCCACTCGCGGCGGCATCACCGTGTTACTGACGTGGCCCCGCATGCGAACCGCTACGGGCGGTTAAGGCATCGTTTGATACGGGCTCGAAACGGGCTGGCCGGCACGATTGAATGCCGCATGGAACGCCCGGAAGGAGGGTTACATGGATAACCAACAGGTCTCCGGCATCCCTACGGGAATCGAGACACCCGCTACCGGCTGGCGCGCGATATTTCCGCCGGCACAGTGGCTATACCACTACCAATGGCGCTGGCTTTCCTCCGATGCGGTTGCCGGTGTGACGCTCGCTGCCTACGGCATACCCGTGTCGCTGGCCTATGCAACGCTGGCGGGGTTGCCCCCGCAATACGGCATCTACTGCTACCTGGCTGGCGGTCTGTTCTACGCGGTATTCGGATCGTCGCGGCAACTGGCCATCGGTCCCACGTCCGCGATCTCCATGCTCATCGGTGTGACCGTCGCGGACATGGCAGGCGGGGACCCTGCGAGATTCGCGTCCATTGCGGCCCTGACTGCGGTGATGATCGCGGTGATGTGCGTGGTCGCATGGATTCTTCGACTGAGTTCTCTCGTGAACTTCATCAGCGAGACGATACTGCTCGGCTTCAAAGCGGGCGCGGCGCTGACTATTGCGTTGACGCAATTGCCCAAGCTCTTCGGTATCAAGGGAGGCGGCGAGCAGTTCTTCGAGCGTGTCACGGTTCTCGTCGGACAGCTTCCCAATACGCAACTGGTCGTACTGGCCTTCGGTATCGGTGCGCTCGCTCTTCTGCTATTGGGTGAAAAGTTTCTTCCCGGCCGGCCTGTTGCTTTGCTTGTCGTGCTGCTATCGATCGTATTGCTGACGGTGACGCCGCTCCGTGAGATGGGTTTCAAGGTGGTCGGTACATTGCCTCGCGGTTTGCCGGAGTTTCATCTTCCAGCACTGCGCGTGCGCGACGTCGACGGCATCATCCCGCTGGCCTTCGCATGCCTGTTGCTGTCATATGTCGAGAGCGTTTCCGCCGCGCGGGCTATTGCACATAAGAACGGCTACGAGATCGATCCGCGTCAGGAACTGCTGGGGTTGGGTGCGGCCAATCTCGCGGTCGGGTTATTCCATGGCTATCCGGTAGCCGGTGGTCTGTCGCAATCTTCCGTCAACGATAAGGCGGGCGCGAAGACACCGCTTTCGCTCGTGTTCGCTTCAGTCGCAATCGGTTTGTGCTTGCTGTTCTTGACGGGGCTGCTCACCAATCTGCCCAATGTGGTACTTGCCGCAATCGTGCTCGTGGCGGTCAAGGGACTGGTGGACATCCGCGAGTTGGGTCATGTATGGCGTGTGAGCCGCTATGAGTTTCTCGTGTCGATGGTCGCATTCGTCGCAGTGCTGCAGTTTGGCATCCTGAAGGGTGTGATATTCGCGGTTCTCGCCTCGATGCTGCTGCTCATCCGCCGCGCTGCCCATCCTCACGTAGCGATGCTGGGACGCATTCCAGGCACACAACTCTATTCGGATGTCGAACGTCACCCCGATAACGAGAGCGTGCCGGGGGTCTTGATGTTTCGTGTGGAGGCATCGCTGCTTTACTTCAACACCGAACATGTCCTGGCGACGGTATGGAAGAACATCCGTTCGAGCGCGAGTCCTGTCAAGCTGGTCATCTGCGACCTGTCCAGTTCTCCTGCCGTCGACATTGCGGGCGCGCGGATGCTGGCGGCACTGCAAGCGGATCTCGCGAAAGCAGGCATGCGTCTGCGGATCGTGTCGGCGCACGCGGATGCGCGCGACATTTTGCGCGCTGAGGGACTCGAGGAGCGGGTAGGTCATCTTGGGCGGCGCATGACTGTGAGCGACGTAGTCGAAGCGTTCGTGCGAGGCACCGACCCATCAGTCGTTGCGGTGAAGGACGAAGGAAAAGGGACGTTTCTGGACGCCACCAGGCTCGCATGAACCTTGGAGCGAGCGTGCATTGGGGCTCGATGTGCCCGTGTCGCAACTGGACAGGGAGATTTGGCATGGCCTGGAACCGACGATACAGCGTGATCAGCTATGTTCGCTCCTCGCTGTGGATCGTGCCCATTCTTGCGGTGATTGCCGGCATTGCGTTGAAGCGCATTGCCGAGTATGTGGGTACTTGGCTGGCTACCTACCATGCATATGATCTCCAGAGCGGATTCCTTGCCGTCAATGCCGACGAGGCCCATTCGATTCTCGACCGGATATTCACGCTGAACCTCTCCTGTCTGGTATTCAGTTTCGGTTCTTTGCTCGTCGCCATTCAGGTGGCAGGTGGACAATACACGCCACGCATCATTGCCACGACGCTGCTGCGCGATAACGTCATCCGGTGGATCGTAGGACTCTTTGTTTTTTCGCTTCTGTGGACGCACAGGACAATGGCGGAGCTAGGCCAGTCCGTGATTGTGCCGCAACTGCAGGTGTTTCTTGCCACGGTTATCGGACTTGCCTCGCTGGTCGCATTCATACTGCTGATCGATTACTCGGCGCGGTTGCTGCGCCCGGTCAGCCTGATAGGGCGCGTGGCCGATCAAGGCTTCGCGGTCATCCGTCACATTTATCCGTGCACACTCGATGAAGACGGGCGCCAGGGAGTTCCAGCGACACAGGCCTTCGGGCATACCCCGATACCAGCGTGGGCCTCGGCAGCAGATGGCGATCGTGCGTTGAAGGACGGTGTGCAGGGTCGGCGAATGATCCCTTACCGGGGACACTCCGGGGTCGTCCTTGCGGCGAATCTGCGCGGGCTGGCTCGGGAGGCCGAGCGTCTCGATTGCCTCATTGAGTTCGCAGTTCAGGTTGGCGATTTCATCGCAACGGACGAACCGCTGTTTTATCTGCACGTTGGGAGCGTCGCGATCGGCGAAACCGACGAGCGCAGGTTACAGAGCCTCGTTGCCCTCGGTACGGAAAGAACCATGGAGCAGGATCCAATGTTCGCGTTTAGGATCGAGGTCGATATCGCACTGAAAGCTTTATCTCCCGCTATCAACGATCCTACGACAGCCGTGCTGGCTATCGATCAGTTGCACAGGCTGCTGCGCGTGGTCGGCAAACGATCGCTTGCCGATCGACCGGTAAGGGACGGCCGAGGTGAGGCTCGCGTGCTCTTTCGCACCCCCCAATGGCGCGACTACGTGCACATCAGTATCAGGGAAATACGGCAATGCGGCGCCGGCAGCATGCAAATCGACAGACGTTTGCGCGCAATGATCGAAAACCTGATGAAAACGCTGACGGTGTCGCGCCATGAGGCGTTGCGCCGTGAACTGGAGCTGCTAGATGCCGCGATCATGCGAGAGCACATGTTCGAGGAGGACAGGGCGCTAGCAAGGATTCCCGACACCCAAGGGCTGGGGGGTGCATCGGAATGCGTCACTCCGATGACATCGGCAATCGACATCGAACAGAAGCAAATGACAGACGCCAGCCAGGGGCAGGTTCCGTAAGCATGCGGGCTAACGTACAGCATGATCTCCTCGCCCCGTGCGAGGCCACCCCTGATCTTTTAACCGGGAGAACATTTTATGAGCGATCTATGGCTCTTCAAATCTTTCATCGCCATAGCTGCGCTGTCGGCGGCGATGGGAACAGCGGTCGACGCCTTGGGTCAAGAGCCCAAGCCGACCGACTCGACGCAATCGACGCAATTTTCCGGGACTAGTGTGGTCCACACGAAAGCCGTCATCTTCGGGATTGATGTCGAGCGAAATAGCATCACTCTTCTTCAAGACAGCGGTGATCCGGTCGACGTGCAAGTAGATCGATCCGTAGGCGACGTCAGCACGCTAAAGACGGGCGATGAAGTCTCTATCACCTATCGCCGTGCGCTTCTCATTCGAGCGGGAAAGAGTCCGTCGAATGGAATTCGTGAGCGCATCGACAGTGGATTTAGCACCGCGCAGTCGGTAGCGTCGTCGCTGTCGATGCACAGAGTCCAGGCGTTGGTGACGGTCGAACAGATCGATCGTGCGAAGCATCAACTGACGTTGCGCGGTGCGACCGACACGGTGACGTTGGAAGCATCGTCCGATGGTCTTTTAAATGGGCTGAAGGTAGGTGACAGTGTGCGCGTCGATTTTGCCGAGGCCACGGCCATCCAGATATCGCACGACGGCGTCCCGATACGGTAGCTGCCTGGAGAGACACGGCACGCTCATCTTCGATTTCAATAAGTGCGGCGTGCAGAGCGGTAATCATTGCATTGGGCGGGTAATCGGCCTGCGAATAATAACTCGAAGAGTGCGGCTCGCAGAACCTGTAGATCGCGATGGGGTGACGACGCCGGGTTCGGAGGGTCACGAAGCCGCTGTATCGCGGCCGCCTTCGATGCAATATTTTTACCGGAGAACAAGGTGATCTTACGGTTTCTCACGCTCACGAGGAAGCACAGCTTGCTCGCCCTCGCATGGCTTTCGATTCTGCTTTCGTCGCATGCCAGCGCTGCTGTTCATCACGTTCCCGGCGCGGGCCCGCCCGACGTGGGGGCGGTTACGATAGCTCCGTCGATGCCTCGAGGCGACAGTCTCGACGATGTACTGGATCAAAACGGAATCGTTCCGGGATCTCAGAAAGCCCATGTTCTGGCGGAGTGGGTCGACATGATCGTGCACGATCCCACTATTGGAGCGCGTATCCCAGGTGGAATGCATGCTCTCTTTCAGGTCTTTGTCGACGAGAGCAAACGGGAAGCGATGATGTCGAGCGGACTTGCGCGCCTGACGCCGAATGAACGTCTGGATTACCTGAAACTCTTTACACGTCTGCTCGATGAACTGGTTCCCGTGAACTGTTTTGAGCTTGTCGACATGCACGCAGTGATGAATCGCATCACGTTTTCCCAGATGTCCGATGCAGACGCAGCGCTCTATCTGAGGTTGCTTTACAGAGTGCTGGTGAGTAGCGTATCCGACATCACCGTGCGGCTTCCGACGCAGGCGGAGTACGACTCGGCTATCGAGGGACTGTCTCGGGCTATCGTCATGGAACTGGATGCGGACCCCGCAAGTATGGACCGTTATCAGCAATACGTAGTCCACCCGTCCGCGGCGACGCCGGCTGACGTGTGCTGGACGACAAGAGTCACGCTGCATGCCATTGCCAGGATGTCCGAAACGGAGCGTGACTTTGTGCTGCTGCCCGCGATAAGCGGGTCGGCGATGGAGCCGTTCGAGGGAACGTCGGAGGACAAGCCAGCACAGGCGCCGCTTCCTTTACGAGAACAATCAACCGGCAAGGCGATACATTGAATCACGGTGCGGTTAAACCAGGGTTATTTGTGCATCTGGAGGCTTTGAAAAGCATGACGTGAATCAACTTCCCGAACGTCTATCCTCTTACGATGGGATACGAGATCGACGGGTTTTTGTCACTTACACATTCTCAAGGCGACACCTGTAACCGTGGTGGCTCGTTGGATGTGGTCTCTCTGGCAGACATCGCACATGGCCAGTCGACTCGCTCATTGCCCGTCGTCATGTAGCAGCGGGCGCGGAGGCAGTGCGCGGATTTCCTGTGTCTTGCGGCTGCGGACGCTGAACCTGATGTTGCCGATGCTACATACGAACCCTCGCAGCCGCACCGACACGACCCCTAACATGAAAGAGACACAACATGGAGTTCTTTCTTCTTGCCGCAATCTTCCTCACATCAAGTGGATTCCTGATTGGCGCAGCGGTGGCGCCGGACCCGCCGGGTGCAATCGAACAACCGGCAGTCAGGCTGTCCGTGGAGCAATCCACGACGACACGGCAGCCGCGTCCGCAAGTTTTGTCGAGACCGGGCTCAGCATCGGGACAACAGAACGCTGAACGACCGGGACAACCGCATAAACGCTTAGATGCTTGCGAGTGGTGCGACGGCTAGATGCAGGGCGAGTGAGGGGCTGTAAATGCCGATCGCCAATGCGCCGAGGGCACCTTCATTAAGGCGAAGACAGGCGATTCGCGCTATATGTGCCAGCGAATGTGCTGCCGCGGATGTAAGGACACGATCAGCGGCGGCATCGCGTATCTGTGAACGCCACGCTCATAGCCGGTCTCAGTTGTCGTTTCCATCTCAAGCATCGGCTTACCCGTAATCGAATCCGTAATCGAATGACCACAGTGACCGTGACGGCCGCTGCCCGCGATACCACACCGCTTTGCGTTGGAATGGCGCATTACCTTTCGTGGCTCGCGCGAATAGGCGGAATGCCGGCGGGCGATTCGGTACCCTGTCAGGATAGCAGCGACACCAAGTATGCCGTGACTGCGGAGAACAGCAGGCGGTCGGGGTACCGGTCTGCCATGGGTCGTACTTTAAATTGATAAGCGCTTACCAGACCGTCCGCCTGCATAGGTGCGTTAGCTGGAGGGAGAGGCGCGATATCGGACCCCTGGCGCGCCTATGCTCACGCATGTACCGGCCCGGCGTTCCGTAATAGCCTTGATTTCGGAAAGTGAGCCGATGACAGCGTCCTTGCCTGTAAGACGGGCAAATTCGATCGCCGCCTGAATTTTCGGACCCATCGAGCCACTTGCAAAACCGAGCTTTTCGAGTTCGTCAGGGTGTGCCTGCGCGATGGCTCGACTATCCGGTGTACCCCAGCCAACGTACGCCGCATCGACATCGGTTGCCACGATCAACATGTCTGCAGCCAGTTCGTGCGCGAGCAATGCGGAGCACAGGTCCTTGTCGATAACCGCTTCGACGCCGATCAATTGGTGATTAGCGTCGTAGCAGGTTGGAATGCCGCCACCGCCCGCGCAGATGACAATCGTGCCGTACTCGAGTAACCACCTGATAGGGCGGATTTCGAAGATGTGTTTTGGGCGAGGGCTCGCGACCACCCGACGGAATCTGTCGCCGTCCGGCGCGATGCTCCACCCCCGCTCTTTTGCAAGCCGCTCAGCTTCCTCCTTTTGATACACCGGACCAATCGGTTTGGTCGGATGCTGGAAGGCGGGATCATGTGGATCGACCTCGACCTGCGTGAGAATCGTTGCGAACGGTACGTCGTAAGGCAGCAGGTTGCCGAGTTCCTGCTCGATCAGGTAGCCAATCATCCCTTCCGTCTGCGCACCGAGAACATCGAGCGGATAAGTTTCGACTTCCTTGTAGGCTGCGCCCTGGAGGGCCAGCAGCCCGACCTGCGGACCGTTGCCGTGTGCAATGACGATTTCGTTGCCCGGCGCGACCAGCGCGATCTGCCGGGCGGCGAGTCGCACGTTGTCACGCTGGTTTTCGGCCGTCATCGGCTCACCCCGCCGCAGCAGCGCATTCCCTCCCAAGGCAATCACGATACGCATGATGTAATACCTCCTGGTCCATGGCCGACGGCGCATGGCGCAGGCGTCGCTGACGCTCGCGCCATGACGTCGCAGCCGGTTCGATAAGGGTTGCTCAGATGTCCGCGAGTGTCGAGACGAGGATCGCCTTGATTGTGTGCATGCGGTTTTCCGCCTGCTCGAACGCGATATTCAGGGGCGACTCGAATACGTCATCGGTCACCTCGATTCCGTTCGTAAGCGCCGGGTATTTTTCGGCAATCTGTCTGCCCACTTCTGTTTCGCTGTTATGGAAAGCCGGCAGGCAGTGCATGAACTTCGCCCGCGGATTCTTCGTCGCCTTCATCAGGTCCATGTTGACCTGATATGGAAGCAGGGCAGTGATGCGTTCGCCCCAGGCGTCGAAAGGTTCGCCCATTGACACCCAAACATCTGTGTGAACGAAATCGGTGCCCTCGACGGCGGCCTTGGGGTCTTCGGTGAGCGTGAGGCGTGCCCCGCTTTCCTCGGCAAATTTCCGGCATGCCGCGACATGTTCATCAGAAGGCCAGAGCGATCTTGGCGCGCCGATGCGCACGTCCATGCCCAGCTTGGCGCCGATCAGCAGCAGCGAGTTACCCATGTTGTTGCGTGCGTCGCCGAGATACGCATAGCTGATGTCGTTCAACGGCTTGTCGCTATGTTCGCGCATGGTCAGCACGTCCGCGAGCATCTGCGTCGGATGGTATTCGTCCGTCAGAC
This sequence comes from Paraburkholderia caribensis, assembly GCF_002902945.1. Lineage (NCBI taxonomy): Bacteria > Pseudomonadati > Pseudomonadota > Betaproteobacteria > Burkholderiales > Burkholderiaceae > Paraburkholderia > Paraburkholderia caribensis. The sequence continues at coordinate 1,013,886 of NZ_CP026103.1, forward strand.
CATTGAAGACAGGCACGCCTGCATAGCGCGCAAGTTCTTCCACGACTTCCTGGCTGAATCCGCGGTATTCGATCGCGTTATACATGCGCCCAAGCACGCGCGCCGTATCCTTCATGCTCTCCTTATGTCCGATCTGGGACGAATGCGGGTCGATATAGGTGACATTGGCGCCTTGATCGTGTGCGGCGACCTCGAACGCGCAGCGAGTGCGCGTCGAAGTTTTCTCGAAGATGAGCGCGATTTCGACGCCTTTGAGGTGCTGCTGTTCAGTGCCCGTATACTTCGCGCGTTTGAGGTCGCGCGACAGGTCGAGCAGGTAGCGAAGCTCACGATTGGTGTGATGCATCAGGCTCAGCAGGCTTCGGTTGCGCAGGTTGAAGGCCATGGTGTTCTCCCGTCCAGGTCAGTTCGGAGGCGGCGCGCTGGCGGCGACCGCCGCCGTGAGTCAATAGTCGATGGGATCGCGGACGATCGGGCACGTCATGCAATGACCGCCTCCGCGGCCTCGTCCCAGTTCGCTCGCGGTGATCGTAATCACCTCGACGCCTGCCTTGCGCAGCAACGTGTTGGTGTAGGTGTTGCGGTCGTAGCCAACCACCACGCCGGGCTCGATGCAAACCACGTTATTGCCGTCGTCCCACTGCTCGCGCTCGGCGGCAAAGCTATTACCACCCGTCTCGACGACACGCAGCTTTGGGAGTCCGAGCGCATCGCCGACGACGTCGATAAACGGTTTGTCTTCCCGGCGGATATCGAGCTTCGTTCCCGTAGACTCGTCGGGCCGCACCGAGAATGCAACGATCTCATTGACCACTTCGGGGAATATCGTGACCAGATCGCGGTCACAGAACGTAAATACCGTATCGAGGTGCATTGCAGCGCGGGACTTCGGCAGGCCGGCCACGATGATGCGCTCGACGACACCCTTCGCGAACAGGTTCTGCGCGAGTTCGCCGATGGCCTGGCGCGACGTGCGTTCGCCCATTCCGATGAGCAGCAGTCCCTTGCCGATGGGCATCACGTCGCCGCCCTCCAGCGTGGACATGCCGTGGTCGCGGTCCGGATCGCCGTACCAGACGGCAAATTCCCCGTTCGCAAAGTCCGGATGGAACTTGTAGATCGCCGTAGTCAGCAGGGTTTCTTGGCGCCGGGCTGGCCAGTACATTGGGTTGAGGCTGACACCGCCATAGATCCAGCAGGTGGTATCTCGCGTAAACATCGTGTTCGGCAGCGGCGGCAGGACGAAGCTGGAGTAACCCAGATACTGCCGGAACATCTTGAGCGTGTTCGATTCGGCCGTATCGGGGATGTCTTCCGCGACGACACCGCCGATGAGAAACTCGGCCTGCTTGCGAGGCTCCAGTTCCTCCATCCACGCGCGAACCTCGTTGGCGAGCCCGATGCCGACGGTATCCGGACGGATCTTGCGATCCAGGATCCACTTCAGCGCTTCGGGGTTATGCACTGCTTCTGTCAACAGGTTGTGCATTTCCAGTACTTCGACACCGCGCTCTCGCATCTTGGTGACGAAGTCAAAGTGATCGCGCTTGGCCTGACCCAGCCAGATAACATCGTCGAACAGGAGCTCGTCGCAGTTGCTTGGCGTCAGGCGCTGGTGCGCAAGTCCTGGCGAACAGACCATTACCTTGCGCAGTCTGCCCGCTTCCGAATGAACTCCAAATTTCGTTCTTTCCGTGATCATCATGTGTCTCCTGCGATCAGAGCGTGAGGAACCCCTGTAAAAGCTCAATGCAGCGATTAGCGCTCCAGTTGCAACCGCCGCAAAGACGAGTTATTCGACCATCGTGGACGTGGGCTGGCCCGCTTGGCATTTCGCCTATGCAACGCCTGACCGCCTGGCCAGCGGTGTCAGTTCAACCGAAGAACTCACTGCCAGCATATGAGCGGTCCCTGGTTACCGATTGACCTGCGTCAACGTGTCATCGGGTAACCAGAAACGCGGGAAATTGGCTCCGCGCAGTGAGTGGAGAGCGCGAAGTCATCTGATGTGTTGCCGCTCGACCGCACGTGATTGAAGGTTTTCGAAATCAGCTTTGGTTAGCCGGTCCGTGACCGCGAGACAGCGTCGGGTCTGCTGGGATAGTCATTTGTAACGGAGGAAATCCAGATGATGCTGAGCTTCGCTTCGTTTCACATCAGAGTATGGCGGCGACTGAAGCGACGACGCTCAGTCACGTTTTCGCCAGGGAAACGTATCGATGGAGTACCGCAAGCCAAGGCCTTGAACTGCCGGTTTGCCGCGCTTACTGTTCACCTCACGCGCCGGGGCCGGCGGAACTTTCACGGGCATTGAAGATGGACGAGTCGCTTCTATACACGGTGTCTGCGAACCGTATCCCGATCCCGGGTTCAACGTTGACACGGGCGCGATAACATTTGATGCGTAATGCAGACACAGCCACTCGACATTACCCGATTGCAGCGGGTCGCTTTCCGACAGCCAGTTGGTGCCGCACAGGCTGCAGCGAAAGTGGCGAACGACAACCGGGGGCCGCCCGAGGCGATGCAACCGCGTGGGACTGCGTCTTTCCGTCAGCCACGCGTGTGCGATCGGGCTTTCGCTATCTTGCATTCTCGCGCACGCTTCGCAGGACATAGGGGCAACTCGGACTGGTAGACAAGTTCGAAGTGGTCGATACGCCTCAGGCCGGTTGCAGTTCACCGATCTTAAATCGGCGAGGGTCGCCGCAGTCTTCGCCGCGCGCATTTGCGCATCACTGGTTTCATCACTGCCGTGCACCACGATCTCGTGTCGTGAGCAGGTTGCCGGGCAGCGACCGGACAGCCCAGGCTGCATGCGCACCGCTCCTCAGGTATGAAATCAGGGTATCGACACGTTCACGGGTGGGATTGATCTGGGTCAATCAGTGCCCGCCTCACAGTGCTTGAATCAAGGTGCAAACAGCAGGAGCGACCATGGTTCCCCGTTCCGTCAAGGCACCGACCATTCCCATCCCCTTCCACAAACTGCTGAAGGTCGTGGCGATCGTTGACCGCAACGATCCCGATACCAAAGAACTTATCGACGGGATTGCGGCGGAGAACATAAGGGTTGAGGTCACCGACAGCACCGCGCGGGATTTCGATGAAGACGCAGATGTTGGCGCTTATATCGTACGAGTCGACGGCGAACACCTTGAGCAGGCGCGTAACCTTGCGATTGGCGTGCGCTCGATCGGTTTTCATATCCCGCTCTGGGCGTTGGCCGACACCCATCGCATCGCCGACCTCGTCGTGGCGGGCGGGCTCGGCGAAGTCGATGGCTATATCTACCTTGGCCAGCAAACTCCCGCCTTCTACGCGAAACAGGTCGCCGCAAGTCTTGTGAAGTACGGCATGAGCCTCCTTCCGCCTTTCTTTGGAGGGCTCGTTGCCTACGACGCGGAAGCGAACATCGCTTTCGACTGTCCCGGACATCAGGGCGGACAGTTCTACCGGAAATCACCCGCGGGACAACTCTTCTTCAAGCACTTCGGTGAAAGCATTTTCCGTAACGATCTTTGCAACGCGGACGTCGATCTCGGCGACCTGCTGATCCACGAAGGACCGGCGGCGGATGCCGAGCGTCACGCGGCTGAGGTATTCGGTGCGGACCAGACCTATTTCGTCCTTAACGGTACCAGTACCTCGAACAAGATCGTAACGGGTGCGGTGCTGCGACGCGGCGACCTGGTGCTGTTCGACCGGAATAACCACAAGTCCGTGCATCAGGGCGCGCTGGTGCAGGCGGGTGCCATTCCCGTTTTCCTGCCGACTGCACGCAATCCGTTCGGCATGATCGGCGCGGTCGACTGGGACGCATGGGACGAAGACTGGCTGCGCGAGCAGATCCGGGCAAACCCGCTTGTGAGGGATCCCGCACGCAGCAGGGCGGAGCGGCCATTCCGTCTCGCGTGCATCCAGCTCGATACCTATGACGGCACTATCTACAACGTACGCAGGGTGCTGGAGAAGATCGGACACCTGTGCGAATACGTGCTGTGGGACGAGGCATGGATCGGCTACAACGCGTTCCACCCGTTGTTCGAAGATCACAGTCCGATGCGCCTGAAGCAATTGACGCCCGATATGCCGGGACTGTTTTCGACGCAATCCGTGCATAAGCAGGGCGCCGGCTTTTCACAGGCGTCGCAGATTCACAAGCGCGATGAACACATCCGTGGCCAGAAGCGCTTCATCGAACACAGGCGGTTTAACGAATCGTTCCTGATTCATGCGAGCACTTCGCCTTTCTATCCGCTCTTTGCCTCGCTTGATGTGAACGCGAAGATCCATGAAGGAAAGGCGGGCGAGATGCTGTGGGACGGTTGCATCGAACTGGGTATCGAGGCGCGCAAGAAGCTGCGCGAATTCGTGCACCACTACGCGGCCACGGGGCAGTGCACAGAAGAGCAGTGGTTTTTCGATCCCTTCGTGCCCGACGTTGTGACACTACGTGGTTCGAGATTCATGACGGACGTCGAGAACGTGGCCTGGGAGTCGCTGCCGACAGACGTCATCAAGCGCGAGCAGCAATGCTGGGCATTCGATCCCGAGGCGGCATGGCACGGCTATGCAGGCTACGCCAAAGGGTACGCGATGGTGGACCCGAACAAGCTCACGCTGCTGACGCCCGGAATCGATAGAAAGACGGGCGGCTATCTGAGCTTCGGCGTTCCCGCGACTGTCGTCGCAAATTATCTGCGCGAGGAGGGTGTTGTTCCGGAGAAGTGCGACCTGAACAGCATCCTTTTTCTCATGACACCGGCCGAGGACGAAAGCAAGCTGAACACGCTGATCGCCAGGCTCGTCAGGTTCAAGAACCTCTGGGATCGCGACGCGTCACTGGCCGAAGTGCTGCCAACATTGTACACCGCGCATAGCGCACGATATACAGGCTACACGCTCCGTCAGGTTTGCAACGAGATGCACAACTTCTATCGCGAATCCAACGTAAAGGAGTTGCAGCGCCTCTGCTTTCGCGCGTCAAGCTTCCCTGAACTCGCAATGCCACCCGAGGCCGCATACGGGTCGCTTGTCGCAAACGATGTCGAGTATGTGCCGCTCGACGCCGTTCGTGGTCGCATCTCCGCGACGCTTGCGCTGATCTACCCACCCGGCATTGGCGTTGTCTTGCCCGGTGAACGTTGGGACGAGCGCGCGCAACCGATGCTCGACTACTTCATGGCTTTCCAGGAATCATTCAACCGGTTTCCCGGCTTCAACTATGAAGTGCAGGGCGTGTTCCAGGAACGGGAAGGCGGCCGTATCCGCTTCTATACCTACGTTGTCCGGGAATAGCCGGCGTCGAACGGTCCAGCCGTTGGGAGGCAAACATGTCTGATCAACCCAGGAAGATGAGCGTCGTGCAACTGACGTTCATTGTTACGGTAAATATGATGGGCTCGGGCATCATCATGCTGCCCACCAATATGGCAAAGGTGGGGGCAATCTCCCTGCTGTCGTGGCTCGTCACGGCGGTCGGGTCGCTGGCTATTGCCTATGGCTTCGCCGAAGCGGGGCTGCTGAACCAGCGCGCGGGAGGAATGGCAGCCTATGCTGAGGATGGCTATGGCAAGGACGGCTACTTCCAGGTGTTCTTCCTCTACTTCCTGTCAATCGCTATCGCGAATGTTGCGGTCGCAAGCTCGGCGCTCGGCTATCTCGCGGCGTTCTTTCCTGTGCTCACATCGTCACCAGTCGCCACCTGCATTGGGGTGATCGCGCTGCTGTGGCTCACTACCGTCGCAAACTTTGGCGGCCCGAAGGTCACGGGACGCATTGGCGCGGTGACCGTATGGGGCGTCATCCTGCCCGTTGGGTTCATCTCGATCGCCGGGTGGTTCTGGTTCCACGGCGGAACATTTGCCGCCGCCTGGAATCCCAAGGGCGTCAGCCTGCTTGAGGGCATGGGTTCAAGCATTTCGCTGACCCTCTGGGCGTTCCTCGGCATGGAGTCGGCAGTGCAGAACTCATCGGCCGTCGAGAATCCCAAGCGGGACGTCCCACTGGCGTGCATGTTCGGCACATTGGGCGCGGCGGTGATCTATATCCTGTCCACGGCAGCTATCCAGGGCATTGTGCCCAATGCTGACCTCGCCGCATCGACGGGGCCGTTCGGCCTGGCCTTTGCGCGCATGTTCAACCCGGCTGTCGGTTCGATCGTGATGGCGCTTGCGGCGCTGGCATGCGTGGGTTCACTGCTCGGCTGGCAGTTCACACTGGCCCAGACGGCCAAGGATGCGGCGGACTGCAGGATGTTCCCAGGCATTTTCGGCAAAGCGAACAGCATGGGCGCACCTATCGCAGGCATGGTCATCATGGGCGTTGTCCAGTCGCTGATGGCGTTGTCGACCATTTCGCCGAATCTCAGCGAACAGTTTGCGGCACTGGTCAATCTGGCTGTCGTCACCAATGTGCTGCCGTACATCATTTCGCTGTCGGCGTTGTTCACGATGATGCGCAACGCAGGCACGACGCCCGCCAAATACCGTCTCAATGCGATTGTGACGGTTATCGCGCTCGCGTACTCCGTCTTTGCGATTTATGCGTCCGGCAAGGACGCGGTGCTCGGCGGCATGCTGGTCATGGCGATCGGCTATGTGATCTACGGCTTCATGGCGTTCCGCTTCACCACGGTGACTTCATCCGGACGATCGTCCGCGGCCTCTGCGGTGGCTGCACTGGCAATCGCTTTTCTCGTGCTGGCTGGCCTGCTGCCACGGCCAGCCCACGCAGATGAGCCTGCTTCAGCGGGAACGCTGGCGAGAGTCAAAGAGTCTGGCACGATCAATCTGGGCTACCTCAGCGACGCGCAGCCGTTTTCCTACAAGGACCAGACTGGCCGCATCACCGGGTACACCGTGGCGCTGTGCCAGAAAATCGCCGATGAGATCAAGGCCGAGGGCGGTCTCGGTACGTTGAAGGTCAACTGGGTAGCCGTCACGCCTGACGTCCGTTTGCGCGCCGTGCAGGAGCACCGGATCGACCTGTTGTGCGGAGACGCAGACACGCTTGCGGGAAGGGCCGGCATGTCGTTCTCGATCCCGGTGTATCCAGGCGGAATCGGCGCTGTCGTGCGTTCCGATGCGCCGGCCGGGCTGAAGGAAGTACTGTCTGGAGCAACTCCGTCGCACCCCACCTGGCGTGCGGTTCCGGCGCAACTGATTTCGCGGCAGACCATTTCGGTCGTCGATGGTTCGCCAGCACAACGCTGGCTCGGCGGCAGGCTTGCGCAATTCCAGATTGCTGCGTCCGTTGTTCCCGTCTCCGATGTGCAGTCGGGCGTTCGCAGGGTGCTGGACCGGCAGTCGAATGTGTTCTTTGGCGAACGTTCGCTGCTGCTCGCGGTTGCCGGCAGCAGTCCGGCATCTGGCGACCTGACGGTGCTCGATCGGCACTTTACCTATCTGCCAGTGGCTATCGGAATGGCTCGGGGAGACGACAATCTGCGCCTGCTGGTCGATCGCACACTGAGCCGGCTATTCGCTACTTCGGAGTTTCCCGCGTTGTACGCGAGGTGGTTCGGTTCGCCCGATGCGGATACGCGCAATTTCTTCCGGCTCAGTGCGCTGCCGGAATGAGATCAGCGGGTCAGCGAGGCGGTCCGCAGCGGGCAGTCTGTCATTGCTCAGGTGTGGATGGTGGCTGAGTTGTTCGCAATCGGGGATGAGTCAATCCAGCGTAGGAGGGTACCAAACCATGAGTCGTTACCTGGGCCTGGGACCAAAAAGGTCTTCACACACGGCTCCGTCCGCTAGCGATATCTTGCAGGACACGCAGAATTTCTCGCTGGTGCTGGGCGGCCCGCTATTTCAGTTGCTGCGCCGGACTCATATGGCCGACGATGCGATGGAACTGATACGGCAACGGGTGATCGTCATCACGCTCGTGGCCTGGCTGCCACTTCTTGTGCTCGCAGCACTTGAGGGGCACCTTCTGAATCGCAGCGTGGCTGTGCCGTTTTTGCTCGATCTGGAAGTTCACATTCGCTTCCTGGTTGCTGTGCCTATCCTGATCATCGCCGAGCTTGTCGTGCATCGTCGCCTTCGTCCAATCACGCGAGCATTCATCGACCGGGGAATCATTCCCGAGGGCTCCGTAATGCGGTTCGACGAGGCCATCAGGGCGGCATTCCGGCTGCGTAATTCGGTAGTGGCCGAGCTGCTGCTGGTCGCGCTCGTCTATGGTGTCGGCATCCTCATCGTCTGGCGTCAGTACACCGCACTGCAAACGACGGCGACCTGGTATGCAGTACCCACATCAGGCGGCCTGAAGCTGTCGCTCGCCGGCTTCTGGTATGGCTACGTGAGTGTGCCGATATTCCAGTTCCTCCTGGTCCGCTGGTATTTCCGATTGTTTATCTGGTCACGGTTTCTCTGGCAGGTATCGCGCATCGACCTGAACCTCGTTCCTACACATCCCGATCGTGTCGGCGGGCTGGGATTTCTGGCCAATACCGTCTATGCGTTCACGGCCTTGCTTGTCGCGCACGGTGCAATGCTTGCCGCCCAGTTCGCCGGCCGCATCTTCTTCGCTGGTGCCGCACTCACGGAATTCAAGGTTGAAACGGGTGCGATGGTTTGCTTCCTGCTGTTCCTCGTATTTGGCCCCTTTCTGGTTTTCGCGCCTCAGTTGGCGCGGGCGAAGCGTATGGGCCTGAGCGAATACGGCGCGCTGGCCGAGAGGTACGTGCGCGAGTTCGACGCCAAATGGCTGCGCGGCGGCGGACCTGCCGGCGAGGCGCTGGTGGGGAGTGCAGATATTCAGTCGCTCGCGGATCTCGCCAACAGCTTCGATGTAGTGCGGACCATGCGTATCGCGCCCATTACGCGGGACGCCATCGTGCGGCTCGCGGCTGCAGTGCTTGTACCCATTGTACCGCTGGCGTTGACCATGATGTCACTGGAAGAACTGCTAAAGAGACTGTTTGGACTGGTCTTTTAGGAAACAATCGCTACCCCTGAGTGTCGACGTTGAGTCCGGCGTGACGCTTTGCACGCTATCGGGCGCTGCCGCCATCCGCCTGCCGATGGCTCACGCGGAGACGGTCCGCACAAACAATACCGCGCAAGCGAATGTCGATAGTCAAACCGAAGCGGCGCGCGAGGGTGGGTCGCCTTGCGTGGTACTTGACATGCATCAATCAGCATCCGCCCGATCGGCGGTGTGATATAGGCGTGTCAGGTCAATGTTCGTGAAGGCAATCACGAACGGGGCGTCTAAAACCACCCTCGATTGACACGCAGCGGTGAGCCGGTCTCCGGTGGAACGAGAGGGCACCGCGTAGACCGGGAGCGTGATTCCATGTCTGCGCGCTGCATGTTGGGCGGCAGATCAACAGGTCGTTCGCAAGGTCACATCGCCGGGAGCACCACCGGATAGTCAAGGTGGCTGACGACCTGTTTTACGCCCGGGACGCCTCGCGCCGCGATGCACGCGGCTTTGCGCTCCTCCTCGCTAAGGATCACACCCCAGAGGTGTACCTCGCCTTCGTTGACGATCACCTGCCCTCGCGATAGCGCCCAACGTTGGCCATACATCGCATTCAAGATGGCCTCGCGTATCTCTGCGTCGGCTTGTACGACCGGCGTTTGTTTGTTGTCGTGCGTGCTGCTTGCGAGCGCACGCACGAGGTCGGCGCGACTCACCAGACCTGTCATCTTGCCGTCTTTCAACACCGGAACGCGCTTGATGCGATGCCGCTCCAGCAGAGATGCAACTTCCGAGAGAGGCGTGTCCTCGTTTACGGTGATGACGTCGACAGTCATCAGATCTTTCACTATCTGAGCATGCTCTTTCACGTACTCGCCAGCCAGTTCCCGGCTAGATGCGAGAAACTCCAACCACCAGGAGCGGCGCCGGCCGCCCGTGCCTATTTCGCGACGGTGCACCAGATCCCCCTCGCTGACGATGCCAATGAGCTTACCGTCGGCAGTCTTTACCGGCACCGCGCTGATCGAGTGTTCGACGAGGAGCCTTGCGGCCTCCCGTACGCTCATCTCGGGGGTAGCGAAAATGACCGACGTTGTCATCACGTCACGCGCCCACATGAATTCTCTCCTTCAACGCTTTAACCTCTGGCGGACTGTATTCGGGAGAAACACAGTCGTGGCACCCGCGCTCACCGGAAACAGGCTGGGTCAAGATGTATGGTCCACGTAGCAACGCATGATTCGCTTGATCCAGATCAAGTGCGAGTGTGTCGCGCAGCGAAGCGTGGTACCGCGTCGGTCATGGGGCGTCGTGGTGAGTGGGTATCTCCAGTGGAGAAATTTCGCTCAACGCTCTTTCTCCACAACAAGCGGCGATTGCGTCGCGGGTGGCGTCGCGCAAATCTGCCGCAGCCTTCATGTCTTCTCCCGACGGTGCCAGAGCTGGAAGCACGGTAACTGTGATACCGGCTCGCATTGGCAACCACTGTCCATCCGGCAGCACAACGCGCGTGCCAGCGATTGCGACAGGAATCACGGGCCGGCGCGAAACGCACGCGGTAATAAAAGCGCCGAGCCGAAATTGCCGCAGGCCCGCGGATCTGACGAAGGTTGCTTCGGGAAAGAAGAGCAGCGAAGTTCCGGCGATTGCCTGCTTTACCAGTTCGCGCTCGTCGTCGGCCATGCGCCGATAGTCTGCGCGTTCGACGAAACGTACGCCTATTGCGCGAAGGAAGCGGCCGAGGAGCGGTGCGCTGGTCAGCTCACGTTTTGCAACAATATCGAGTGGGATGGGGAGGGCCGCGAGTAGCACCAGCCCGTCCAGATAACTCGCGTGATTGGCAACAAAGATCGCTGGCTGTGCGCTGTCAATGAGATCGACGCCGCGTACGGTCACGCGAATTCCTGTCAGCCGCAGGGCTAGTCGTGCGGCGCGCGATGCAATCCTCCAGTTTCGCTTCGCGTCCGGGTGCCACACAGTCGTCAGCCATGCGGGTATGGCTACAAAGATGATGCTGATCCAGCACCATGCACCGTAAGCGAAGCGTCCGCCGGCAGTTCGGAGCCGTCGGCCGACAGGCAGTATGGTGTTCGCGCCGATGTCGAGCCACTGGCGCCATGGCGGGCGTGGCAGAAGGTCCCCGCGACTGCGCAGATAAAGATCCAGAGTGGCAGCGTGGCGGATCTTGCCGCTGGATGTCTTTAGGATGCTGTGCGGCGGAACCAGGGCGATTTCTTCTGGCGGAGCGCCCAGCAGGGCCACAGAGGCTTCGTTGATGCCAGTACGTATCGTCGCGAGCGTGGCAGGGGCAGTTACGCGAGTCTCTGCGATGACGAGCAGTCGATCAGTACCCGTCTCAATGTCCGGCGTGCCGCACACCGCGACGCAACCGGTCCGTACTCCAGGCAGACGCCCTACGGCCGCTTCCAGCTCATACGGGAAAAAGTGACGCCCGGCCCGAATCACCAGATCCTTTACGCGGCCCGTGATAAACAGCTCTTCATCGGCGAGATATCCCAGATCGCCGGTATCGAGCCAATCATCGTGAATCAGCTGTGCAGTCAGCGCGGGGTTGTGAAAATACCCACGGGTCGAGGAGGGACTGCGGAATTCAATTCTGCCGATCGCTCTTTCGGATACCTCATTGCAGTCGGCATCGACAATACGAATCTGGTTACCGGGTAACGCGCGTCCACACGACACCAGTTCGAGCACGTCATCAGGAAATTCCGCTTGTGCTGCACGCTGCGAGTCAGCCAGTCGGACGCGACTGATACAGTCTGTCCGCACGCCTCGGCCAGGCTCCGAAAACGCCAGTCCAAGCGTGTTTTCTGCGAGGCCGTAGACAGGGGTCAGCGCAGTCTGCCTGAACCCATGGCTGGCAAAGCGTGCAGTGAATGCGCGCATGGTGGATGCACTGACGGGCTCCGCGCCGCAGAATGCCAGGCGCAACGAGGACAAATCGACGCCTTCGAGATCGGCGTCCTCGATCCTGCGTGTGCAGCGCTCATAGGCGAAGTTGGGTGCTGCCGTAATGGTGGCGTGGTAGCGACTGATTGTCTGCAGCCAGTGCGCCGGACGCGCAAGAAACGTCAGCGGGGACATCAGAACCAGTGGGATCCCGAAGTAGAGCGGGCCGAACCACGCTCCAATCAGTCCCATGTCGTGATACAGGGGAAGCCAACTTGCGAAGATGTCGTGCTCCGCGATCCGGGCAGTCTGACCCATCGCCCGGATATTGGCGAGCAGGTTCGCATGCGTGAGCACGACGCCTTTGGGCATGCCAGTGCTGCCGGACGTGTACTGAAGCAGCGCGACGTCGTCAGCGTGCGGGACATACCGTTCGGTATCCATCTCGCCCATGAGTTGAGGCGCCGCAACGATCTGGTGTAACGTTGGTATCCTGGCCTTGGCCAGAAGGCCGGCTCCAAACGCGTGTGAGGAGACAATCATTACACGTGCACGCGCATCATAAAGAATCGCCGCGTGCCGCGCCAGGTGATCGTCGATCCGTGCGGATTGCGCAGGCGGATAGACGGGCACGACGATGGCGCCGATGAGCAGTATGCCGGCGAAGCATGCGAAATAGTCGCTGCCCGTTGGCAGCATTAGTGCGACGGTATCTCCTGGATTGACGCCGACCTCGCGCAACCCGCGCGATACCCGCAGGGCGGCCTCGTGCAGCGCTGCATAGGTCATCGTATGTGATGCGGAGTCATCGTCGAGAAATGCGATGTGAGTGCGTTCCGGGCGTCGCGATGCATGCCACTGCAGTGCGTCGACCAGCGTTCTTGCATCAGTGGGCGGGTCCAGTGCACCGTCCGGCGCGCCAAGCTCGATGGCACCGATCGGGGATGTGGACCGCCCGGATGTTTCCCCCTCGAGGAAGCGCAGTAAATCACGTGGCGTTACCGCCTGCCCAAACAGATCAAGTGGAAAGCGCACGCCGAGCGCTTTCTCGATGCGGCTCAGCAGTTCGGTGCGAGCGAGACTGTCCAGCCCGAGATCACGTTCGAAGTGGCTCTCAAGTCCTACGGCAAGGGGCTTGTGCCCTCTGGGACTCATCTCTGCCGCAAAGGCATCAACTATCTCCAGCAACCGCTGGACGTTGGCCGACGAGCGACCGGCGGCGTCATCTTTCATTTCACGTGGCCGCGTTGGGGGGCGGAGTTACAGCATAGGTGCCATGCAGAAGGCAGCGCTTGATCGTTATCAATTACGCAGTTATGCCTGGCGGTGCAATTGAGCCACGTATCGATACAATCGCATTTCGTAATCCTTAGACCAGGGCGCGGCGGAGTACCTTGCCGAGTTGGTCCAAAGGCAAGGTATCGCGGACTTCAACCAAGCTCGGAATCTTGTAGGCGCTCAGGTTGGCGCGGCAATGTGCCCGCACTTCAGCCACAGTGATGCCTATTGAAGACGGGACGACGAATAGTTTCACGGCCTGTCCCGTCCGCTCATCCGGCACGCCGATTGCCGCCGCGGTGGTTATGCCGGGGAGCGCAGACACCACGGCTTCCACTTCGGATGGATACACCTTGAAACCCGACACGATGATCACGTCTTTCTTGCGATCCACGAGCACGAGCATTTGCGTAGCAGTGAAGTAACCAACGTCGCCTGTGCGAAGCCAGCCATCGTGCGAGATGGCCTTGGCCGTCTCGTCAGGGTTCATCCAGTAACCGCGCATGACCTGCGGTCCCCGGACCCACACCTCGCCGATGCTTCCCGCGGCGACCAGGGCGCCGTCGTCATCGCGAATGCTGACTTCAGTTGAAGGCAATGGATATCCCACCGACCCGGAAAATTGCTTTGCATTCGCCGGATTCACACATACCACCGGTGATGCCTCGGTCAGCCCGTACCCTTCGACGATCGGCACTCCCGTTGCTGTCTGCCATCGCGCGGCAACGGACGGCTGAATCGCTGCGCCGCCACCGATGACCAGGCGCAGCCTCGACCAGTCGATAGCGCGGAAATGTGGTGCGTTGTGAAGTACGCGGAACAGCGTGTTTACGCCCAACATGGCGGTGGGCCGAGTGCGGCGCAAGGTTCTTACGAGCCCAGCGATATCGCGCGGATCCGTTACGAGCACATTGTGTCCGCCAAGCTCGACGAACGTCAGCAGACTCGCAGTCAGCGCGAAGATATGAAACAGCGGCAGCGGCGTGATAACGGTCTGAGGCGTAGAACAAAACGCCTCACCCAGCCATGCGCGGATCTGAGCAACGTTGGAGCTCAGGTTACTGTGTGTGAGCATTGCACACTTCGGGGTGCCTGTCGTGCCTCCAGTGAACTGCAACAGCGCCACATCGTCGAGGGAGGCAGAGGGGCGATTTCGCGCTTTGGGGTACTGGCGCGACAAGGCGGCACTGAATGTCCAGTACCTACGCTTTGTTGGGCGAATCGAGTCTCGAGCAACGCGCTGCACAAAGTCGATGGCGGCACGCTTTCGCAGCGGAAGCAGATCGCCCACCGCGACGGATACGACTGCTTTCGCCTGATTCTCATCAAGAATATCGTCGAGTTTCCAGGCGAAATTCTCGAGTACCACGATCGCTGAAACTGCCGTCGTAGATAGCTGGATCTGAATCTCACGGGGTGTTGCAAGAGGGTTGACGTTTGCGACGATAAGTCCAGCGTCGAGTACGCCAAAGAAAGCCACTACATAGGGCAAGCCGTTCGGCAAGATGAGCGCCACGCGCTCGGACGGCTGAAGCCTGAATTCGGTGATGAGAAACCCCGAGAAACGGCGCGCATATTGCGCAACGTCCCGATATTCAATCGTATGATTGAATGAACTGAACGCCGGGCGTCTGGCGTAACGCGTGCAGGCCAGTTGGAACATTTCGGGTAATGTCCGGACGCTTGTAGCATCGATAGCTGCGACAGGCGGCTCGGCCCCGTGGCAGTCTATGGTATCTGCGCGTTTCATGGTTCGCGGGGCATGTGCTCGATGTGGCAGGCGCCGACGCAATAACGACTGTGCACCTGAGGCACCGTCTGTGCTTTTCAGGTTCCGCGTTTCCTGGCGCGGTGCGCCCGATGCAACGGGAGTCTTGCACGGATTCCAGAATACGCATCCCGCGCCCGGGTCAATTGAGCGGACAGACCGCTGAGGCTGGCGATCTGCCTGCGAAGGCGTGGATGAATGCAGGCCAGTCCGAGAACGAAGAAGGCTCCCGGCAGTATCAAAAGGCCAACGATTGCTGCGCTTTTCAACATGACTCCTCCAGAAACCGCATTTGTGTCGCCATGGACCTAGCATAGGTTTCATGTGTCGGGATGGATTGACGTGTGTCAAGACCCTCATAAACTCCGGGCTTATGCCCACGCAAAGTGTTCCTCGCATCCAATTCTCGCCGTCTGGCGGAGTCGGTCGTCGGAAGTCTAAATGGCGTGCCAGCGGAGCATTGTGATTGATCTACCAACGCCAAACCATCAGGCTACCGACGCGGCAGCTTTCTAAAGAATCTTCGGAGAAGGGCGGCGCCACCGACGATGACACCGGTCGCGAACAACCCTAGCAAAAACACGTAGCCGATTCGCTTGCGAAACTCGGCGACGCGTTCGTGGAGAACGAAACTTGTGTAAGAGGTTACGTCACTGGCGGCGTTGTGGTCTGTCGCCCGATATAGAAAGTACGAGCGGCAGATATCGTCGTCGGGTGGGGACGCGAAAAGCACGGAGCCCGGCACTATGCGTCCCACTTTTCGGCACTCAGGCGACATCATTTCCGTCACGATTGCGGTGTTGATTGGATGATCGACGATCGCACTCAGCCAGGTTGCGGCGATCGCCAACAACGTGCTTACAGCAATCGCAAAGGCCCATCTGGTTCGTCCACCCCGGCGGCGATTGTTTTCGACTTTCAAGGCGCTGCTCCGTAACTACCCTTCTACGCTTCTTCGCCAGCAAGGAGGACATGAACGTACCGGGTCTGCGCTATGTAGCAGATCGGGTGATCGACCAGGCTCGACCGACGTATGGACCGCGCGTGTACCAGGCATAGTTACAAGCTGGCATCTTCCTCCCAGTTTGATCTGAATCAATAACTCGTGTAACTCGCGTGATAGCTTAAATTCGGCCGATGTAATCCGCGTGGTGATAGCCCCGGATCCAGTCGGGGCCCGTCTCCAAGGTGACGACATGGGCAGGTGGCTTCTTATCGGATGTGCCTTCATTGCATTGATCGCCGTCGCGGCGTTTGCGGTGCTGCAGTACGTTATTTGGCAGAACGCGGATTGACACGCTAGCGGTCACTGCGGCAAAAATCGCGGGCTTCAGATATGTTGCGTCTATTCCCCAGTCTGCCTTGCCACGCGCGGGCAGGCGGATGACATCAATATGGCCGGGAAGATTGCCGGCCAGTTCACTTTCTGTGTAAATAAAATAAAGCGCTACCATCCGCTCTGAATCGAGGACGAGGATCACGTGCAGAGCTTTTGAAGATCGGGTCTTGCGACTCTTCAAACACTGCCGCCTGTTTTGGCACCTGCCTCGTTACGCTTACTTTCCCAACCTGATGACAGGAAGCATCGGCCTGGGATATCGATCCCGTTTGGGGATTACCGAACTGGTTATCTTCGTGGGTCCTTGAAAGGTAGCAGGTTACGCCCTTCAGGAGGGGATCATCATATGCCGATATTTCTACTTCGCCGCCATACCGTTGCGAATGAGTTGAAATTCTGGCAAGTTCATCGCCGTGCGCTGCCAGGCTCGCGCATATCGCTACCGCTATCGGCAGAGTGCGTTGCAGCACAAGATATCGTTGCATGACGTTCTCCTCAACACGGTTGGGTGCCGACGTCAAACCCGAACTTCTTTCACAGACCTCTAGAACGACACTACGTCGCGCCATCCATTGGAGCTTGACGCACGTCAAACGATGATTCGTCCCGGGCGCCATGCTGGTGTGGTGAACAATTTTTTACCAGGTCGGAGCCGCCGTGCGGGTATGCGTGACAAGTGCCACACGCTCGAGAAGCCGGGCCGGGAGGTAACCATGTCTATTTTTCGTGCGAGAGTATTTTCAACGTCACTTCTCGTTGGGGCAATACTGTGTGCCAGCGTGTCGGCGCAGCCGCTGCCGGCGCCAGCAGTGCAAAACGGGATCCGATATGTAACAGGCGGCATCGGAGAAGATGAAGTCAAGGCCTTCCATTCAGTCGCACCCAAATACAACCTGCGGGTCACGCTGTCGGCGAAGTCTGGTCATTACCTCTCCGATGTCGACGTGAGGATCTACGCTGGAACCCGATCTCTTCTGGTTGTAAGGACGGCAGGCCCATTCCTCTTCGCACATTTGCCTGCAGGCCAGTACCAGATCTCTGCGCGTGACAGACACGTAACAAAAACAAGGAAGGTCGTGGTTCCGGCGCGAGGCGGCATCGATGTTCATTTTTCCTGGGAGGATCCAGACAGGCACGACGTCATGCAGTTATGTACCGGGTGCCGCACACCTTGATCATCATGCGTGGCGTTGCCGGGCAGACATTTCGCGGAGCTTTGCACGGAGTTACACAGTAACTCCGTGTCCGGTGGATCTGCGTCGGTTCCGCCAGCCTGAGTTCACTGACAAGGGGAAGCACTGACGCAAATCAAACGGTGACGCGCGAGGAGCAGTGTTGCAATTCTAGACCTTGAGTGGATCACGGAAGTGGTGACCAGTTGCCCGCCCTGACAGACCTTGCTGCTTTAATGTTGAGCGAATAATGGAGACCGTCTTTTCCGTCAATGCAGTCAGCAAGGTCTACCCGATGGGGAGCGTAAGCGTGCACGCGCTCAACGACGTGACTCTGGAACTGGAAGCTGGAGAGTTTGTGGTTCTGCTGGGCGCGTCGGGCAGCGGCAAATCCACGTTGTTGAACCTGATGGGCGGACTCGATACGCCGACGGCCGGCACTATCAATTACCGCGACCATCGCCTCGACTCTGTGCCCGACCGGGACCTTACCCGATTCCGTCGCGAACACGTCGGCTTCGTGTTCCAGTTCTATAACCTCATACCGGGTCTCACCGCACGTGAAAACGTGGCGCTCGTAACGGAGATTGCAGATCAGCCGCTTGATCCCGACGTCGCCCTGGATATGGTCAGCATCGGCACACTTGCCGATCATTTTCCTTCCCAGATGTCGGGCGGTGAACAGCAGCGGGTCGCGATCGCCCGTGCAATAGCGAAACGCCCAGATGTCCTGTTGTGCGACGAGCCAACGGGCGCGCTGGATTTCCAGACGGGGCGGGTCGTGCTCGAAGTACTCGAACGCGTCAACCGTGAGTTCGGAACCTTGACAATTGTCGTTACGCACAACGCTGTCATCGCTGACATGGCGAATCGGGTCGTGCGCATGAGCAGCGGCACAATCGTCGAAGATCGTCGAAACGCGAGGCGTTCGCGAGCCCGGGATCTGTCATGGTAAGTGCCCTGACACGTCTTCTATGGCGGGACCTCTGGCACATGCGGGCGCAAGCATGTGCTGCAGTGCTGATCGTGGCTTGCGGCGTGGCCACATTCGTCGCCATGCGCACGACGTATTTGAGTCTGCTGACGGCGCAGCAGGACTATTACGTGTCTTACCGCTTCGCCGAGCTGTTCGTAACGCTCAAGCGCGCCCCAATCGCAGTCGCATCGCGTATCGCGTCGCTGCCCGGTGTCGCTCGCGTCGATCCGCGCGTCGTGTCTGATGTCACGCTCGACGTGCCCGGTCTCGATGAGCCAGCGACCGGGCATCTCGTCTCGATTCCCGAGTTTTCCTGGCCGGTGCTCAACCTGCTGCATCTGCGAAGTGGCCGATATGTGTCGCCGGGTCGGGACGATGAGGTGCTGATGAGTGCTGCTTTCGCGGAAGCAAACAATCTTGATGTGGGGCAGCACGTCGGGGCTGTATTGAACGGTCGCTGGAAAGAGCTCAAGATCGTCGGTATCGCGCTTTCGCCAGAGTATGTCTATGAAGCAGGAGCCGGGTCCATTTTTCCGGACAATCGGCACTACGGCGTCATCTGGATGGGGCGTGACGCCGCGTCGGCTGCATTCAACATGGATGGGGCGTTCAACGACCTGGCAATCGCACTCGACAACAGCAGCCGGGTATCGGACGTGATCGCCCGGGTCGACCGCGAACTGGCACGCTATGGCGGGCTCGGTGCAATCACGCGTGAAGATCAGTTATCGCATCGCTTCATCTCGGACGAAATCGCACAGAACCGCACCACATCTACGTATGTGCCTGCGATCTTTTTCTGCGTGGCCATGTTTCTGTTACAGAGTTTGCTCAGCAGGCTGATCGATACCCAACGCACACAGATCGGTTTGATGAAGGCATTCGGATACGGAAACGCGCGGGTCGCACTGCACTATCTCCATATGGCCTCGCTGATCGCGGCGGTGGGAACCGCGATCGGCGTGGCAGCCGGGCTCGGGCTCGGATCCTATCTCACGGACATGTACGCGAGATACTATCGCTTTGCCCGTCTCGAGTACCAGGCTGACGGATCAGTCATGATCTCTGTCATTGCCGTAAGTTTCGTCACCGCAGCTGCGGGCACGGCGGCAAGCGTGGCGAAGGCTGGGAGATTGATGCCCGTCGAAGCACTACGACCCGTATTGCCACCCGCATTCGCCGCAGGCTGGGCGGAGCGGACCGGAATGTTCCGGCACCTCAGCGTGACCGGGCGAATGGTTGTGCGCAATATCGCGCGGCAGCCCGTCAAATCTGCGCTTTCCTGTCTTGCGATTGCCAGTGCGAGCGCGATCCTCGTGATAGGGGGATTCTTTTTCGATGCTATCGATTATCTCTTCGATGTGCAGTTTCAACGCGTTGAACGTCAGGACGTGACCATCACTTTTGCACAGCCACTGTCGCATCGGGCATTGTTCGCGCTCGAAAGCTTGCCCGGCGTGTTGACGGTCGAGCCGTTTCGCGATGTGCCGGTCAGACTCTCCTATGGATACCGCTCTCGCCGGATCAACCTCAGCGGAATCTCGACGACGGCAGCTATGCATCGCCTTGTCGATGAACAGGGGCGGCCGTTGCGCGTGCCCCCGGACGGGATGCTGATCTCGTCACAACTCGCGGACGCGCTGGGACTGCGCGCAGGTGACAGGATCACGGTGGAGTTACTCGAGGGCAAGCGCCAGACGCGACAGGTGATGGTGACGGGTAAGGTCGGAGAGCTGGTCGGCATTCGGGCGTACATGGATCAGCATTCCCTTGCGCGGCTGCTTGACGAGAGCGGCAACTGGTCAGGGGCGTGGCTGCAGACTGACGCGCGCGCGCTGGAGCCCCTGTACGGCACGCTCAAGCGTATGCCGGCCGTCAATACGGTGGCCGTCCGGCAAACGGTAATAGACAGTTTCCGCAAGATCATGGACGAAAGCGTGCGTCTTTCGACCACAATCAATTTTGTGTTCGCCTGCATCATCGCCTTCGGGGTTGCTTTCAACGGGATGCGTATCGCCTATTCGGAACGCGCACAGCAACTGGCATCGTTGCGCGTACTTGGCTTCACTCGCGCAGAAGTCGCCCGGATCCTCCTTGGCGAACAATTCGTGCTCGCTACGGCATCAGCGCCTATCGGCCTGTTGCTCGGATATGGCATCTGCGCGTTGCTGGTCCGAGGCCTGGCCACCGATCTGTACCGTCTGCCGCTTGTCATCGAAGCTCCGACGTTCGCGTACGCGCTACTCGTCACCGCCGGCTCGGTGGCTTGCTCCGGATTGGTCGTGGCGTGGAAGATCAGGCGCCTCGATATCGTCGCGGTCCTCAAGGCGCGCGAATCATGAAGCGCAACCGGATTCGGTCGGCCTCACTGATCGCTGTCGCGACGCTTGCAGCTGCCGCGGTCTTGGCGGGCGCGTTCTGGCCGAAACCGGTCGTTGTCGATACGGCACAGGTGAGCCGGGGAGCGCTTCGCGTCACGATCGACGAGGACGGGGAAATCCGGGCACATGACCGCTATGTCGTCACGGCGCCGATTACCGGCCGCCTGCTGCGCGTCACCATGCGCGAAGGCGATCATGTGCGTGCGGGACAGGTGATCGCGGTGCTGGTGCCCGTCCCTATGACGCCCGGTGAAAGTGCGGAGCAGCGTGCCCATGTGGAGTCGGCGGAAGCCGCTTATGGGGAGGCTCAGGCGCACGTCGATCATGTTCGTGCCGATCTCGAGCAGGCGCACAGGGAGTATCAGAGAGGCAAGGCATTGATCGAATATGGCGGCATCTCGAAGCAGGGGCTGGAACAACTCCGCGTCGCCGAAGCATCGGGCATGAGCGATCTCGATGCGGCCCGCGCGCGTGCGACATCTGCGGCAGCAGAAGTGCGAGCCGCGAAGGCGAATCTGAGAGCACTGGAAGCCGGACAGCCCGTGGAAGTCCGCGCTCCTGTCGATGCCGTGCTCCTGCGGGTTGACGAACGGAACGAACGGGTCGTGTCGGCCGGCGCTGCCGTGATGGTGCTCGCTGATCCATCGCGCTATGAAGTCGTCGTTGATGTGCTCTCAACGGACGCCGTCAAGATCAGTCCCGGGATGCGCATGTCAGTCGAGGACTGGGGCGGAGCTGTGCCAATCGATGCGAAAGTGCGGGTGGTCGAGCCGGGCGCTTTTACCAAGGTTTCGGCGCTGGGGGTTGAAGAGCAGCGGGTGCATGTCATCGCGGACCTGTCGGGTCCCCCGGGCCGGCTGAACGACGGGTATCGGGTTCAGGGCAGGATTGTGGTCTGGGAACGATCTGACGTGATAAAACTTCCCATCGGCGCGCTATTCCGTTGTGGGGAGCAATGGTGCGTTTTCACCGTCGAGCGCAAGCGAGCTATACAGCATGTTGTGCAAATCGGACAGCGCAATTCCGAAGAAGCGGAGATGCTCGACGGTCCTGACGGCAATCAGATCGTGATCGTATATCCACCCGGCACTCTGACAAATAATGCCCGAGTTCTGCCACGCTAGAAAAGTCTTACGTGCTGCATGCTCCCTGCGGTTCGAGTGTTGTGTGGGCGGGTCGGTTCGATTATCCGCGCAATCAGTTTCAAGCTCGTCACATCGACGTTCAATGTTTCGCGGTGAACCTGCAGTCTGATCTTCCCGGAAATATCGATTCGACGCAGGCCGGGTACCGCACGGATGCATTCATACCTTATGCTGAAAGCAGCGATTTCAAATCGGCTCCAGCTTTTTTATTTGAAACTCGAACCCCTTGTGATCTTTCCGCCATGCCACGTCCGTTTCACTCAGTCGAGCTTGTCCTGCTGGCCGTCTCGGCCGGAAGCCTCGTAACGGGCATCGTGCTTGCCGCGCTCGGACACGCCGCTCTCGCGCAGGTGCTGTGGGCCGTTGGAACCTTGCCTGTCCTGCTGGCGCTGCTGGTGTCGACCGTCAAGACGCTGCGACGGCATGAAGCGGGCGTCGATGTGCTCGCGCTTCTTGCCATCGGTTTCGCACTGGGCCTCAGCGAGTTTCTCACCGCCGCCGTGATCTCGCTGATGCTGGCGAGCGGACGGGCGCTCGAAGCGTACGCACAGGCGCGGGCACACCGCGAAATGACTGCCTTACTAAGTCGCGCTCCGCGTCACGCCAACCGCTTTGAGGGCGGTGAGTGGCGCCGTGTCGAACTGGATGCGGTACATCCCGGCGATCGTCTGCTGGTCCGAAGCGGTGATCTCGTTCCTGTCGATGGCTCGTTAATCGGCCACGCTCAATTGGATGAGTCCACGCTCACCGGGGAGTCCATCATCCAGCAACGCTCACCCGGCGAACCGGTCAATAGCGGCGTCGTAAGTGTCGGCGCGGCATTCGAGATGGTCGCTGCCGCGAGCGCGGCAGACAGTACGTTCGCCGGGATCGTGCGAATGGTGCAGTCAGCGCAGCGCGAGCGCAGTCCAGCAAGCCGTCTTGCCGATCGCTACGCGTTGTGGTTCGTGTTTGCCGCCCTTGCACTTGCCGCGGGTAGCTGGATGATCTCCGGAGAAATCAACAGGGCGCTTGCGGTGCTTGTCGTTGCAACCCCGTGCCCACTGATTCTTGCGGTTCCTGTGGCCATTGTTTCCGGCATGTCGCGTTGCGCGAAGCGCGGCGTGCTCGTCAAAGGTGGGGCTGCATTGGAAAGGCTCGCGCAAGCGAGCGTGCTGTTCTTCGACAAAACAGGAACGCTGACGGGAGGGCACGCGCGCCTCGTCGCAATTGAAGCCGCTACCGGCACGTCTCCCGGGACGGTCCTGCGCCTTGCTGCATCTCTTGGCCAGGCATCTGCGCACGTCATATCCGAAGCGGTGACTGCGGCTGCACGCGAGCGCAATCTCGTCTTGTCACTACCCAGCCGGGTCGAGGAGCAGCCGGGTGCCGGGGTAAAGGGCGAAGTAGATGGCCATTTCGTCGCGATCGGCTCTTATGTCTTTGTGGCGTCGCTCGCGACGCCAGCACCCTGGAGCGAAGTTTTCCTTCAACGCCTGACGTACGAAGGCGCTTCCGCCGTATTCGTCGGGGTGGACGGCAGCATGGTCGGGGCTCTGCAGATGGCTGATCAGATCCGGCTTGAAACCCCACGCGCGCTGCGGCTGCTCAGGCACGAGGGCATCAAACGGCTTGTCATGCTCACGGGCGACAGACGCGATGTGGCCGAAACGGTGGGGGCAATGCTGGGCGTCACGGAGGTGCGATCCGAGCTGTCTCCGGCGGACAAGCTTGCAGCGATCCAGACGGCACGCCGTGAAGGGCCAGTCGTCATGGTTGGCGATGGCATCAACGACGCGCCCGCGCTTGCAGCTGCGGACGTCGGCGTTGCGATGGGCGCACGAGGCGCGGCGGCGTCCTCCGAGGCGGCGGACGTGGTGCTGCTGGTCGACCGGCTGGACCGGCTTGTCGAGGGGTTTCGGGTGGCGAAACACACGCGGCGAATTGCCGTCCAGAGCGTGATGGCGGGCATTGCACTGTCGGTGGCGGCAATGATCGTCGCCGCGTTCGGGTTTCTGCCGCCCCTGCCGGGCGCGTTGCTTCAGGAGATCATTGATGTGGCCGTCATCGCGAACGCGCTACGCGCGTTGCGGATCCGTTCGACGGCAATGGTGGGCGGCCTTGCCCGTGATGACGAAGATCGCTTGAAGACCGAGCATGTTGAACTTGGCCCAGTAATCGAGCAGATCAGGGAACTCGCGGACAAACTGCCCGGTTTGCCGGGACCATCCGTGGCGGGTGCCCTCGCCAGCATGAACGATTTGCTCGCACACAAGCTCGTTCCGCATGAACAGCACGACGACCTGGAAGTCTATCCGGGCCTTGCAGCCCTTCTCGGCGGAGAAGACCCGATGGCGGCGATGAGCGCCATGCACCGAGAAATCTTCCGGATCTCCCGTTTACTTCGGCAGATGACGGACACAGTGCCAGCCGCGGGACCCGATCCCGATAGCATCCGCGAAATCCAGCGCCTGCTGTATGGACTCGATGCGATCGTACGCCTGCATTGTGCCCAGGAAGAGGAACTGTTCCATACGCTCGGGGAAGGAGCGTAAAGACCGATTTCCTGTATGTGTGCGCTGGTATCGTTGTGGGCAGCGAAATACATCAGGGTCGATTACCCGGCATCCTGACCGCGAATATAGGAATTCCGTCTGAGTTCAACGGCACTGGCGCGGCAGTGCCGGCTTAGTCCCACGATAATTGAAATCACAATTGGTTTATGTGCGCTGCGGCTCAGGCGTCCTGTGTGCCGACGAGCAGTAGTGGGGATTGCGTAAGATGCGCGACTCTCCCCGCAACGCTACCAAACAGCCAACGTGATATACCACGCCTGCCATGCGTGCCCATCACAATCAATTGCGCGTGACAGTTGCTGGCTTCGCGAACGATGGTATGGGCCACATCGTCGCTGGTACGACGCGTCTTCACAAGTGCGGTACTCGACCGTATCGACACATGCGAAAGAACCGGCTCCGCGGCCGCGAGTGCATGCTTGCCTTCATCGAAGAATGCGTCCTCCAGTGCGTCGATGGGAACGAAGTCGCTCAGCCGTACCGCGCGATCGATCACATAGATGGCTCGCAAAGAAGCGTCGGGTGCCGCAAACCGCACACCAAAGCGCAGCGCGGTTGCCGCATGTGGACTTCCGTCGACCGCGAACAGGATGCGCTCCGGCAAGTGTTCGTTCTCGACGTTATAGCCTTCGGGTACTACAAGCAGCGGGCAGTGCAGAAGTTTTGACAACGCCTCGGAGACGGTCCCCTCAATCCAGCGCGTCAGCCCATGGTGGTGGCGCGCGCCTACGACGATCAGTTCGGCTTGCCATGCATTGGCTGCATTCACCAACGCTTGAACAACGACCCCGCCGCGCTTCGAGAGGTCAACCACTTCCGTCTCGATGCGTACGTCACATGACGCCAGTAAAGCTTGGGCCTGTTCGAGCGCCGCGGCCGCATCCTTCAGCAGTTCTTCGCGCACTGAATCCAGCGTGTGGCCGACATGCCGACCGCTCGGAAAGAGTGTATGCGGATTCTCGGCCACGCTCACGAGCCGGACTTCGCCACCGTGCGGGAGGAGGTGACTCGCGTAACGGAGCGCATTGCGCGATGCTTTCGATGAATCAACAGCAATGAGTACTCGGCGTGGCAATGCCGGATTGATGTCGTCGGGTCCAATCGAATTCATGGTTTACCCAGTAAGCTTATCGACCGCCATCTGTCAAGCCGGACGCCGCTGCCGCAGCTCGCTCAAGCCGACATAGCGGGGACACATACCAACTTCAGAAGCGATGGTCGTAGTTCAACCGGATCTTCGTGGGCTTCGGCTGATCCTTCTGCGTAACAATCAGATCAACGTGGTAAATGCCACTCCACGGCATCTCGAAGTCGTTGTCATATGTGACGGCGCTGCCCACCTTGACGGCATCCAGGCGCCTCTCGACTGGCTTCGTGTGAAAGTGCGTATCGTGGGCCCGGGGGCCTTTGACGCTGGCAAGTACAGTGGCGTCGCTCACGCGTCTGCCCGTGGCCGCCTCAAAGATTGCAACGGTCAGATGGTACTGGTTGGGACTCGGAGCGGTGATGTTGCTCGCCGCGTTCGATCCGGATTCTCGCAGCTTGCTGGACGGAATCACGCCGTAGTGAACGGTGAGACCGTGTGCCGTGACACTGTGGGAAAGATCGTCTGCGTAAGCAACAGCGCATACGCCAAGAAGAAGCGTCGTAAAGATTGCGTTGATCAGCTGGAGCCGCATGCGCATGTGAACCTCCCACCTGATTGATCAGGCAGACTGTGGATACCCGTGATTCTGGCCTGCTCATTGATATCGTCGCGCCTTGCGGTTTGGGTGGCTTGATTCAGATCAATCATTGCGGGCATACCAGCTCACCTCGACTTCGAGTCCGCCGAGATGTGAGCGACGCACGTCGACGCTTGCCGCGTGAAGGTCGACAATTCGCTGGACGATCGACCAGCCAAGACCACTACCGCTTTCGCTGGTACCCGGAACCCGGAAGAAGCGCTCACCCAGCCGCGAGCGATCCGCATCGGCGAGTCCTGGACCGCTGTCTCCAACCGACAGGGATGCGTTGGCGCCATCTGTCGTCGTTCTGATCAGCACGGATGCCCCAGGCGGGCTGTAACGGATGGCATTGTCCACGAGATTTCGCACCAGGGCCGCGAGCAGCATGTCGTCGCCTGCGACGTGGCAGGGTCTTTCGCCTTCGAATTCCAGTGACAACTGCTTCGCGATCGCCGTTGGCGCCAGTTCTGCGACGACACGCTGTGCAAGCGCACTCAGGTCCACCTTCGTGAGTGCGAGGGTTGCCCCGGACTCGAGTCTTGAAAGCACCAGCAGCTGGTTCACGAGACGCGTCGCGCGATCACACCCTTCGAGAGTGGCGCGTAACGCGTGCTGACGAAGAGCGTCATCCGTTTCGGCCAGCGCAACTTGAGCCTGCGTCCGAATCGCCGCAATAGGCGTGCGCAATTCATGTGCGGCGTCCGCAGTGAACCGGCGTTCTGCTTCCCATACCGTCTGGATACGCTCGAAGAGCTGATTGAGCGCGTCGAGCACCGGGGACAGCTCGGCAGGGGGTTGGGGCATCACGACGGGAGCAAGATCATCCGGGCCACGCTGGGCAATGCTTCGGCCCAGTTTCTTGAGCGGCGTCACCCCTTGCCGCACGGCCCACCAGGTCGCAAGTCCAAGAAGGGGCAAGGCGGCGGCCATAGGCCATAAGGTACCGCGCAATACCGCTAGCAGTATCGCGGTGCGCGAATCGATACGCTCGCCGACGTAGACGTGTGTATCCTCGCCTGTACCTCGCACGGAAAACACGCGCCACGCGTTCCCGTCTATCTGCACGGTCGCGAAACCCTGTTCGAACTCGCCTTTGGCGGGAATCATGGGCTCAGTCGGTGCATTGGCCGAGCGCACGACTGCCTGCCCTTCGTGAAAGATCTGGAAGGCAACCTTGGGTGCATACGGATGAGGTACCCGTGTATCGATCTCGTCATCGTCGTCAATCGATTGCGTCTGCTGCACGATCAGCAGAGCCGCTGCCTGCGCGAGGTGACTGTCGAGCAGTTCGTCGAGCTCGCTGCGGGCGTCACGCCAGATAAGAAGCGCGGTAATCAGCCATACGCCTATCACGCCGCCGATGACCAGCACCAGCAGACGACCCTGCAATGAGCGAGGCAGAATCATCACGTAGCGCAACCCTCTCGCATCAGTACGTACCCGACGCCGCGAACTGTTCTGATCAGCTCGCTGCCGAGCTTGGCGCGCAGGCGATGGACGTGCACCTCAACTGCGTTGCTCTCCACTTCCTGACCCCAGCCGTACATGGCCTGTTCCAGCTGTTCGCGCGACATCACGCGGCCCGCATTCAGCATGAGCACGTACAGGAGGTCAAACTCGCGCGTGGAGACGGTGACGGGATCTCCATTCCGGTAGACAAGCCGTGCCGCCGGTTCAAGTGTGATGTTTTGCACTTCCAGTTTTTCCTGCGGCTGACCGTGCGCGCGGCGCACGAGCGCCCGCAGGCGAGCGGCAAGCTCCAGAAGGTCAATGGGCTTGACGACGTAATCGTCGGCACCGATGTCGAGTCCACGGACGCGATCGGGGACCGTGTCGCGTGCGGTCAGCACCAGTACGGGCATGGTCACGCCCGCGCGACGGGCCGACGACAGCACGTCGATACCATCCTTGAGCGGCAGTCCGAGATCGAGCACTGC
This sequence comes from Paraburkholderia caribensis, assembly GCF_002902945.1. NCBI lineage: Bacteria > Pseudomonadati > Pseudomonadota > Betaproteobacteria > Burkholderiales > Burkholderiaceae > Paraburkholderia > Paraburkholderia caribensis. Next base: position 1,042,008 of record NZ_CP026103.1, read on the forward strand.
TGCAGCATAGGACTGGGTACGCAGTTCCGCTTCGGCCGCCTGGCCGTCGCGAACCCAGTCGACCTGAAAGCCCGCCTGCCGAAGGCCCGCGCGAATGCCATCGCCAAGCAACGGATCGTCTTCGACTAGCAGGATACGCATGATGTTCTTGACCTTTGAGGGGCATCAATCGGCATCATCGCGGTCGGTCTGGTGTGAAGTCGCTGCGTTGCTACCGGGCGGTATTGGCGCAGGTGCGACTTGCCACTGCCACCACCAGAACGCAAGCACACCCGCCAACATGATCGCCGCGACGCTTTTCCATGCGCGCCTGATGCCTTCGTCGGGGTGTCCTGTCTTGTATCCGCTCAGCATCGCGCCGACCAGATTCTCCCGATGAAGCCGGCTGCTCACAATCACCCCGGCCACATGTACAGCAACCAGCGCAAGCATGAGGCTGGCCAAAACCTCGTGCACTTCACCGAGCCAGTTTCCTCCGACATCGTTATAGGTCGCCCAACCCGTCATGGTCAATGCGCATGCCAAAGCCAGCATGGTGACGATGACGACCGCGCCGGCCGGATTGTGTCCGACATGCCGTTGCGGGTGGCCAAGCAATATCCCCAGGAGATACTTCCACACGGAGGTCGGACCGCAAACGAAGCTGGAAAAACGGGCGTATTTCGTTCCGACCAGCCCCCATGCCATTCGAAATATCACGAGACCACCTGCCGTATAGCCTAGCGCGACATGCACCAGCCGCCAATGCTCGCTTTCCGCGGTCAGCCATGCGCCGGCAAAGCAGGCCGCGAACAGCCAGTGGAATAGCCGTACGGGCGCATCCCAGACCAGAATGCGACGTTGTGTCGTGTCGCCGGCACTGCTGTTATTGCGGTATGCGGATGAAGTGTTCATTGAAATTTCCTTGATCGGCGCGGGTATGGCACGCCGCGCAATTTGACGCGCTCTTGATCATGGGCCGCTTCCATACGGCGGCAGGCACTTCTGCATGCTCTTGGCGGAACCAGTGAGAGCGGGTAATGCGATCTTCGGGCGGAGCGGCGTGCGCGGCCGCGTCTGCTTCCGAATTTGCGGCGAGCCACGTCGAAATCTGCCGGACGGAGTCTGCGTCGAGTGACGCATCGGTGCCGAAATGGTGCTGCAGGTTGTCCAGAATGCGCTGCCATGACGCGGCAGGCAGCATGCCCGGCGGATAGGCAAGATGGCAGGTTGCGCACTCCTGCCGATACCTGGGCAGCACATTGACCTGACTAAACGTCCCTTCAGATTCCGCGGCAGCGATCGGGGCCGTCAGGGCGGCCACTAGCGCGACGACACAAACTTCGACACAACGGGGCACAAGGTGAAAAAGCATAGGAAGCGCTCCGGCGGAGAGAAACTTCGATAGTGGGAAAGGCGCCTACGGCTTCAGCGTCAAAAGCCACGCAAGCAGATCCGCCTTCTCGGCTGCGCTGCACTCACGTCCCACGACGTCGTTGCAATTGCGACGGAACCATTTCTCGGTCTTGGAGGCGTCCGTAAAGCGCTCGGGGTTGAACGCAGGGGCCAGTGGCGCGATCGACTTGCCTGTGGCGGCATGCCTGCCCGTCTGCGTGGGCACTGCGCCGTGGCACGAAGCGCACTGCCACTCATGGCCATGTGACGCATTGAAGAACTGTTGCCCACGCGACGGGTCCGGTTCCGCATTGCCCGACTGGGTACGGTAAGAGCCGAGGAGATCCGATGGCGTGGCAGCGTTGACTGTCGACATTGAAGTCATGGCAAGGACCAGCAGAAGTGCCCCATACAAACCCGGCAGCGAGAGAGGCGATTTGCTCACGAGAGTCTCCGGAAGATACAGATTATCCTGGGCGAACTTCCTTACCGGAGTCTTAACGCTTCAATCTCGCCGTTCACTCACGATGCGTTTGCTGTAACAGCGCATCCGCTCCGGATTAAGCTTTCCGAAGGCCGTCAGCAGCTCGCGCATAACGGCGAAAGCCACTCCTCCTCCCACCTTTATACGGCAGTGCAGACTGTGATCGCAGCGCATCGATCCTTTGATGCGCGTCAAGGGGTGGGTCCGATCGGCGGGTAATGTTAAATGCGGCTTCAATCCCGCTTGCCGCCACCGCGGAGACTTCCATGAAAAAGCTTCTGTTCCCTGTCGCAATCTGCATTGTGTTGAGTTCGCCGATGCTCCATGCGGCGTCAAAGGACGCAACTGCCGCACAAAGCACGTCAAAGGCCCAGAGCACGGACACGGCGGCATTCGACAAGAACCTGGCTCAATTCCAGGAGCAGATGAAGACGATGCAGGCGCAGATGAACCAGATCCGACAGACGCAGGATCCGAAGGAACGCCAGAAGCTTCTGCAGCAACACTGGGCGACGATGCAAGGTGCGATGACCACGATGCACGGGATGTGGGGCCCCGGCATGATGGGGCACGGAATGATGGGGCAGGGGATGATGGGCGGCGGCTGGGGCCACATGGGAGGGTACTACTCCAGACTCAGTCCCGAGCAACTGCGGCAGCGTCAGTATATGACCGACCAATACCTGCAGATGCAACAGGAAATGATGAACAACATGATGTGGCAACAGCAATATTTAACGCAGCCTCCCGCCTCGCCGCAGTGAAGTGCACGACGGGCGGTGATCGGATTATCTGCAGGACTGGCAACTACCGCCGGTTAGCGCGGTTGTTCCCGGACTCCGCAGATCAAAAGGTTTGATTCGATCTTCATGTCCATCCTCCCGACCAAAGCCGCTTGAGCGCAGAATCGATCGCCTGGCTGCCGGACACCAATGTGGCGGTGGCGAGGGTTGAAGTCGGCTACGGCTTTCCGTCAATTGCGGACAGGTATGGCGCAATCTTCTCGATCTTGTCGGAAGGAAATGGTGCAGCATAGACCATCAGCATCTTGTTCCCCTCGGTCTGCCACTCTTCGAACGACAAGGGCGGTTGTCGCAACACCACTCCAAGAGAGTGACAGATGATGAAGTGGGCATTGCCTGCAAGCGCGATGATGCTCCTGTTCCATACTCGAATGGGTATTCCTGCCTCCTTCGCTTCGATGCGTCCACGTTCGATGGGCCGACAGGTCAAGCCTATGCGGTGCGGGGACGTCTGTTTCGATACACATCAACGCAGGGCGCTGCGCGTTGCGTTGTTGGAAAGGCGACCCGGAACGGGGACTTCCTCAATAAAAACCGTTGGCCCGTGGGCCGTGCGAATTGAGGTGCCTCAGCCAACGTGTGGCCGATTCGAGTGATGCCGCCAAGGGGAGTCCGGGAGTCCGTGAGCTTATGATCGGGAAACTCAAACGGACATGGCGACCTTGGCGACCATGCCGACGGCAATGAGTCCAGCGACGAGCGCGAAGCCCTGTTGCAGCCTGTTAGCGCTCATCCGGCTGGCGACGAGCCGCCCGGCCAGCATGCCGCCTAATGCGCCCGCAGCGAACGGCGCGCCCACTGGCCAGTTCATGTGACCTGAAATCGCCGTCGAGATGACGCCAGACGCGGACACAAGCGTGATGACCGCGAGCGATGTCGCCATGATTGTCGGCACCGGCGCATTGGTCGCTTTCCTCAGCGCAGGGACAACGACGAAACCTCCGCCCACGCCGAGCAGGCCGGACAGGAAACCCGCGCCGATACCCGCGAAGGCGAGTGCGCGCGTGCAGGCCGACGTCCATACGAAGCGGCCTGTGCCGCTATTGAGCTGGCATGGTTGTAAAGCCGCACCGCTGCGAACTTCGTGAGGCGTGCCGGTGGTAGCCTGTCGGAACATCCGGAGCGCGACGTACGCCAGCACGCCGGCAAAGACGAGTGTGAGCGGTCCGTTCGGCAGCCGATGGGCAAGCCACAGGCCGACGGGCGAAAACGCCGTACCGGTTACGGCCATCAGCGCCGCGGCGCGGTACCGGACGATGCGGGCCTGCAGCCCCATCAATGCGCCGAGCGCGGCGGAGACGCCTACAGCCAACAGCGCGATGGGCGCGGCCTCGGCAATGTTCAGATGCAGCACAAACAGCAGCAAGGGCACTGCGAGGATGGCTCCGCCTGCACCCGTGAGCGCGAGGATGAGGCCGACGACAAGACCGAGTGCGGCGCTGCTGGCAATCACGTGTTCCATCGAACAACCTTTCTCTGTTCAACTGCGAGTCTTTCGCGGATAGTGCAGATTGCCGCTCACGCGTGCTGCGTTGCGGCTTTCGCCCGCTCGATCAGTTCGAAAACGGCCATGCCGGCAACCATTGCCGCCACGAAACCGACAGCCTTGGGATAGCCCGCGCCCAGCGCGACAAGCGCGGGACCCGGGCAGAAACCGGCGAGACCCCAGCCGATACCGAAGGCGGCGCTACCAAGTACCAGCCTCGGCGTGATGGCCGTGCTGACGGGAAGTTGCATCGGCAATCCAAGGAATGACCTGTCATGGCGTCTGGCTGCGAAAAATGCAAGCGAACCGACCGCGATGGCGCCAGCCATTACAAAGGCGAGTGACGGGTCCCACCGGCCAGTCAGATCGAGGAAACTCAACACCTTCGCCGGGTTTGCCATGCCAGAGACCATCAGGCCAACCCCGAAAAGCAGGCCAGCGAGCAATGCTGTAACGGGTGCGATAAGCGTTGTTTTGACGTCCGCCATATCAGCCTCCGAGCAGGTGACGTTGTACAAAGACAGTCAGAAACCCGGTAGCCATGAAGGTTGCGGTAGCGACGAGCGAGCGCACAGATCCCCGGGAGAGACCACAAACGCCGTGGCCGCTAGTGCAGCCGCTGGCATAGCGGGTGCCGATACCGACCAGAAACCCGGCTGCAAGGATCGCGCCCCAGCTCGCCTCGATTTCCGCCTGCGCAGACTTGCCCAACAGTCCCGCGATGACGGGCGCGCCTACGAGCCCCACCAGAAACGCGAGACGCCAGTCGACGTCATCGCGCGGCCAGTTCAGCAGGCCGCCGAATATGCCGCTGATTCCTGCGATGCGTCCGTTGAACAGTATCAGCACGGCAGCCGCGGCTCCGATCACAAGCCCGCCTGTTAGCGAGAAGCCCGGTGTGAAATTTCCTGGGTCAATCAGCATGATGCGCCTCCTTACTGCTTCGGGCAGAACTGTTCATAAAGTACGGCCATCACGGCGAGCGCCTGCGGACTCGCCACCGAATAGAAGATGTTCTTGCCTTCCCTGCGAGTAGCGACCAGGTCGTTTTCCCGCAATACGCCCAGTTGCTGCGACAGCGTGGGCTGACGGATACCGAGTTGCTCCTCGAGTTCGCCGACGGACAACTCGCCTTGCGAAAGCTGGCACATCAGCAGAAGGCGATCGGGATTGGCGAGCACCTTGAGCAGGACGCATGCATCTGCTGCGCCGGCCTGCATGGTGGCGAGATCGATGGTGAGACGAGGTTTTTTCATAAGTGATGTTCAATCTATATCAACACAGTATATTGAAAAATAGATTGTATGTGAATAGAATGTTTTCATTCTTGGAGATTAGACATGCACCCGACCATTCATCCTTTCTTTGACCGCGCCACCTGGACTGTGACCTACGTGGTGTTTGCGGGGGACCATGCCGGGTGCGCCATCATCGACCCGGTGCTGGACTACGATCCCAAGGCTGGGCGGACGTCGACAGACAGTGCCGACAAGGTGATCGCTTTCGTGCGTGAGCATGCGCTGCACGTCGAATGGATCCTGGAAACGCACGCCCACGCCGACCATCTTTCCGCTGCCGCATATCTCAAGCGGGAACTGGGTGGTCGCATCGCGATTGGCCAGCACATCCGGCGCGTGCAGGGGGTATTCAAGTCGCTATTTAACCTCGAGCCGGCTTTCCGTCTGGACGGCTCGCAATTCGACCACCTTTTCGAGGACGGCGAGACGTTTGCCATTGGAGAGTTGACGGGCAGGGCGATGCATGTGCCAGGGCACACGCCGGCCGACATGGCGTACCAGATCGGGGACGCCGTGTTTGTCGGGGACACGCTTTTCATGCCCGACGTCGGCACCGCGCGGTGCGACTTTCCAGGCGGTGATGCGCATGAACTGTATCGCTCGATCCGCAAGCTGCTGGCCCTGCCGGCCGACATGCGGCTATTCATGTGCCATGACTACCCGCCCGAGGGACGCGGGCCTGCATGGGAAACGACGGTCCGCGCACAGCGGGAACGCAACATCCACGTGCACGACGGTGTAAGCGAAGAGCAGTTCGTCGCCATGCGCCAGGCACGCGATGCGACCCTCGCGATGCCGACGCTGATCCTGCCCGCGGTGCAAGTCAATGTTCGCGCGGGTGAGTTTCCGCCACCAGAGGCGAACGGAGTGCGGTACCTCAAGATCCCTCTGAATGCTGTCTGACGCACCACAGATCGTGCGCGTCCGTCAGGTGAGGGCGCGTCCCGGTCCGATGTCCACAAATTAACTGTTTCAGGAAGCAGACCATGGATGTACATTCCCTCACTCCAGATGTTTCGGTCTCGCCGCAGATTTCCGTCGCTGACGTCTCGACGCTACAGACGCTAGGATTCAGATCAATCGTTTCTCATCGGCCGGATGCGGAAGCGCCGGACCAGCCTAACTTCGAGGAAATCGCGCAGGCGGCAAAGGCCGTCGGTCTGAAGGCAGTTCATCAGCCGGTGCCCGCAGGCCAAGCCTCAGATAGGCAGGCGGCCGACTTTGCAGCGCTTCTCGCGGAACTACCCAAGCCGGTGCTGGCGTATTGCCGCACGGGTACGCGGTCCGCGACGTTGTGGGCGCTGTCACAAGCTAACACGCTGAGCGTGGCGGAAATTGAGCGAACGACGGCGAAGGCGGGCTACGAACTCAAGGCAGTGATGCGGCGTATTGCCAATGCTGGAAAAGTAGCGCCCGGCGTTGTCGAAGCAGAACATACTGTGGTGATTGTCGGTGGCGGTGCAGCCGGTATTGCCGTGGCCTCGAGCCTGCGCGCCCGCGATCCTTCACTGGATATCGCGATTATCGATCCCGCCGACGTGCACTATTATCAGCCCGGCTGGACGCTCGTGGGAGCGGGAGTATTCGACTCGGGGGACACCGCGCGCACGATGGCGTCGCGTGTGCCGCGCGGCGTGCGTTGGCTCAAAGCCGCGGTGGTGGCATTCGAACCGGACAGTCACGCGGTGGTGCTTGAGGGGTGCCGGAGAGTGCGTTATCAGCGGCTCGTCGTTTGCCCGGGCATCAAGGTTGACTGGCACGGTGTCGAGGGCCTCGTCGAGACAATGGGGCAAAACGGCGTGACGTCGAACTACCATTTCGACCTCGCGCCGTATACTGCGGAACTTGTCAAGACGCTCCGCGGTGGCAAAGCATTGTTTACGCAGCCGCCGATGCCAATCAAATGTGCCGGCGCCCCGCAGAAAGCCATGTATCTCTCGTGCGATACGTGGCGCAGGAACGGTACCTTGCACAACACGCAGGTGCAGTTCTTCAGCGCGGGCACGGCGCTGTTCGGCGTGCCTGACTACGTACCGGCATTGATGAAGTATGTGGAAGCGTACGGCGTTGACCTGCGTTTTGGCCATACATTGAGGAGTGTCGATGGTCCTCGGCGGCGCGCCGTATTCGAACGCGTGTTGCCTGACGGCAGCAGGGAAACAGTCGAAACCGACTTTGACATGATTCATGTGGTGCCGCCGCAGACTGCCCCGGATTTTGTCCGCGCAAGTCCGCTTGCCGACGTTGCTGGCTGGATAGATATTGACGCCAGCACGTTGCGCCACAAGCGGTATGAGCACATCTATGCGCTGGGCGATGCCACCAGCACAACGAATGCCAAGACGGCGGCAGCTGCGCGCAAACAGGCACCCGTCGTTGCCCATAACGTGCTGGCGAGTCTCGGTCGCGCCAGCGGATTGGCGACTTACGATGGCTACGGTTCGTGCCCGCTCACGGTCGAGCGGGGTAAGGTGGTACTGGCCGAGTTTCTTTATGGCGGCATGGTCGCGCCCAGTTTTCCCGCGTGGCTGCTCGACGGCACACGACCGTCGCGTCTTGCCTGGTTTCTCAAGGAGCGGATTCTGCCGCCGCTCTACTGGGACGGCATGCTCAAGGGGCGCGAATGGCTGGCGCGACCCGTACTTGATGATAGATAACGCGATGGAAAGAAACTGTCCGATGCGAAGAATCGCGGCAGCATCGCGGTCAATGCCGAATCGGGCCTGGCCCACTGCCGCAAGTAACCGTGTGAACAATCAAGGAAGGTGCCGTGGTCAGCCTGAACGGAAAACAAGCTCCGCCGGGTCTCTAAGGAGCCGACGGTCGAAAGCTGCTTTCGCACTGTCGAAATCGTCATCAGCGTTGCCATTACTTCGGTTAACTGAATTTGCTATCCTCGGGCTTTGAATTATCAGAGGAGCTCGCCGAAGATCGCTGCGCGTGACCGCGGGTACTCTTGCCATGCCGAGAGCGAAAATGACGGTCACCTTGAAAAAGGCGGCAAGCAGCCATTGCGATTTTCTGAATGCAGCGCGTGCCAGCGGCTTGTCAGTCCGAATTGACTTGAGTACGGCGCGGACGACTCAACCTCGATCACTTGTTGGCATCTTCTGCTCGACACGCCTGGGCAAAGGCAGGATTCGGGGAAGAATGTTTTCCGACTTGAGTACCCGGTGCGCGACCACCCCCAACACGTGGAACCCGACGAGTGCAGCCAGTCCGTAGGCCGTCAGCGCATGCAGCTCCCCCAACCAGTGCGACAGCTCGCGGCTTTTTGATACTAGCGTTGGCAGCGAGACGAGGCCGAAGCAACTTGCCACGTGTCCGGCCGCATTGGTCTTCAGCCAACCGAGCAGCGGAATGACGAGCATCAACACGTAGAGCAGGTGATGAACGGCCTTCTCGGCGAGGTAAGCCGGCGTGCCGGCCCGGTTGGTCGACGGCGGCAGCCGACGCCGCATCCGAAACCGGTTCGCGACGCGGACCGAGACCAGAAAGAGGATGACGATGCCGATCGACTTGTGGAGTGTGAGCAGATCCTCGTTATCGTCGAGCATCAAGCCGATGATCAGATTGCCAATCAGCGCGAAGGCCAGCAACCAGTGCAGCAAGCTGATCGAGAAGGGGTAGCGGGACGTGTGTTTCATGTACGGGATTCCTGTGCAAACGCGTTTCAGGTTTGTCAGCCGAGCAGGTCGTGATAATGCTTCCTGGTACCGTTAATCCGGCGCAATGCGCGCTTGGCGGCGTCCATGTCGTCTGCCTCGATTGCACGGTCGACCTCGGCCAGTTCCTGCTGCAGCGCCTGCATGCCTTCATCGTAGGTGGATGGGTCGCTGCGATAAGGCTGACGGCTTGCCCGCTGCGCGTCGCTTTCGAGCCTGGTCACGTAGCCGCGCAGCTCGGGTATCGTGGTGCTGGACATCGCGCCCTGCATGGCCAATTTCATGTCCTTCATCAGTGTTTTGATCTCGCCTGCATGGGCCAGCGGCGCGGCCACAAGCAGCGAGACGCACAGCAACGTTCGGAAATGGGGGGGAAACGGCAGCGTAGCCATGGGCATTGATCCTGTAAGGACAGTGAATGCCCGGGAGAATAGGCAGGTCAGGTTAACGGATTCTTAACGAGCCGCCATGGCGGCACATGGTCTTGATACACGTGCGTGTATGCGGTTATCGTTGCCACCGGGAACGAACAGGAGCACGACACCATGCGCGTATTACTCGTCGAGGACGACAGGCTGATTGGCAGCGGCGTGGAAGACGGCCTGATCGAGGCGGGCATGACGGTCGACTGGGCGTGCGACGGCAAGCACGCGCAACTGGCACTGGAAACCACGCCATATGACCTGGTCATACTCGATCTTGGCCTGCCCCGCGTGTCGGGGACCGAACTACTCGACTGGATTCGCAAGCGCCGCGACCATACTCCCGTGCTTGTCATGACTGCGCGCGACACCGTTGCCGATCGGGTGAGTGGCCTGAGCGCCGGCGCCGATGACTATCTCGGCAAGCCGTTCGACCTGACCGAACTGGTCGCGCGATGTCGCGCGGTCGTACGGCGCTCGCAGGGCCGCGGCACCGATACGATTGAATACGGCGACCTGCTGGTTGATCCTGAGCGCCTGACGGTCATACGCGGAAGCAAGCACATCGCGCTCAGTTCGCGCGAGTGCGCACTGCTGGTCGAACTGCTTGCGAATCAGGGCCGTCCTCTTTCTCGCGCGCGTCTCCAGGATAGCCTTTACGGCTGGAACGAGGAGATCGAAAGCAATGCGATCGAGGTGCATATCTCGAACCTGCGCAAGAAGCTGGGCGCCCAGTTGATCCGGACGATCCGCGGCGTCGGCTATGTGGTGGAGAAGGCAACGTGATGCGGTCGATCCGGCGACGTCTGACCTTGCTGGTGTTGTCTGCCATCGTACTGGTGTGGTTGTACTCGCTTTATTCGAGCTATCACCAGGCAATCCATGAAGTCGAGGAATGGGACGAAACACGCGTCGAACAGGTCGCCCATGCGCTGCTCGTGCTCGACGTGCGCGATCTGCCGGCTTTTGCGGGCGCGAGCCTCGCGCCTCGCGACGACGACGGAGACAACGATGCCTCAATGCGGCTGCTGTATGAGGTGACTGCTGCAGATGGACGGGTGCTGGCCGCGAGTCCCGGTCTATCGTCGCTTGGCCTGCCGGCACGGCCGGCCCACGCATCCGGCCTGCTACGGGTCGACGATGCGAAGTGGCGTGTCTACGTGCTCGGCGATACCGCGCGCGGCCGTACCGTGCGAATCTTCCAGCAGCGCATGCATCGCTCGGAGCTCTCCTCGATGGTCGCGCTGCGCATCGCCCGTCCACTCGCTTTGGTGTTGCCTGTGCTGGCCATGCTTGTCTGGTTTGCGATCGGCCGCAGCCTGACACCCTTGCGCACACTGTCGGAAGCGATCGAGGCACGATCACCCGACAGTCTCGACGCCGTCGCGGACAAAGGCGTTCCAGACGAGGTCTTTCCGCTCGTCGCTGCGCTCAATACGCTGTTGCAACGTCTGCGCCAGTCGCTGGAGCGCGAGCGCGCTTTTACCGGTGACGCGGCACACGAACTCAAGACCCCGCTCGCCGCCATCAAGGTCCAGGCACAAGTCGCGCTCACTGCGCGCGATCCGGAACGTCAGCGTCGCGCCATGCAGCGCGTGGTGGAAGCGGTGGACCGGAGCACGCACCTGGCCGATCAGTTGCTCGCGCTGGCGCGGCTCGAGGAAAGCGCGCCGCTTCCCAGTGCGCGAGTCGATCTCGCGGACATGGCCAAGGCATGCATCGTCGACCAGCATGCCTTTGCGGATCACAAGCAGATTTCGCTGACGCTGCAGGCCGATGGAGCGACCATCGTGCGTGCGCCGCCCGCGCTGGTGCGCATACTGCTAGACAATCTCGTCGACAATGCAATCAAGTACGGGCACGCGCAGGGGCGCGTGGAAATCGCTATCTGGAGCGATCCCGACGCGGTGTTTCTCGAGGTGCGCGACGACGGCCCCGGTGTCGCGCAGGAGAACCTGCCACGCCTGCACGATCGTTTCTTTCGTGCAGCGAATCACGTCGAGAAAGGAAGCGGGCTGGGCCTGTCGATCGTCGCACGCATCGTGGCCAAATTGCGCGGGAAACTGGCGTACACGTCCGGAATTGATGGGAAGGGGTTCGGCGTGTACGTCGCGCTGCCTTTGCATATGCCCTAGTCGCCGCGTGATATTTTTCAACTCAGCTTCCTTTCTCTGTTGCAGATGCTGTGGCCCGACATCGTCGTCGGGTCAGTTCGCCCATCGGCGTCGGTACAGGCATTGACACACGTCAAAATGAATCGAACTCCCGCAGGCATGATGAAAGGCCATTCGATGCAAGACCAGGACACGTCATCGTGATGAGGCCCGGCCATGTACCGATTCGATGCAATGAGGCGCTCCCGGTCAACGGACACATATGCTATGCCGAGATGCATCTCATGAAGTCCGCCAGGACCGCCCCCACGTCTCGAATCAATCGACGACAAAATTGTTGTCGACACTGACGAGAATCATCGGTAACTGAATTGCTGCATCCGAACGTAGAGAACGATGGGGCGGTATTCGATACGTCCGCACCCGCATTGCCAGGCACGGTCCGCTATGCCACGTCGTTCACGCGTCATTCCGGTTCTTCCTCGGAGCGCCCCGGCCATAGCGGTATTGTTGCGGTGACTCTCAGACGGTGACAACCGAATGCAAGATGATTAAAGGTCAATCAGAACGGGAAACCACATGCCATCACGACTCGCGTTACTGGAAGCACCGACCAGATACATGTTCTTCACCGGAAAAGGTGGAGTGGGAAAGACGTCGGTTTCCACCGCCGTAGCTATCGCGCTGGCCGACGCCGGCAAAAAGATCTTGTTGGTTAGCACAGATGCCGCGTCCAATCTTGACGAAATGCTCGGTATTGAATTGATCAATACTCCGGTCCCGGTACCAGGCGTGGTCGGACTGCGCGTACTGAACATCGACCCAGACGTCGCCGCGGAGAACTATCGCGTTCGCGTTGTCGAACAGATGGACCCCGAGGCGAGTGCCGACGAAATTGCGACCGTGCGAGAACAGCTATCGGGTGCCTGCACCACCGAGATTGCCACGTTTGATGAGTTTTCCAGCTTACTTTCTCACGGTGCATCTGACTTTGATCATGTGGTATTCGACACAGCCCCCACCGGGCACACGTTGCGGTTGTTGAGCCTGCCCAAAGCGTGGAGCGGGTTCCTTAAGGGTAATGACCGGGGGGCGTCCTGCCTGGGGCCGCATTCCGGCTTGAAAATGCAGGAGAAACTCTTCAATCAGGCGTTGGCAGCGCTTAACGACGCGAGTATGACAACCATCGTGCTGGTAGCCCGGCCCGAAACTGGCGCATTGGAAGAGGCCGCGCGTACGTCGTCCGAGCTGCGAGATCTGGGGCTGGCAAATCAGCGCCTTGTCCTGAACGCGGTTTTCCAGGCAAGCCAATCCCATGACCGCATTGGCGACGCTCTTGATGCCTTGGGAAAGAAGGCTCTCGCAGCCATGCCGGAAGCGCTGCGCCGGCTTCCCACGGATCATGTGCCGCTGCGCGCAGTGGACTCAGTGGGCTTACCTGCGCTCCGAGCCCTCCTGGCCCCGGAATTGACATCGGTAAGCAATGTGCCTCGCGGCGTGCTCACGCACCTTGCACACCACCCCATGTCGGAATTGGTTAAGGAATTGGCCCACGCCGATCGGGGGCTGATCATGGTCATGGGCAAAGGTGGCGTCGGCAAGACAACTATCGCGTCCGCTATCGCCTTGGGGCTGGTTCGCAGCGGGAAGTCGGTGCATCTGACCACTACTGATCCAGCTGCGCATCTAGCGATGACCCTTCAGGGAAATGTCCCGGGACTCACTGTGGGGCGAATTGACCCCGAAGTGGAAACCAGGAAGTATGTGGACAAGATCGTGGCTGCACGTGCGCCCCGAATGACAGAGGACGAGAAGGCACTGCTCATTGAGGACCTACGATCCCCCTGTACTGAAGAGGTCGCTGTGTTTCATGCCTTCTCGCATGTCGTGTCTCAGGCTGGCAGCTCATTCGTGGTACTGGATACCGCTCCGACCGGTCACTCTCTGTTGCTGATGGACGCCGCGGGCGCCTACCATCGTCAGATGGTACGCGCGTTTGACGACAAGGCTCCCGGCCGCATCGTGACACCGTTGATGCGATTGCAAGATACTAACTACACGAGGATCATCCTGGTCACGTTGCCAGAAACGACGCCGGTGTCACAGGCAGCGGCATTGCAGGAAGATCTACGCAGGGCCGATATCGAACCATTTGCATGGGTGGTCAACCGGTCATTGCTGGCCACGGATACTAATGACTCAGTGCTGCTGGCGCGTTTGAACAGTGAAAGAAAGCAAATGGAGCGGGTGGCAACGCTATCGAAACATGGGGTCTATGTGGTTCCATGGCGAGCCGATCCACCGGTGGGAATCCTTGGGCTTGAAAAGCTACTTGAAGGCGACTGACGGCCGAGGCTGCCTTTGAAGCATGTACACGCGCCTTGGGCAGGCCGGAACCGGACATTTCTTATATGGTCGCCTCCCATTTGCAAGGCAATTGTGCATGGCGAGGAGGGTGGTTGCGGACTTATATCCGGACTCGATCGCGGGCATGCCCGCCGGCCCCGATGGATTTCGCCGCAAGGGTCCTAATCTAATTGGCGGACTCGAAGTCCGAGAAATGTCTCAGGCTTGCCCTTGCACGGTCCAACCTGTCTTGCCATCGTTCAATTTACCTGTGCAACCGTGAATGGTTAAAGCGTGTGCCTGGGGGCCGTCACTGTGCCGGTGTCGACTGATACGTTCGCCCATACGCCAGCAGTGCCCAGATCGTTCGCGCCATCTTGTTGGCCAGCGCGACAGCGACGACGTTCGTGGGACGTCGGGCCAACAGTGCACGCAGTCGTTCCGGCAGATGTTTCGCCGCTGAGATGACGAATCGGGCGCCGTGGATCAGCAGCGTTCGTAAATACACGTCACCGCGTTTGCTGATGCCACCGAGCTTCACCTTGCCGCCAGAACCGTTCTGTCGTGGCACCAGGCCCAGATAAGCGGCAAACTCTCGCCCTGAACGGAACGTCTTTGCCTGTCCGATCACAGATACCGCCGCAGTCGCGGTGAGCACACCCACGCCAGGAATCTCCGAGATGCGACGGCATGCGTCGTCGTTGCGCCGCCAGTCGAGAATGCGACGTTCGAGCCGTGCGATCTGCTCGTCGAGTTCACGAAGTCGCGAGAATTGATCCTGCAGGCTGTCTGCGAGCATAGCTGGCAGCTGGTCGGCCAGTGAGGCCAGCGCGAGTTTGGCGGCCTCGATTGATGCCCGGCGCCCCTGAGGCAGGACGACTCCGAATTCATAGAGCAGTCCACGAAGCTGGTTGACCTGCATGACGCGAATGCGGACCAGTTGTTGGCGGATGCGGTGCATTGCGAGCATGGCCTGCTGGTCTTCGGTCTTGACGGCCACGAACCGCATGCCTGGACGCTGGGCGGCTTCCCAGATCGCCGCAGCGTCGGCTGCGTCATTCTTGTTCGACTTCACGAACGGCCGCACGAACTGGGCTGCGATGAGCCGCACGTCGTGGCCAAGTCGCGCCAGGACGCGGGCCCAGTGATGGGCGCTGCCACAGGCTTCCATGACGACACGACTCGCAGGCCGGTTGGCAAAGAACGGCACGAGCTGGGCGCGTTTGAGAACCTTGCTGCGAATCGTGCCAGTATCTGGCTCGACATAGTGAATCTGGAATACGCGTTTGGCCAGGTCGATGGCAATGGTCGTGGGTTCCATCTGGTTCTCCTTGACGGCAGGACTGCCGAACCAGCAATGTCGCACGTTCAGCCCACGGGCCTGCGGCGTTGAGCGGCCCGTTAAGGCGGGAGGCGACCATTCCATCTATTTGGGACCTACATTTGGTGTCAAAGCCAGATTGAAATGTCGTAGCGCCGGCTATTTACAGATGTCGTGTTTCTGACGTTGGGTCTGGGTCTGTCTTTCATGGTTTGAATCTCACGCAGTGTCGAAGGATGCGGATTGAACGGGCAGGGCGTGTCAGTCCGTTCAGTGAGTGCGTGCGGACCGCTGGCCAGGTGTGGAAAGCGCCTTCGACGGCTGCGCGATCTGCACGATTGCCTGATCCAGATCGTCGCGCGTGAACTCGCGCGGTTTCTTCGTGCCGGGCAGCCGGTCCTTCGCGCGCGGTGCCACGCCCCGGTTGGTACGCGACGGCGAGCCCGAGATGCGCCGGTCATCACGCTGCGCCTGCAGCGCCTGCGCGACCTGTAGCGCGTGAGCCAGCCGCTTGTGCTCGATCACCGCGCCCTGATCGACTTCCGCGAGCTTGTCGTAGCGCCGGCACGCCAGCACCTGACCATCGGCGCGGATCTCGATGCGCCCGTCCGGGTACTCCCACACGTCAATGTAGCGGTGAACCAGCGCGCGGTTGGCCGGCGTGTCTTCCAGCAGGTACATGACCCGGTCGTATTGCACCGTCAGTGACTTCGTCACACGGCGCGTCTCGCGCCAGGTCATCAGCCGGTCCAGATCCTCATCGTCACGCAACGGCCGGTGTGCGTCGAACGTGCTTCTCGGCGGCTTCGCGAAACGCGCGTTGTAGGCCGCGATAAAGCAGGGCGCGTACGCGTTGGCGTCAGCGACCGTGCTGATGCCCTTCAGGCGCAACTCCTTGACGAGCCGGTCCTGCAGCGTCAGGTGCGCACGCTCCACACGACCCTTCGCGGAACTCGAGTTCGCGCAGAACGTATCGATGTTCAGTTCGTACATCGCGCGGCCAAAGTGCGTCACGCTGCGCCCCGTCTTGCCGGCGCACGTGCTGCGGAACACGCTCGCGCGGTCGCTGTAGAACGCCACCGGCTTGCCATGGCGCTCGAGGTACGCGCGCGTCGCCTCGAAATAGCTGAAGGTCGACTCGGTGGCCGTGAAGTGCAACTGCATCAGCCGGCTGGTCGCATCATCGACATACACCAGCAGCGTGCAGGCCGGCGCGCGGTCCTCGAACCAGCGGTGATCGCTGCCGTCGATCTGCACCAGTTCGCCCAGGCAGGCGCGCCGCGCCCGTGGCTGGTAGAGCTTCGGCGGACGCTGTTTGCGCGGCACCCACAGTCCGCCCTCGGTCATCAGTCGCCTGACCGTCTCCTTGGCCAGCCGGATGCCGTGACATTCCTCGAGCTTCTCGCGCGCCAGCGTCGGCCCAAAATCCGCGTAGCGCTCGCGGACGATCGTCAGGGCCCGCACCGCCAGCCCTGCGTCGAGCTTGCGGTTACCCGGTCGGCCACGTCTGCCGGAGGCCACGCCGGATGGCCCACGCTCCCGATACCGGGTCACCAGACGTTCGACCTGGCGCACGGTCAGGCCCAGCCGTTCGGCGGCACGGCCGGGCTTCAGGCCGATCTCAACGATGGCCTGGATAACCTTCAGCCTGTCCAGTTCGCGCATGCTCAGACTCACCAGTGTGGTGTCCGGCTTCATGGCTGGCTCCCGCATGGTTGCAGCACGGTGCCAGCTTGCCAGCGTTCAGAAACACGACATCTGTAAATAGCCAGAACACGACATTAGGATAGAGCCGCTACAGATTTTTTGTTGATAATTTATGTTATGTCAAATCTAGAATCGCAGCAAAAAGCAAACACAGCCCAAAGGCCCCACAAAACCCACCTCAAATCCCCACATCCTCCACCAACCCCGCTTTCAGCGCCCGAATGCGCCGATCAACGAAATACCCGCCGCCTTCCGTATAACGCAGGTACAACCGCCCGCACGCCGAACACTCCCACACGCCACACCGGTTATACGGAAAGTACCGTGGCGCGATCGGCGCATCCGGCGACCAGTACTGAACGTTATCCGGCCGGTACTCAGCAAACGTAGGCTCAGGATCATCTTCGCGCATGAGCGTCGCCACCTCGACAAGCCGCGTCTCATCGAGCGAAAGCGGCTGCGATTGCCATCCATCCAGCGGCGTCTTCGTGCAGGAGCACGGCGCAGGACCATTCTCTTCAGCGCGCTGGGCAAGTGCGACGAGAGCCGCCGCGTCCACATAGGGTGTCATGAAGTATTGCCTGTTTCCGGGTTGGTTCGATGCCGACGGCGCGAGCGTCCCTTATACATCAACTCGCGCAACCACGCCGCGCCGCTCGCCAGCACCTCACCCCTTCATCATCCGCTCACGATGCGGCATCACCCATGAGCGGTCGAAACGGCCTTCGGCAATCGATCGCATTGCAGCCGCCTCCTTCGCGCCCTGCTTGCGCGCGCCCTCGATCACGCTTTCCACATCGGAAGGCGCGATCGCCAGTAGCCCATCTTCGTCGCCGACGATGATGTCGCCCGGATTCAACTTGCGCGCGCCACGCTTCGTGCGTTCGTGTTCCCGATTGGCGCGTTCATCGTGCCCGAGACGCGTGGCCGGCTCGATCAGCCGGCTTCGCTCAACACGAACTGAGGTCTCACGGGTCCGCCGCGCTCTTCGTGACGCGGCGGATTTCTTCGGCGATGATGTCGATCAGGGCTTGCGCGGCAGGCCCGACCGGCCGCTTCGGATGCGACACCTGAACGATGTGACGCAAGATTGACGGCGTCGTGATGCGGTGTGCGCGCAGCGTGCCTTCGTCCACTTTGCGCTGCACGACGACACGCGGCAAGATCGTCGCGACGCTGCTCTGCTCGACGAACTGTACGATGGTGCTCAGCAGATCGATTTCGAACGTGGGCTTGATGATGATATTGGCGGCCAACAACGCGGCGTCGAGCGCGCCGCGCAAGCCGTTGCGGCGCGTCGGCAGCACCAGTTCGACGGCGGGCGGCTGTGAAAGATCGATGGTGTCCGGCAACGCGGCAACACACCTCATGCCCGTCACGTAGACCATCTCTTCGACCAGCAGCGGCTGCATGTCGAGCGTGAGGCGGCCGCGCGGCTTGTTGATGATCGCGGCATCGAGGCGCCCTGCTTCGACAGCGTCGATCAACTGCGCGCTGAAGCCATCGGCCACCGACACCTCGACCTGAGGAAACAGCGCATTGAACTTCGCCAGTGATTCGGCAAGCACGCTTTCCGTTTCCGATGCGACCATGCCGAGCGACACGCGGCCCGTGACGATCACGTCCTGACGGCTCAACTGGACGCGCGCGTGCTCGATGTCGCGCATGATCGGCGTGTAGAGGCGATACATTTGCCGCGCCGCGTCCGTGGGCGTCATGCCGTGCGGACCGCGTTCGAAGAGCGCCTGCCCCAGTTCCGCTTCGAGCTTCGAAATCTGCATGCTGAGCGCCGGCTGGACGATGTTCAGGCGCTTCGCCGCGCGCGTCACCGAGCCGTCTTCGAAGAGTGCGATGAAGTACTGGATTTGCTTGAGGTCCATGCTGCCATTCTACGTGGACTGCCTTCTCACCAACGTCGGCAAAGGCGCAATCACGGCAGGCGGCTGCCCCTCGCCACGCGGCTCGTGAATCAACCGTATCAGCAATTCGATCGACGCCTGCGCAATCGCTTCCGTATTGATCGCCACCGTCGTCAGCGAGGGCCGCACCTGATGCGCCAGCTGAATATCCGTGATGCCGATCACGGATACATCGCCGGGTACTTTACGGCCTAGCGTCGCCAGCGCCTGCAACGCGCCGATCGCGAGCAGATCATTGGTGGCGAACAGCGCGCTCAGATGCGGCTCGCGCTCCATCAACTCCACGCATGCGGCAAAGCCTGCGTCGATCGTATCGGGAATCTGCAGCACGGCGGCGTCGTCCGGTTCGAGACCGGCTTCGCGCATCACCTCGCGAAAGCCCGTCGCACGCGCATCCTGCAATCCGCCGCAACCGTCGCCGACCAGCATGCCGATATCGCGATGCCCCAGTTCCAGCAGGTGCCGCGCCGCGAGCGCGCCCGCATGCGCGAAATCGACGGCCACACAGGGCAGCGCGGGCAACTGTTCGGGATGCTCCCACAGGCTCAACACGATCGGTGCACCGACGGCTGCCGACTCGCACAGCTCGTTGATCGCGATATCCGTGTTGAGCACCAGCACGCCTTCGGCCAGCGTGCCCGCAATCTGCGTGAGATACGCACGGCCGATTTCCGCGTCGTCGTCCGTGTTGCACACCATCAGGAAGTAGCCGGCGCGCCGCGCCGCGCGTTCGGCCGCGAGCACGAACTCGGGATAAAACGGATTCGCAATACTCGACAACATCAGCGCCAGCGTGGGCGAGCGCCCTTCTGCCAACGCGCGCGCATTCAGGTTGGGCCGGTAGCCGAGTTCGCGGATAGCCCGCATCACGCGCTCTGCCGTTTCGGGCCGTACCTTGTCCGGGTTGCGCAACACGTTCGAAACGGTTGCCGCCGTGACCTGCGCGCGTCGCGCGACGTCGGTTAAGGTTGTCATGCCAGGAAGATTAGGAAAGATCCCATATTTAGAGACTATGAATCAGATGTTGCGCATCTACCGCAGGCTTTGATAACTTTTCTCGAAAGCACATTGGAGACGAACATGATCGCGGTTACGAGCACACCCGAATTTAAACGCTTAAATCCACGCCGCGCAAGCCTCTGCGCGATTTTTTTCACGGCGAATTTAAGCGTTTAAATCCAGGGAAAACACCATGTCCGCGATCTCCCTGAGCAACATTCAGAAGTCGTTCGGCGCCAACGCGCCCGTCATCCGCAATCTCAACCTTGAAATCGGCGCACACGAGTTTTGTGTGTTCCTCGGACCGTCCGGTTGCGGCAAGTCCACGTTGCTGCGCATCGTCGCCGGACTCGAAGACCAGACCGACGGCGACGTGACGATCGGCGGCCGGTCGATGAACGGCGTCCCCGCCGCCGGGCGCGGCGTCGCCATGGTGTTCCAGAGTTACGCCCTCTTCCCGCACATGTCGGTCTACGAAAACATGGCATTCGGCCTGAAGCTCGCGAAAACCCCGAAGGCCGAAGTCGATCGCAAGGTGCGCGAAGCGGCGCGCGTGCTGCAACTCGATACCCTGCTCGAACGCAAGCCGCGCGAACTGTCGGGCGGTCAGCGCCAGCGCGTCGCGATCGGCCGCGCGATCGTGCGCGAGCCCGGCGTGTTTCTGTTCGACGAGCCGCTGTCCAATCTCGACGCGGCGCTGCGCGGCCAGACTCGCATTGAAATCGCCCGGCTGCATCAGCGCTTTGCGCAGGCGAGCGTCGTCTACGTGACACACGACCAGATCGAAGCGATGACGCTCGCCGACAAGATCGTGCTGTTGCATGCGGGCGCGGATACGCAGCGCTTGGGCAGCATCGCGCAGATTGGTGCACCGCTCGAGCTTTATCATCGGCCGCGTTCGCGGTTCGTTGCGGGTTTCATCGGCTCGCCGCGCATGAATTTCCTCGACGGCGAAGTCGACGCGATTGCGCAAGACGGCGTGCAGGTCAGGCTCGAACGTAGCGATACGACCTTGCGCGTGCTGGTCGACGGCGCGAGTCTCACGCGTGGCCAGCCTGTCACGCTCGGCATTCGCCCCGAGCACATCCGTCTCCACGGCGACGCGCAAACGCTCGCGGTCAGATCGCTGATTACCGAACAGCTTGGCGAGCACAGCTACGTGCATGTCGAGTGCGCGGACGGCACGCTGATCGCGAAGGCGCCCGGCGATGTGTCGATTCGCAACGGCGAGCCGCTGGCGTTGCGCGTGCCCGCCGACGCTTGCCATCTGTTCGATCAAGAAGGGCTCGCTCTGACGCGCACGGCCGCGACGGAAACGCAAGCTGTCGCGCTGCACATGTCGTAACAGCAGTGGGGCAACGACGCGAACCACGCCTGCCGGGTTCGCCGATCCGAACAGCCGGCCATAGAGCCGGTGCGGTGGGCAAGAAGACCGCTGTCCGCGTCGAGCGGCCGGCCAACAACGCAGTTCAAGGAGACACCACGATGATGAACAAGCACCTGAGCCGCCTTGCCGGGCTCGCCTCTTTCAACACGCGTTCCGTGACGGCTGCGCTCGCTGTTTCGGCAGCACTGCTGTCGGGCTTCGTCGCCGATGCCGACGCCGGTCAGCTGAACGTGAACGTGTCGGCGCGCGGCAACCAGCGCTCGACGTGGCAGGACGCGTTCGACAAGTTCAAGAAGGCCAATCCCGACGTCGATCTGAAGATCACTTACATCACGGAAGAAGCGTACAAGGTGCAGATGGGCGGCTGGCTCGCCACGGATCCGCCCGATGTCGTGTCGTGGCACGACGGCGAGCGCATGGCCTACTACGCGAAGCGCGGCCTGCTCGAAGACCTGTCCGGCGACTGGGCGAAGAACGGCTGGAGCCAGCAGTACGCATCGGTGAAGGAAGCATCGACGTATAACGGCAAGCAGTATGCGGCGCCCCTCGGCTATGACGCATACGGCTTCTTCTATCGCAAGGATCTGTTTCAGAAGGCGGGCATCAAGGGCGAGCCGAAGACGTGGGAAGAATTCCTCGATGCCTGCAAGAAGCTCAAGGCAAGCGGCGTCGCGCCCATCGCCGTCGCCGCGCGCGACAGCTGGACGCTGGCCGCATGGTTCGATTATCTCGACCTGCGCATCAACGGCAATGAGTTTCACCAGAAGCTGATGGCTGGTGAAGTGCCGTACACCGATCCGCGCGTGAAGAAGGTCTACACGACGTGGAAGACCTTGATGGACGACCATTACTACATCGACAACGCGCTGTCCTACGACCTCGACTCGATCGGCCCGTTCCTCGCCAACGGCAAGGCCGCGATGATGCTGATGGGCACGTTCTTCTCGGCGGGCATTCCGTCGAGCGTCAAGGATCAGATCGGCTTCATGCGTTTCCCCGTGATCGATCCGAAGGTGCCGATGGCGGAGGACGGCCCCGTCAACGTGCTGCTGGTTCCCGCGAAGGCGAAGAACAAGACCGACGCGCGGCGTCTGCTAGCGTTCATGGAAACGCCTGAAATCAACGCGGATCTCGCGCGCGGCTGGGGACAGTTGCCGTCGAACAGCAAGGCGACGGAGCCGGAAGATCCGATCTCGAAGGTCGGCTTCCAGACGCTCGCCAGCACGACGGGCGGCATTGCGCAGTTCTACGACCGCGACATGACGAAGGAAATGGCCGACGAAGGCATGAAGGCCATGCAGCAGTTCTATAACGATCCGTCGCAGATCGATTCGCTGCTCGCCCGTCTCGAAGCGACGCGCAAACGCATCTATCACAAGTGATGTCCTGAGGGCGGCCGTGTAAACAGAACACGGCTGTCTGCCGGGCGCATCGCAAGCGCTGCGCCCACGAATCACCTGCCGCTCGCCGCTACGGACGAGCCGCATCGAACGAGGTCTTCGTCATGTCAACGTCTATCGCTCGCCTGCCTTCGGCGCGCAGCCGCCGCACGTCCAGGTCCGGGCGCGCGCGTCACCGCGCGGCGTTCTATTTTCTGCTGCCGGGCTGCGCGTTGTTCGCGCTGTGCGTGATCTATCCGATCTTCAGCAGCATCGCGCTCAGCTTCTATAACTGGGACGGCATGACGGAGAAGACCTTCATCGGCCTTGCGAACTACGCCGAGCTGTTCCAGGCGGACACCTTCTACGTCGCGCTGAAGAACAACCTGATCTGGCTGGTGTTCTTCCTGCTTGCGCCGCCGTTGGGCCTGCTGTTCGCGCTGTACCTGAACCAGCAGGTGAAGGGCATGCGCGTGGTGAAGTCGCTGTTCTTTGCGCCGTTCGTGTTGTCGGGCGTGGTGGTCGGGCTCGTGTTCAGCTGGTTCTACGACCCGGCGTTCGGTTTGCTCAAGGTGATTGCCGGTCACGGCATTCCTGTGCTCGGCGATGCGCACACCGTGACGTTCGGCATTGTGTTCGCCGCGCTCTGGCCGCAGACGCCCTACTGCATGGTGCTGTATCTGACGGGCCTCACGTCGATCAACCCCGAAGTGGTGGAAGCCGCGCGCATGGAAGGCGCGAAGGGCTGGCGTCTGTTGTGGCACGTGATCCTGCCGCAACTGCGCCCGGCCACCTTCATGGCCGTCGTGCTGACGGTGATCGGCGCGTTGCGCAGCTTCGACCTGATCGCGGTGATGAGCGGCGGCGGACCGTTCGACAGCTCGACGGTGCTTGCCTATTACATGTACGACCAGGCCATCAAGTACTACCGCGAAGGCTACTCGGCGGCGATCGCTGTCGTGCTGTTCGCGATCATGCTCGTCTACATCGTGTTCCATCTGCGCCGGATGCTGCGCGAAGAACGCTGATTCACTATCGCGCAAGGAGAACGCTCATGTACCCGCTTCCCGTCGAACGCTGGAAACCCTGGAATCGCGCGATCTACAAGGCGTCGCTGCCACTCGCGCTGCTGCTGTGGCTGCTGCCGATGCTCGCCGTGCTCGTCACGTCGATCCGCTCGTCCGACGAGCTTTCGCAAGGCGATTACTGGACGCTGCCGAAGCACTTCGCGCTGCTCGACAATTACGGCGCCGCGCTCACGCAAACGCCGATGCTGCATTACTTCGCCAATAGCGTGCTGATCACGGTGCCCTCCGTGCTCGGCGCGATCCTGCTGGCGTCGATGGCGGGCTTCGCGCTCGCCACGTATCGCTTTCGCGGCAACATCGTCGTGCTGTTTACGTTCGTCGCGGGCAACTTCGTGCCCGTGCAGATCCTGATGATCCCCGTGCGCGACATGGCGCTGAAGGTTGGACTGTTCAACACCGTATGGGCATTGATCATTTTTCATATTGCGTTTCAGACCGGCTTTTGCACGCTCTTTCTGCGCAACTTCATCAAGCAGTTGCCGTTCGAGTTGATCGAAGCGGCGCGCGTCGAAGGCGCGAGCGAATGGACCATCTACGCGCGCATCGTGCTGCCGTTGATCCGCCCTGCGCTTGCGGCGCTCGGCATTCTCGTCTTCACCTTTGTCTGGAACGACTATTTCTGGGCGCTGTGCCTCACGCAAGGCGACGACGCCGCGCCCATCACGGTCGGGGTCGCCGCGCTCAAGGGGCAATGGACGACCGCGTGGAATCTCGTCGCGGCGGGTTCGGTGCTGGCCGCGCTGCCTTCCGTGCTGATGTTCTTCCTGATGCAAAAGCACTTCGTGGCAGGGCTGACCTTCGGCGCAAGCAAAGGCTGACGCGCAAGGCCGACCGCACACTACTGATCTCTGGAGAAATCGACAATGCAACTGGGTGTTTGCTACTACCCCGAACAATGGCCGGAAACGCTATGGGCCGACGACGCGCGCCGGATGGTCGAACTCGGCATCACGCATGTGCGGATCGCCGAATTTGCGTGGAGCCGCATGGAGCCGCGCGCGGGCGCCTATGAATGGACATGGCTCGACCGCGCCGTGACGACGCTCGCCGACGCCGGCCTGAAAATCGTGCTCGGCACGCCCACCGCATCGCCGCCGAAGTGGCTCGTCGACTCGATGCCGGAGATGCTGCCCGTGCGTGCCGACGGCACCACGTGGAATTCCGGTTCGCGCCGTCACTACGATATTTGCAGCGAGCCGTATCGACGCGAATGTCTGCGGATCGTCGAGGCGATGGCGCAGCGCTATGGTTCGCATCCCGCCGTCATCGCGTGGCAGACGGACAATGAGCTCGGCTGTCACGAGACCGTGCCGAGCTACTCGAAGGCGGCCCGCGCGCGCTTCCAGACGTGGCTCGCGCGCCGCTACGAGACCGTCGACAACCTGAACCAGCGCTGGGGCACGGTGTTCTGGAGCATGGAATATGCATCGTTCGATGCAATCGGGTTGCCGAACCTGACGCCGACCGACGCAAACCCGATTCATCTGCTCGACTTCCGCCGCTTCATGTCGGACGAAGTGGCGAGCTTCCATCGCGAACAGGTCGATGTGCTGCGACGTCATGCGCCGAACGCGGACATGCTGCACAACTTCATGGGTTTTTTCACGACCTTCGATCACTATCGCTTCGCCGCGAACAAGAGCATCGACGTCGCGACGTGGGACAGTTATCCGATCGCACGCACGGAAGTGATCGCGTTGAGCGAACAGGACAAGGCGCGCTATGCGCGCACGGGGCACCCCGATGTATCGGCATTCGATCACGACCGCTATCGCGCGATCGGTGAAGGACGTTTCTGGGTGATGGAACAGGAAGCGGGCCCTGTGAACTGGGCGCCGTGGAACCCCGTGCCCGCGCCCGGCATGGTGCGTCTGTGGGCCTATGAGGCCTTCGCGCACGGCGCGGAACTGGTGTCGTATTTCCGCTGGCGACAGGCGCCGTTCGCGCAGGAACAGATGCACTCCGGACTGAACCTGCCCGACAACACGCTGTCGCCGGGCGGCCGCGAAGTGGCGCGCGCCGCGCAGGAGATCGCGCAGTCCGCTGCACTGACGAAGCTCGCGCAAAGCGGCCCCGCGCCGCGCGCCGAAGTCGCCCTTGTGTTCGACTACGAAACGCAATGGATGTTCGAAATCCAGCGGCATGCAAAGGGTTTCGATTATCAGACGCTTGCGTTCGAGTATTACCGGACGCTGCGCGAAATGGCGCTCGACGTCGATATCGTGTCGGCGCATGCCGATCTGTCCGGCTACAAGCTGATCGTCGTGCCGGGTCTTGCCGCCTTGCCGGCGGGCTTTGCGAAGACCGTCGAGCAATCTTCCGCGCAATGGGTGATCGGCCCGCGCACGGGCTCGAAGACGGCGGACTTCGCGATTCCCGCGCAGTTGCCGCCCGGCGCGCTGCAAACGGTGCTGCCGTTCAAGGTGCTCGAAGTCGATTCGTTGCGTCCGACGCTGCAACCGGCCACGACATTCGAAGGTGTGACGGGCATCGCCTTGCACTGGCGCGAACATATCGAAACGCGCGACGGTCTCGACGTGCTCGCGCGCTTCGATGACAACTGGCCCGCCATCGTGGCGCGCGGACATGTGCGCTATGCGAGCGCGTGGTTCGACGCGGCGTTGCATCGCGCGTTGCTAGAAGGTGCGGCGCGCGATGCGGGGCTTGCTGTTACACAGCTTGCGCAAGGATTACGCGTGCGGCGTCGCGGCGAGATCACGTTCGCGTTCAACTTCGGCGCGACTGCTGCCGAAGCGCCTGCACCCGATAACGCGCAATTCGTGCTCGGTCAGCGCACGCTCGGCACCGCCGACGTCTGTGCGTGGATCGCCGCGTGATGGATCGCCCGCGCGAGATGCCGGCCACCATCCTGACTGCCGATGCAAGCCGCCCTGCCGCTGCACCGCTCGCGGATACGTTGCGGATGGGCGCGAATACATCGCCCGATGGCCGGACGATCGGCATCAACAGCCGCTATCTGACACGCGACGGCGAACCGTGGCTGCCCGTCATGGGCGAGTTGCATTACGCGCGCGTGCCCGAAGCGCAGTGGGACGACGCGCTTGCGAAGGTCAAGGCGGCGGGCGTCGATATCGTGTCGTCGTATGTGATCTGGCGTTATCACGAGCGACGGGCCGGGCAGTTCGACTGGCATGCGCGGCTCGATCTGCGTCGATTCATCGAAAACTGTGCGAAACGCGGGCTGTACGCGTTCGTTCGCATTGGACCGTGGGTGCATGCGGAGGTCCGTTATGGCGGCATCCCTGCGTGGGTCGTCGATCAGGTGCCGACGCGCTGCGACGATCCGCTGTATCTGCAGTACGTGCAGCGCTTCTTTGCTGAAATCGCGGCGCAGCTAGCGGGCTTATTGTGGAAGGATGGCGGCCCTGTGATCGGCATTCAGCTCGAGAACGAATACAACCTGACCGGGGCGCAGCAAGGGCCCACGCACATCGCGACACTCAAGCGCCTCGCGCGCGAAGCGGGACTTGACGTGCCTCTGTACACGGTCACCGGCTGGGACAATGCCGTGTTTCCGCGCCGCGAAGTCGCGCCGGTTTTTGGCGGCTATGCGGATTTGCCGTGGGGGACATCGACGGAGGTGTCCGCGCCGGGCGAGGTGTATGGGTTTCGCTTGACGAGCCGGGTCGGCGGCGATCTTGGCGCACAAACCCATAACAGCGAGCCTGGCGATGCCGATGCCGTAGCGCACGAAACGCCGTTTCTAGGCGCGGAATTCGGTGGGGGCGTGCCGACGATGTACCGGCGCCGTCCCGTTCTCGACCCCGATGACATCGCGGCGATGCTGCCCGTGCAGCTTGGTTCCGGCGTGAATCTGTACGGTTACTACATGCTGCATGGCGGCCGCAATCTGCCTGGCGATGTGGATGGGCAGGAGTCGACGGCGTCGGGCGGATATAACGATCTGCCCGTCGTCAATTACGATTTTCAGGCGCCTTACGGCGCGAATGGCGAAGCGCATGCTGTGCTTGGCAAGCTGCGGCCGATGCATCTGTTTCTTCAGCAATGGGGCAGCGAACTGGCGACCTGCGATGTGTACGCGCCGGAGCGAGTGCCGCGTGGTGCGGACGATCTTGAAACGCCGCGGTTTTCGGTGCGTGCGGACGGCGATCGCGGGTTTCTGTTTTTCAACAATCATGTGCGGCAGTATCGGATGCCTGAGCGGCGAGGCGTGCAGTTCGCGGTGAAGCTCGCGACTCGCACGGTCATGCTGCCTGCCGAGCCGATCGATATTGCGCCGGGAAGGTGGTTCGTGTGGCCGATTGGACTTGCGCTGGGTGGCGCGCGATTGCGTTATGCGACTGCGCAGCCCGTTACGCGGCTTTCGACGCATGAAGGCGCAACGTATGTGTTCGCCGCAACGGATGGGATCGTGGCTGAGTTTGCGTTCGAGCCGGATAGCGTGACGCGTATCGAATCTGCCGATTCTCATGGAGTTTTGATTACGCATGAGGCGGATGGTGGGCTGATTGTGCGTCCTGTGGCTGGTTCCGTATTCACCGCGATGTGTCGTGACGGCTCGCGTATCACTTTCATCACGCTCGCGAGCGAGGATATTGAACGGCTCAGCGTTCTGCCATTCGATGGGCAGCGCCGGCTGATTCTTACCGATGCATTGGCGTTCGAGCGCGATGGCGAACTCGTATTGCGTTCTATGGGTGTCGCTGCTTTTGATGTCGCTGTTTATCCGCCCTTGGAGCGGGATGTGCGCTCGACGCATGCTTTCGTGGAAGCGCCACGAGACGGCGTTTTTCAGCGCTTCGCTGTGACTGTGCCGATGGTTGCGTTCGATGTCGGTGTTACGTCGTTGCGGCTCGCGCAGAAGGTGCAGCCTGTTGCTTCAGGCGGTGCAGCGCTGGCTGCTGTTGAACCGGCGCCGGAATGCTTTGGCAAGGCCGCTGCGTGGCGTATCGAGGTGCCGATTGCGGCATTGAATGCGACCGGTCTGAGTAATGCCTATCTGTCGATTCAATATGCAGGTGATGTCGGGCGGCTGTTCTCGGGGGGCGATTTGATCGACGATCATTTTTATAATGGCCTGTCTTGGGAGATCGGCGTGCGCAATGTGATGATCGATCCGCAGCAATCGCTGATGCTGACTGTGCTGCCAATGCGGGCAGATGCGCCTGTTTATCTCGATGCGAGGCATGATCTCAGGGGTTCGATCTCCGATCAGGTTGCTGAGGTTTTTGGTGTGAAATGGGTGCCTGAGTATGAGGTGGTTCTTTCGCTGGCATCCGCGAATTGTTAGCCTGGTTCACGCGTCGCCCCTGTGCGGGGCGGCACCTACTTTTCTTTGCCGCCGCAAAGAAAAGTAGGCAAAAGAAAGCGGCTCACACCGCCAATTCTTGACGTTTATCCACGGGCCCCCAACGTCCCCACACCTCACACGCCAGCGGCCCCGATTGGTGTCCGTTGCCAACGCTTCGAACAGGCGCCTCACCCGCTTCGAATACCCGTACCCGGTCAGGCGGCAGCGAATGGTATGCGCCGCCCAGGTGGCAAACTGTGTGTAGGTTGTCGCGTCGTATAGGGTAGCGCTCTTACAGGGTGGAACGCGCGTGCTAACGGTCCGGAGTGAGGCGTGCGAGGCACTACGGCCTACACACAGTTTGCCACCTGGGCGGCCGTGGACTGCCTGGCGCCGCATGCTCAAACACGGGTGCGTGAAGCGGGTGAGGCGCTCTTTCAGAGCGCTTGCAACGAACACGAATGACGTGATTGCCGTGTGAAGCGTAAGAACCTTCGGGGGCCCTCAGGCAAGGACATGGGCTGGCGGTGTGAGCCGCTTTCTTTTGCCTACTTTTCTTTGCGGCGGCAAAGAAAAGTAGGTGCCGCCCCGCACAGGGGCGACGCGTGAAGCACGCTAACAAATCGCGGATGCCAGCGCAAACACAACCAAAACCAAAACCAAAACCAAACCAAAACCAAAAACACCAAACCTCACCGCCTACCCCGAGCAGCCCCCACCCCCTTCCGCGAACGCGCCCCAATCTCCCGCGCCATCATCGCGCGCACCAACTCAAGAAACACCTGCACAACAGGATTCGGCAATTGCAACTGCGGACACAGCATAAACCCACGAAACATAATCTGCGGCACAAAACCGCGAAACACGATCCGCTTCGGATCAGCACCAATCGCTGCAAGCGGATTAACAATCCCAATCCCTAGCCCGCGCGAAACAAGCGCGCATATCGTCGCGCCATACGGCGTCTCGATCGCCGGCACCTGCCCGGCGCCAGCCGACCGTAACACACGATCGAGCGGACTGCGCGTGTCGTCGGCATACGACGGCAGGATCAGCTGTTCGCCGCGCAGATCGCCCGCTTCGATGCGCTCACGCGCAGTCAACGGATGCCGCGCAGGAAGCGCACACAGCGCCGGCAGCCGGTATAACTCGGCACTCGTCACGCCAAACGCGTCCGGTGTAGCCGTCGCAAAGCCGACATCACAGTACGCCGACGACACCCATCGCTGAATCGTCCCTTCACTTCTCATCTCCAGCGAAACAATCACCCGCGGGTAATCCGCCAGAAACCGCTCGATCACCGCAGGCAAAAACGACAGCGCCAGCACCGGCGCCGCGACGATCCGCAAACGTCCACTACCCAACTGACGGATCTCACGTGCCGAGTTCTCCAGCTTTTCCAGCCCGACAAAGCTGCGCTCGACTTCGCGATAGAACGCACTCCCCGCGTCCGTCGCGTGGATACGCCCGCCGTTGCGCACGAACAGCGTGAGCCCCGTCGCCGTCTCCAGCTCCGCAATCAGCCGGCTGATGCTCGGTTGCGACGTACCGAGCTCTTCGGCTGCCGCCGTCATCGAGCCGCGCAGCATGACCAGCCGGAATGCCTCGATCTGCCTCTGATTCATCGTCTCTCCCGCCCGCTCGCCGTGAACAGAGACCTCAGCTTGCCATATCAGAAATGAATAGAAGCCCTTTTTGTCGCTATTTGACCGGATGAGCAGCACGAACCTAGACTGGCCTCACCACGCGGAACCCGTCACGCTCATGCGCCCTGATTCCCTGCTTTTCCACGAATCCTTTCGATGCGACCCATACTGGTGGGACGCCGCGCCGCCCGAAACCGCGCGCTCGCCGCTGCCTCGCCACGTAGATATCGCCGTCATCGGCAGCGGTTATTGCGGGCTGTCGGCAGCCGCGGAAGCCGCGAGCCACGGCGCGCGCGTGGCCGTCCTCGATGCGGCCGAGATCGGCGCGGGCGGTAGCACGCGCAGCGGCGGAATGGTGTCGAGCGGCCAGAAGCTGGCCCTCACCAACGCGATCGCCGGCGTGCCCGCCGAGCGGCTCGTGCGCCTGATGCGCGAATCGATGGCAAGCTTCGACTATCTGAAGCGCCTCGTCGCCGACGAATCGCTCGACGCGGATCTGCAGATCACCGGCCGCTTTTTCGGCGCGTACACGCCCGGCCATTTCGACCGGTTGCGCCGCCAGGGTGAGTTGCTGCGCGACAAAACGGGCGTCACCGTGCATGTGATCGAGCGCGACGCACAGCGCGCGATGATCGGCTCGGACTATTACTACGGCGGCATCCTCGTCGATGAATACGGCGGGCTGCACACCGCGAAGTATCACCGCGCGCTGCGCGAGCTTGCCGGGCGGCGCGGCGTCACGCTGCATTCGCACGCGCAGGCCGAACGTATCGAACGTATTGCGAACGGCGCACAGGATGGCGCGCGCTTTCGCGTACAGACCACGCGCGGCTCGCTCGACGCGCGCGATGTGCTGGTCGCCACCAACGGCTACACCGGCCCGTTGCTGCCGTTCTTCGCGCGCCGCGTGCTGCCCGTCGCGAGCTATCAGATCGCGACGGAACCCCTGCCCGACGGCTTGATGCACGCGCTCAACCCCGGCGCGCGGATGATCAGCGACTCGAAACGCAATCTGTTCTACACACGCCCCTCTCCCGACGGCACGCGGATGCTGTTCGGCTCGCGCCCGGCGATCCGCGAACTGAGCGAACGCGAAGCGGCCCGCCTGCTATACGGAAAGATGCTGCAACTGTGGCCCGCGCTGCGCGACGTGCGCATCACACACGCATGGAAAGGCTACGTCGCGATGACGCGCGACAAGCTCGCGCACATCGGCGTGCACGACGGCATTCACTACGCGCTCGGCTGCAACGGCAATGGCGTCGCGCTGATGAGCTACCTCGGCCACCGCGTCGCGAGACATATGCTCGGCGTGGACCGCGATGCGGGCGCCTTCAGCGAAGGCGAATTTCCGTTGAGCGGCGCAGGCATCGCCAGTCAGATCGCCGTACCGCTCGGCAGCGCGCTCTATCAACTCGACGACCTGTGGCGCGGACGCGTGCGCGCCGCGCTGTCCTGACCTTCACGGCGTCACTGAATACGAGGAGCCACGATGATCCGTCTGCACAACGTTTCTAAATGGTTCGGCGAGCACCGCGTGCTGGCCGGCTGCTCCGCGACGATCGAACGCGGCGAGGTCGTCGTGATCTGCGGGCCCTCGGGCTCGGGCAAGTCGACGCTGATCAAGTCCGTCAATGGGCTCGAGCCCGTGCAGGACGGCCGCATCGTCGTCGACGGCGTGGACGTCACGGCGAAAACCGCGAACCTCGCGCGGCTGCGTGCGAAGGTCGGGATGGTTTTCCAGCATTTCGAGCTGTTTCCGCATCTGAGCGTCGGGCGCAACCTGATGCTCGCGCAGATGAAGGTGCTCGGGCGCAGCCGCGACGAAGCCGCCGGCAAGGCGCGCTCCCTGTTGCGCCGCGTGGGCCTGCGCGATTACGAAGACAGCTACCCGACGCAGTTGTCGGGCGGCCAGCAGCAGCGCGTGGCGATTGCCCGCGCACTGTCGATGGACCCCGTCGCGATGCTGTTCGACGAGCCGACGTCCGCGCTCGACCCGGAGATGGTCAACGAAGTGCTCGACGTGATGAGCGCGCTCGCTCACGACGGCATGACGATGCTGTGCGTGACCCACGAAATGGGCTTCGCGAGGCGCGTCGCGGACCGCGTCCTGTTCATGGATCGCGGCGCCATCGTCGAGGACGACTCGAAAGAACAGTTCTTCGCGCGCCCTCGCTCCGAACGCGCGCGTGAGTTTCTGTCGCGCATTCTGCATTGAGCGGCACACGCCGCGTTCGCATTGCTGTTCCACTTCCGTTCACCGCCGTTCCTTTCGAGAGGAGCCTCATGATGCGTTTTCTTCAGTTTGCACGCAGTCTCGCACTGGCTGCTTCGCTATGCGCCGCAGCCGTATCGGCCGCTCATGCGGAAGACGTGGGCACGCTCACGCCGGGCAAAATCGTCGCGGGCGTCGACGCGAACAACAAGCCCTATTCGTACATCGACAACGGCAAGATGACGGGCTTCGACGTCGAGCTGATTCGCGCGATCGCCGCGAAGCTCGGTCTGTCCGCCGACTTCCGCGCGCAGGACTTCGCCGGGCTGTTGCCGAGCGTCGCGAACCAGCAGATCGATCTCGCCGCCGGCTCCATTTCGATCACGAAAGACCGGCTCAAGATGGTCGACTTTTCCGACGGCTACCTGACGGGCCTGTTGAGCGTCGCGACGCTGCCGGACAGCACCATTTCGAGCGATGTCGCGTCCGTCAAGGGCAAGCGGATCGGCGTCGTGCAAGGCACCATCGAAGACACGTATTCGGACAGCTATCTGCCCAGTGCGCAGATCGTGCGCTTTCCAAATCTGAACGCGGGGTTCCTCGCGCTGCGCAACAAGTACATCGACGGCTACTTCGTCGACAAGACCCTGGTGGAAGGCCTGCAAAGCAAGTACCCGCAAATGAACATCGCGGACAAGCTCGACATATCCGCGGTCAATCTGCCCGCGGGCTTTCCCGTTCACAAGGGCAACGTCAAGCTCGAAAGCGCGCTCAACAAGACGCTCGGCGAACTGGTGGCCGACGGCACGTGGATGAAGCTCTATCTGCAATTCCATCCTGGCTATCCGAAGCCTGCCGACCTGCCGCCGTATGCGATGAAGTCAGGCACCTGAACCGCCAGCCGCACTTCACCGACCACGTTTCGTCTTCCGGAGAGCGCACATGGACGCCTTTTTGCAGAACTTCCTCGACTGGCCGCTTCTGGTCGATTCGTTGCCGGCGCTGTTGGGTACGGGCCTGGTGAACACGTTGATCCTGTCGTTGTTCTCCACGGTGCTCGGCATCGTCGCGGGCATGGTGCTCGCGCTGATGGCCGTGTCCAACACGCGCTGGCTGATGTTTCCTGCGCAGGTGTTCATCGACGTGTTTCGCGGCCTGCCCGCCGCGCTCGTGATTCTCGTGGTCGGCCAGGGGTTGGCGCCCATCGGGCTGTCGATCTTCGGGCCGAACCCCTATCCCCTCGCGATCGTCGCGCTCGCGTTGATCTCGTCCGCGTATATCGCCGAGATTTTCCGCTCGGGCATCCAGAGCGTGGGGCGCGGCCAGATGTATGCGTGCCAGGCGCTAGGCATGACGTACTGGAGCGGCATGCGGCACGTCATCGTGCCGCAGGGCGTGCGGCGCATCCTGCCCGCGCTCGCCAACCAGTTCATTTCGATCGTCAAGGATTCGAGCCTCGTTTATTTTCTCGGGCTGCTCACGTCGCAACGCGATCTCTTCACGATCGGACAAAACACGGCCGTCAACACGGCGAACCTCTCGCCGCTCGTCGCGGCGGGCGTCGTCTATCTGCTGATCACCGTGCCGCTCACGCATGCGATCAATCACATCGACCGCTGGACTAACCGCTTCTCGAACCCCGGCGCGCGCGGCGGCAAGCAGGCGCCGCGCAGCCTGCGCGCAGCGCGGCGCGAGGCAGCACTGCAATCGCATGCAAACACGCAGGCCGCGGCAGCCGGCATCGCCGAACACCGGCATTGAACCCCTCCAACTCAATACACGAACATGGGACCGAAAGTCGATACCGTCGCCGACGACATCCAGCTACCCGAGCGCGCCGATGTGGTCGTGATCGGCGGCGGGATCATCGGCGTTTCCACTGCGCTGTACCTGAGCGACAAGGGCTTGCAGGTTGCGCTGTGCGAGAAAGGACATATCGCGGGCGAGCAATCGAGCCGCAACTGGGGCTGGGTGCGCGTCACGCGCCGCGACCCGCGCGAACTGCTGCTCAGCATCGAAAGCCTCAAGCTGTGGCGCACGCTGGACCGCACGCTGGGCATCGAGACGGGCTTCAACCAGTGCGGCATTCTGTATGTATCGAACGACGACGCGACCCTGGCAAGGCATCGCGACTGGCTCACTCGCGCGCGGCAGATTGCCGGTGACGCATTCGACACGCGAGAAGTCGATACGGAAGCAATAGCCGGACTGCTCCCCGGCTCGACGCGCAGTTTCAAGGGCGGCATCTACACGCCGGGCGACGCGCGCGCCGAACCGCAAAAAGCCGCGCCTGCCATCGCCAACGCGCTGCGCAAGCGAGGTGTCAAGATACTCACGCCCTGTGCCGTACGCGGCATCGAAACGAGCGGCGGACATGTCAGCGCCGTCGTCACCGAGCACGGCACGATCCGCTGCGATGCCGTCGTCGTCGCGGGCGGCGCATGGACGCGCTATTTCTGCGGCAACCTCGGCGTCGAGCTGCCGCAACTGCTGACGCGCGCCTCGGTGCTGCGTACCGAGCCGCTCGAAGGCGGCCCGACGTGCAGCGCGAACAACGAGGAGTTCGCCTTCCGCAAACGCGCCGACGGCGGCTACACGGTCGCGTATGGCCTGCGCACCCACGCGGACCTCACGCCCGATGCGTTCCGCCTGTTCTTCAAGTACATCGAGGCGCTGAAGAGCCAGATGGGGGCGTTGCAGATCCGCGTCGGCAAGCGTTTTCTCGACGAACTGAAGCGGCCGCGCCGCTGGGCGCTCGACCGTCCCACCCTCTTCGAAGCCATCCGCACGCTCGACCCCGATCCCGTCGTGCCGTATGTCGACAACGGACTGCGCGAGTTCGTGAAGGCGTTTCCGCAACTCGCCGGCGCGAAGATTGCGCAGCGCTGGGCCGGTTATATCGACGTCACGCCCGATGCGATTCCCGTGATCTCCGGGGCCGCGCGCGTGCCGGGACTGTTCATCGGCACGGGCTTCTCGGGGCACGGTTTCGGCATTGGACCGGCGGCCGGCAAGCTGATGGCCGATCTCGTCAATAACGACACGCCGCTCGTCGATCCGCACGCGTTTCGCCTCGAACGCTTCAGCGACGGCACGAAAATCACCATCGACGCGGGCTTCTGAGCGTCGCCCATTTCATCGTCAACGGGACAGCACATGGACAAGGTAGCGATGGTGTCGGGCGCGAATCGTGGCATCGGCCGCGAAATCGCGCTGGAGTTGCATCGGCGCGGATATCGGCTGTCGCTCGGCATGCGCGATCCGTCATCGTTCGATAACGAGCTCGACGCGTTTCTGTTCGCGTATGAAGCGCGTGACGAGCATGCCGCCCGCCAGTGGGTCAATGCGACCGTCGATCGTTTCGGCCGTCTGGACGTGCTGGTGAGCAACGCCGGGATCTGCAAGATGATCACGTTCGACGACGGCGCGAGCGAGCTGCTCGATGAAACGCTCGACATCAACGTGAAGGCGCCCTTCCGGCTCGCGCAGGCCGCGTTGCCGTATCTGCGGCGCGCGGGCAGCGGCCGCTTCGTGCAGCTCGCGTCGCTGTCGGGCAAGCGGGTGAAGAACCTGAACGTCGGCTATCAGATGTCGAAGCACGCGGTGATCGCGTTGACTCACGCAGTGCGGCGCGCGGGCTGGGACGACGGCGTGCGCGCGACAGCCGTCTGCCCCGGCTTCGTCAACACCGATATGGCCGCCGGACTCGCCGATCTGCCGCCCGACGCGATGACGCAGCCGGGCGACATCGCATCGATCGTCGTGAATACGCTCGAACTGCCGAACACGGCGAGCATGGCCGAACTGCTGATCAATTGCCGTCACGAAGACATGCTGTGACGACGAAGCTCACGCAGCGATCGGCCCATGATCGGCCTGCTGCGTCTCGCGTGGCGGCACGGCGACGCGCCGTATGTCGCCGTCCGCCAGCGCGGGCGTCGACTCGAACAGTTCGGCGATCCAGTCCGCGAACACACGCACCTTCGCGGACAGATGACGGTTGTTCGGATACACGATCGAAACCGGCTTGGGCTTCGGCTTGAAGTCGGGCAGCACTTCGAGCAGCGATCCGTCGCGCAGTTTCGACGCGACCATGAAGAGCATGGGCTGGATCAGGCCGAAGCCTTCCAGTCCGCACTTGACGTACGCTTCGGAGTCGTTGACCGTGACGACACCGTTCATCCGCACTTCCGTTGGCTTGCCGTCGACGAGAACGATCCACGGCATCGGCCGCGTGTTGTGCGCGACGCGAAAATTCACGGCCTGATGCATGGCCAGATCGTCGATGCTCCGCGGTGCCCCATAGCGCGCCAGATAATCGGGCGAAGCGCACGTCACGCGCTTGAGCGTGCCGACGCGCCGCGCAACCATCGACGAATCTTCGAGCGGACCCGCCCGCACCATGCAGTCGATCCCTTCCTCGACGGGATCGACGGGCCGGTCAGAGAGACCCAGATCGAGCGAGATGTCCGGATAGCGCTCGTGAAAGCTGCGCAACGCCGGAATGACGAGATGACGCCCGAGAGAATTAGGCATGTGCACGCGCAGCGCCCCGCTCGGCTTGCGATTGCCCGCCTGAAAACTCGCGTCCGTTTCCGCGATGTCGGTGATGATGCGGATGCAGTGCTCGTAATACGCCGCGCCTTCCGGCGTGAGCGACAGACGGCGCGTGGTCCGGTTCATCAGACGCACGCCGAGCACCCCTTCGAGATTCTGGATGGTCGTCGTCACCGTCGCGCGCGGCATGCCCATCTGCTCTGCGGCGCGCGTGAAGCTGTTCGCATCGACCACACGAGTGAATACTTCCATTGCCTGAACGCGGTCCACGCTATCCCCTTTCGGCTGCCAAACAACAAGGATAAGACGTGCGGACCGGCAAAAACAAGCAAACACCGCAATTAGCCGGATTTGGCGAACAGTTGGACGCGCCTCGCGTGAAATAGCGCGACGGTAGCGCTTATCGTCCGGCAATTTTGACGCAAACCTGAGGCCTGGCTCAGGTTCGACGCGAGCGGAGATACCGCAAGGGCAAATCAACCGCCGCGATACATCGGGTCGATGCTGTCGGGCTGCTCGCGCCGGCCGGACTGCGTTTTTCCCGACTCGACACCGCCGACGCCGCTTTGATTGCCAGGCCTCGCCTTGTCCGGCGAGGTCGTTTGAGCGCTGTGCCCAACGTGCGACGCTTTCACGACACCGCCGGTTAGAGGACTGGAAGCGGGCCCGTCGTCGCCTGCGAAGGCTGGCAGGGCAACCGACGTCACGCACGCCAGCAACAGCGCGCCGATCAGTTTCGCGTTCATATGGACTCCCTTGAGTGCGTTGAGCAACGAGATGCACGCAAGCCGTCTGGTGCGACGCGCTTCGTGCAATCCACAGCGACAACTGCAGGGGCCATGCCAATCGTGCGCGCGGATCGGCCGGCGACCGCCCGAAGGCCCGCCAATCAAGGCGCTGGGGCTGACGGTGCGGATTCATGCGGCCAGATGAAACGGCCGCAATGGCGGATGGCAGCCGACAGTTTCCCGCTCACTGCGCGGGGCAACCCAACATCCCGAGCGCCGCCGCGCTTCGTCAGCCGACCTGCTCGTCCGCGCTCACACGGAATAGCGCCACGGCGCCGTGAAGATGCTCGCTTTGCGCTTCCAGCGAGGCCGCCGTGGTCGACGCCGATTCGACCAGCGATGCGTTGCTCTGCGTCATCGCTTCCATCTGCACGACGGTCGCGTTGACGAGTTCGATGCCCGCCGTCTGCTCGCGGGACGCAAGACTGATATCCGCCATGATCGCGTTCACGCTCTGCACGGCTTTCAGGATGTCGTCCATCGTCGAGCCCGCGCGCAATACCAGTTCGCTTCCCGCACGCACGCTCTGCGTCGAGTTGCCGATCAGTTCCTTGATTTCCTTCGCGGCGGTCGCACTGCGCTGCGCCAGATGCCGCACCTCGCTGGCCACCACCGCGAAGCCGCGCCCCTGATCGCCCGCGCGCGCCGCTTCGACGGCTGCGTTCAGCGCCAGAATATTGGTCTGGAACGCGATGCTCTCGATCACCCCGACAATCCCGACGATGCGCGCCGAGCTATCCGAGATCGCATCCATCGTGTCGACGACCTGACGCACCACTTCGCCGCCGCGTGTCGCGATGTCGGATGCACGCGTGGCGAGCGCGCTGGCGTCGTGCGCATTGTCGGCGTTCTGCCGCACGGTGGCCGTCAGTTGTTCCATGCTGGCGGCCGCCTGCTGGAGCGAGGCGGCCTGATCGCCCGCACGCATCGACAGATCGCGGTTACCGCTCGCAATCGCGCGGGCGTCGTGCATGATCGCGTCCGTCCCCGCCCTGACCTTGCGCACGACCGCGACGAGACCTTGCTGCATGTCGTTCAGCGCGTCGAGCAGGTAACCCATCTCATTGCGGCGCTCCGTCCTGACGACGGCCGTGAGGTCGCCCGCCGCGATCTTCGCAAAGTATTCGACGGCGGCATTGACGGGCGTGACGATCGCCCGCGTCAGCGCCCGGTGCGCGAGCATGCCGACGATCAGCGCGCTCAAGCCCGCCGCGCCGAAGCCCCAGAGCGTCATGTGAAAGCGCTCGTTCGCGTGATCGAAGCGCATGCGCTGGCGCTGCACCTGAAAGTCCTCCAGCGCGATGAGCGCCTTCTGATATTCGTCGAACAGCGCGACGGGCATCTCGCGCTGCGTGCTCAGGAAGTCGACCAGATTCTCTTCGTCGAGCTGCTTGAGCGCTTTCGAAAAAGCCTGCGCCAGCAGACGGTCGCGTTTGTTCGTCATCGCCGCGAGCAGCGCCGTTTCCTGCGCGTCGGGCGCGTGCAGCGCACGGTACGCATCGAGCTCGCGGTTGCTCTCGGCGAGCAGCACATGCAGTTGCCTGATCTCAGCGGTAGCCGGCTTGCCTGCGCTGATCAGCTGCTCGACGTCCGCGAGTCCCGTGCGAAACACCAGCAGCCGCTCGGAGCTGGTCTTCAGATGCACGACGGAAGCCGTGTCGTCTCGATACATCGCGTCGAGCGCGGCATTGCTCTTGAAGAGCGCAAACACGGCTGCCGCGATAACCAGCATCAACAGCAGCGTGCAACCCGAGATGGTGGCGGCGAGCCCGCCGCGAATCGTGGTGTTTCTGAACATGAGCGCAAGTCAGCGCGCGCGCCGCAAGCGCGGCGCGCGCAGCGTTTCTCCAGTAGTCAGAACGAAAACGGGGCGGCCATGCGATGGCAGGCCGTCTCCAGCACTAACGGCAACGCCGCACGGCTCCCGTGATGCCAGCGCGACACCGATGCGACGAATTGCGACATCGCCGCGCGGCGCCACTCCCCAGCACGGTGCATCGTGCGTCGCGCGCGATCTCGGCGGCGCGCAAAACTCCCCGCCCCGGTGCATCCCGCAGACCGGCCTCCCCGCCCGGCAGGGCTGCGCCACATGGCACGCCTCATGCTTATTGAACGTCATTCAAGTAACTTGAATTTAATTCTTTTCACTTTCATAATCGGCCACGGGCCTTTCACAAGGAAGCGTCATGAACAAGCCTCTTCGCAGTCTGGTCGTCTCGTTGCTCGGTGCGCTCGCACTCGTCGCCGCTACGCCGGGCTGGTCGCAATCCGACGATCTGCTGGCGCGCATCAAGACGAACAAGGAAATCACCATCGCGACGGAGGCCCGTTACGCGCCGTTCGAGTATGTCGACAACGGCAAGATCGTCGGCTATGACGCCGACCTGATGGCCTACGTGCTGAAATCCATCCCCGACGTGAAGGTCAAGCAGCTGGACCTGCCGTTTCAGGGACTGTTGCCGGGACTCGACGCCAAGCGCTTCGACATCGTCGTGACGGCCGTCACCGTCAACAAGGACCGCGTCAGCCACTTCGCGTTCACGCTGCCCGTCGCCGACGCGACGACGGGCGTGCTGCTGCGCAACGGCGACACCAGCATCAAGTCGCCCGACGACCTGAACGGCAAGATCGTCGGCTCGCAGACGGGCTCGGCGCAGTTGCAGGCATTGCAGGCGCTCGACAAGAAACTGAAGGACGCGGGCGGCCCCGGCATCAAGCAGATCAAGCAGTACGTCGCGTTCGACGAAGCCTATGCCGACCTCGCCGTGGGACGGCTCGACGCCGTCGCGCAATCGGTCGCGAACCTGGGACCGTTGATGAAATCGCGCCCGGGCGTGTTCGCGCTGCTGCCGCAGACGATCGGGCCGAAGAGCTACTTCGCCTGGGTGGCGCGCAAGGACAGCGACAGCGCCGCACTGGTCAAGCTCTTCAGCGACGGCATCGCGCGCGCGAACCGCGACGGCACGATGAAGAAGCTGCAGGAAAAGTGGTTCGGCTCGACGATGGACGTCCCAGTCGACGCCGTCCCCGCGCCCTCCATCTGACGTGCCGCGAGCCGCCAGATGAACGCCCCCGATCTGCTCGCACGCTGCGCCGGCTATCTGCCGCAGTTGCTGGACGGCGCATTGACGACCTTGTGGCTGTCGGCGGCTGCCGTGTTCTGCGGCTTCTTTGCCGGCATCTTCATCTACACGATGTCGGCCAGCCAGAGCCGGCTGCTCGCGGGCGCCGCACGGGTCTACGTCAGCGTGTTTCGCGGCACGCCCGTGCTCGCGCAACTGCTCGTGATGTATTACCTGCCTTCGGCGCTCGGGCTCGCGGTGCCGGGCACAGTCGCGGCGGCCATCGGGCTGTCGATGAACACGGCCGCGTATCAGTCGCAGATTCTGGGCGCGGGCTTTCGCTCGATCGCGCGCGGGCAGATCGAAGCAGCCGTCACGTTCAATCTCACGCGCCGTCAGGTGCTGTGGCACATCGAAGTGCCTCAGGTGGTGCGGGTGACGCTGCCCGCGCTCGTGTCGGAGATGATCGATATCGTCAAGGCGTCGGCGGTGGTGTCGGTGATATCCGTCACGGACCTGATGCGCGTCGGCCAGCAACTGTCGTCGTCGACGTACCGGCCGCTCGAGGTGTACACGTGCGCCGCGCTGTTCTATCTGGCCATCACGACGCTGTTGTCCTTTGCCGCGCATTGCTACGAGCGCCGCGCAGTGCCGCGCGCATGACTGGGGATCACTTTCATGGATAACCTGCTCGCTCTCGTGCCGCGCTTCGCCGACGCGATGCTCGTCACGCTTGAAGTCAGCCTGATCGCGGCTGTGCTCGGCATGGCCGGCGGGTTCGCGCTCAATGCGTGGCGCCTGCGTTACGCCCGCGTGCTAGCCGCGCCCTACGGCCTGTTCGTCTGGCTGATCCGCGGCATGCCTTACCTGTCGCAACTGATGATCGTCTACTTCGGGCTGCCCGTTTTCGGTATCACGATGACGGCCGTGCAAGCGACGGTCGTGTCGCTCGCCATCTATGCGAGTGCGTATTTCGCCGAGATTTTTCGCGCTGCATGGGCCAGCGTGCCGCGCGGCCAGATCGAGGCTGCGCAGGCGTTCGGCGTGAGCCGCTGGGCGGCATTCCGCTCGATCGAGCTGCCGCAGGCGCTCGCGTTCGCGGTACCGCTGCTCGCGAACCAGATCATTCTCGTGATCAAGGAGAGCGCT
This sequence comes from Paraburkholderia caribensis, assembly GCF_002902945.1. Classification (NCBI taxonomy): domain Bacteria; kingdom Pseudomonadati; phylum Pseudomonadota; class Betaproteobacteria; order Burkholderiales; family Burkholderiaceae; genus Paraburkholderia; species Paraburkholderia caribensis. The sequence continues at coordinate 1,084,489 of NZ_CP026103.1, forward strand.
GTCGCTTCCATCATCACGGTCCCCGAACTGACGATGACGGCCAGCGACATCGTCGCCTCCACTTACACGTACATCGGTCCGTATGCGCTGCTGATCGTGAGCTACTGGCTGCTCACGCAGGCCGTGTCGCTGCTGGCGCAGCGCGCGACGGCGACGATTCCTTTTCTGCGTAGCGACACCAATACAGCCACCAATAAAGCCATATGAGCGCTCAACCCATACTCAAGCTGCGCGCCGTCGGCAAGTCGTACGGCGCAACCCGCGTGCTCAAGGGCATCGACCTCGACGTGATGCGCGGCGAAATCGTCACGCTGATCGGGCCGTCCGGCTCGGGCAAGACGACGGCGCTGCGCTGCATGAACTTCCTCGAACCCTACGACGAAGGCGAGGTCTGGATCAAGGGGCAACTGCTCGGCTATCGCTCGGCTGGCCGCACGCCGCGCGATCGCGACAGCGAGGCGAGCGTCGCGGAAGTGCGGCGGCCCGTTTCGATGGTGTTTCAGCAGTTCAATCTGTGGCCGCACATGAGCGTGCTCGACAACGTCGCTGCGCCGCTCGTGCTAGCCAAGAAGATGCGCCGCGCGGACGCGCGCGCCAAAGCGCACGCGGCGCTCGCGCGCGTCGGCCTGCAGCACAAGGCGGACGTCTATCCCGCGCGGCTGAGCGGCGGCCAACAGCAGCGCGTGGGCATTGCGCGTGCGCTCGCCATCGAGCCGGAAGTGATGCTGCTCGACGAACCGACTTCGGCGCTCGATCCCGAACTCGTGGAAGAAGTGCTGAACGTGATCCGTTCACTCGCCCAGGACGGCATGACGATGGTCATGGTCACGCATGAAATGAGCTTTGCCGCGAAGATTTCCGACAAGGTCGTGTTCATGGAGGCGGGGCAGATCGTCGAGTCGGGGCCGCCTTCGCAGCTCTTCGGCAACTCGCGCACGCCTCGTCTCCAGCAATTTCTCAAGCCGTGGTTCGATCGTAGCCTGAGCTTCAGCGCACCGGCGGCAAGGACGGACAGCGCGGCGCAGACGTCGGGGGCGCCGTCATGAAGCGCACCGGTACCCATCACCTCGCAGACGATGCACTGCGCGCCGCCGCAAGCGTCGACGACACACGCCTGCTCGCGTCGATCGAAGCACTCGCGGCATTCGGCGCGCGGTCCGACGGCGGCGTGAACCGCCCCGCTCTCAGTGCTACGGATCTGGAGGCGCGGCGCCATCTGGTCGGGTATGCGCATGCGTTGGGCTGCACCGTCACCACCGACGCATGCGCGAACCTGTTCATCCACCGGCCCGGCAGCGGCGCCGCGCCGCCCGTGATGACGGGCAGCCACATCGACACGCAACCCTCGGGCGGCAAGCTAGACGGCTGCTACGGCGTGCTCGCCGGGCTCGAATGCATGGCCGCGCTCAACGATGCGGGCATCCGCACACGCCGGCCGCTCGAAGTCGCGATCTGGACCAACGAAGAAGGCACGCGCTTCGCGCCCGGCGCGATGGGATCGAGCGCATTTGTCGAGCCGTCGCGCATGCCTGCCTACCTGAACGCCGCCGACGCGGACGGCGTCACACTGGGCGCCGCGCTGGAGCGCTATCGGCATGCGTTGCCCGGCCTGCCGTCACGCGGCGACGCGCCGCCTGCGCATGCTTTCGTCGAGTTGCATATCGAGCAAGGCCCGCAACTGGAGAATGCCGGCGTGCCGCTCGGCATCGTCACGGGCATTCAGGGCGTGCGCTGGTACGAGTTCCACTGCCAGGGCGTGGCTGCGCACGCCGGCACCACGCCGATGCCGATGCGTCGCGATGCGATGACCCTGGCCGTGGCGCTGCGGGCCTCGCTCGAAGCAATCGCCACCTCATTGGGCGGCGATCACACGCGCATCACATTCGGGCGCTGGAGCGTGACGCCGAATTCGATCAACACGATTCCCTCCGACGTGACCTTCTCCGTCGATTTCCGTCATCCCGACGCCCACGTGCTCGATTCGTTCGACGCGCAGGTATCGGCTTGCGCGCAGCGCCACGGCGCGCGCATCGCGCCGCTTTTCACTCACGCGCCGGTGCGTTTCGACGCGACGGTGCTGGCGCGGCTCGACGCCGCCTGCCATGCGCTCGAGGCGCCCGCGCTGCGGCTCACGTCGGGCGCCTTTCACGACGCGATGTATCTCTCGCAGCACTGCCCGACGGCCATGCTGTTCGTGCCGAGCCGTGACGGCATCAGCCACAACCCGGCGGAAGCCACGGACGCCCGTCACCTCGTGCTGGGCGCACGCGCGCTCGCGCACACCCTCACCACCCTTTGCAACGACTGACAAGGAACCCAGATGAGCACGACTGCCGCACACGCCCACGCCCATACCCACACGCATGCACACGCAAGCGACGACAACGGCACGGAACTCGGCCAGAACGCCACCTTGCACGAACCGATTTCCGCCGACGGCACGCCCGAACCCGGCAAGACCTACACGGTGCCCGCCCGCTGCGGCCGCGCCGTGCGCGTCAAGGCGGGGCAAACCATCCGCATCTCGAACCCGCACGGCACGCAGGTCTGCGACACGTGGATCTTCAATGCCACGCACCTGAACGAATTCCTCTCGTTCGAACACACGCGCGCATATATCGACAAGATCATTCCGCAGCCGGGCGACCCGCTCGTGACGAACCATCGCCGCCCGATCGCCGAACTGGCCGCCGACACGTCGCCGGGCGTGCACGATACGCTGATCGCCGCCTGCGACCTGTATCGCTACAGGAACCTGGGCGTGGAGAGCTATCACGACAACTGCGCGGACAATCTGCGGCTGGCGCTGAAGGCAATCGGCCTGCGCACGCGGGAAGTGCCGCAGCCGTTCAACCTGTGGATGAACATTCCCGTCAAGCCGGATTACACGATCGACTGGCTGCCGCCCGTGTCGAAAGCGGGCGACCATGTGGACATCAAGGCGGCGATGGATTGCATCGTCGTGATGTCGGCGTGCCCGCAGGATATCATTCCCATCAACGCACTCAACCCGGTCGAAGTCGAGTTCACGGTTCTCGCCTGATACTCGCCAGGCCGTTTTTTTACGCTGATCGACAGAACGCACACGGTGGCCACCAGAAAAACCCCCACGTCCGGCAACGGCGCTTCCCGCAGGCCGTCCTCACTCGCGCCACGGCGCGCCGCCAAAACGCCCCGCGCGGCAGCGGCTCATTCCGCACAAGGCGCGGCAGCAGAAGGTCTTGGCACACGGCTACGGCACGCGCGCATGGTGCAGCAGCTCACGCTCAAGGCACTGGCGGAGCAGGCGGGCTGCTCGGAGAGCCTGTTGTCGAAAGTCGAGGGCGGCCATGCGACGCCGTCGCTGGCGACCTTGCACCGGATCGCGCTCGCGCTCGACACGAACATCGCTGCGCTGGTGTCCGGTCCTGTCGCGACCGTCACGCCCGTGCAGCGCGCCAGCGAACGGCCATCCGTGCGCTTTCCCGGCGTGCAGCAGGCGTCGGGCCGGCATGGCCGCGCGGGCGGCTCGATCATGCTGGAACGGCTCGTCGTGGCGGGCCCCGGACAACTGCTGCAAGGCGACATTCATGTGCTCGAACCGCTCGCGCGCAGCGACGAGCAGATCAGCCATGCCGGCGAGGAACTGGGCTACGTGCTCGAAGGCGAACTCGAACTCACGCTCGGCAGCGAATGCTACCGGCTGCAGGCGGGCGACTCCTTCTACTTCCCGAGCACCGAGCCGCACAGCTACCGCAATCCCGGCGACTGCATCACCCGCGTGCTGTGGATCAATACGCCGCCAACCTTCTAAAGCGTGCGGTTGGCTGCCGAACGAAAGTGAAACAGGAGTTCAATGTGACGGGCACCGATCTGACCCAGATGCAGCAGCCGCGCTTCGCGGGCATCCCGACTTTCATGCGCGTGCCGTTCAGCACCGACCCGAGCACCTTCGACATCGCGCTGGCGGGCGTGCCCTTCGACGGCGGCGTCACGGCGCGCCCGGGTGCGCGCTTCGGCCCGCGTGAAATCCGCAACATGTCCACGATGATGCGCGGCATCCATCACGTGACGCGCTTCAATCCGTTCGACGCCTGTCGCGTCGCCGATATCGGCGATGTGCCGTTTACCGACCTCTATCATCTCGAACGCGCGCACGACGATATCCGCCGCTTCTTCGAACCGGTGTTCCGCGCCGGCAAGCTTGCGCTGACGGCGGGCGGCGATCACTCCATCACCTATCCGATCTTCCAGGCGCTGGCGCCGCGCGAGCCGATCGCGCTGGTGCATATCGACGCGCACACCGACACCTGGGATTCGTTCAAAGGCTCGAAATTCACGCACGGCGCGCCGTTTCGCCGCGCGGTCGAAGCGGGTCTGCTCGACCCCAGGCGAACCATTCAGATCGGCATTCGCGGGGCGCAGAATTCGGACGAAGGCTGGCGCTACTCGCTCGATCACGGCATGCGCGTCGTGTTCATCGAGGAGTTCGACGCGCTCGGGGCGGCCGCTGTTGCGGCAGAAGCGCGGCGCATCGTCGGCGATGCGCCTGTTTATCTTTCGCTCGATGTCGACGGGCTCGACCCGGTGTTCACGCCGGGCACGGGCACGCCGGAAGTGGGCGGTCTCACGACCCGTGAGACGCAGGCGCTGCTGCGCGGTCTCGACGGGCTCAACTGGGTCGGCGGCGACGTGGTCGAAGTGTCGCCGCCTTACGATCCGAGCGGCAACACCGCGCTCGTCGCCGCGACGCTGATGTACGAAATACTGTGCCTGCTCGCGAGGCGCGCGAGCAGCGAGCACCGTTAGCAGGCCGCCATCGCGCTACTGCTTGCCCTTCCACGGCACGAGCTTGCGCTCCAGCGCGCGCATGCCGAGATCGAACAGCCACGCAATCGCGCCGATCAGCACGATGCCCATCACGACCACATCGGTGCGCAGAAAGCTCGACGCATTGAGCACCATCTGTCCGAGCCCTGCCGTCGCCGCGACCATCTCGGCGGCGACCAGCGTGGTCCAGCCGAAGCCGATCGCGATGCGCAGCCCCGTGAGAATCTCCGGCAGCGCGGCGGGCAACACGACGTGCAGCACGACCTGCCTGAAGTTCGCGCCGAGCGACCACGCGGCATTGATCTGCTCGACGGTTGCGCTGCGTACGCCCGCACGCGCGGCCATGGCAATCGGCGCGAAGCACGCGAGCCAGATGACGACAAGCTTCGCCGTTTCGTCGATGCCGAACCAGATCACCACGAGCGGCAGATACGCGAGCGGCGGCAGCGGCCGGTAGAACTCGATGGGCGGATCGAGCAGACCGCGCGCAACGCGGCTCACGCCCATCAGCACGCCGATGGGAACGGCCGTCGCGCAGGCGAGCGCAAATGCGACGAACACGCGGATTGCGCTCCACATCAAGTGTTCCGACAACGGCAGTCCGCCCTGGATGCGGCCGTTCCATGCGTCGGCGAATGCGCGCCAGACGGCCTCCGGCGACGGCAGAAACAGCGGCGGCACCCAGCCGAAATGCGACGAGGTCCACCACAGCAGCAGCAAGGCCGCCAAGCAAAACGTGCTGAGCGCGGCGGTCGGCCCTTCGCCGGGCATGCCGCGATTCGACTTGCGCCTGCGCGTGCGCGTGCGTGGCGCGTCGGCGTCGGCGTCGGCGCGGCGCGATGCACGCACGCGGCCCGTTGCGTTTTGCCGCGAAGAATCGATCGAGTTCATCAGGCGGCCTCCCGCACCGTCTCATGCAAGCGGCGCGTCAAACGCTCGCGCCACTCGATAAAGCCCGCCGACGACTTCACCGCGCGCGCATCGCGCGATGCGAGATATGCGCGCGCGAACGGCAGCTCATGCACTTCCGCGACGCGTCCCGGACCCGGCGTCATCAGCACGAGACGCGTCGCGAGAAACAATGCCTCTTCGACGCTGTGCGTGATGAAGAACACCGTCTTTTGCGTGCGCGACCAGACGTCGAGCACGAGTTCCTGAACCGTTTCGCGCGTGAGCGCGTCGAGCGCGCCCATCGGCTCGTCCATCAACAGCACTTGCGGGTCGCTCGCCAATGCGCGGGCGATGCCCACGCGCTGCTGCATGCCGCCCGACAGCGCGTACACCTTGGCGTTCGCATGCCGCTCCAGGCCGACCAGCGCGAGGGTGCGCCGCGCGATCGCGTGCCGCTCGTCGCGCGCGACGCCGCGAAAGCGAAGTCCGAGCGCCACGTTGTCGAGCACGTTGAGCCACGGCATCAACGCATGCTTCTGAAACACCACGCCGCGCTCGGCGCCCGGTCCTTCGATCGGCGCATCGTTCAGCCGCACTTCGCCTTGCGTGGGATCGACGAAACCGGCGATGCAATTGAGCAGCGTGGTCTTGCCGCAACCCGACGCGCCCAGCGCGACGACGAATTCGCCGCTGTCGATGCGCAGATCGACGCCCGCGAGCGCAGGCTCATCCGCACCGTCATAGGTCACGCCGACGCCGCGGATTTCCAGCGCGCTCATCGCGCGGCCTGTTGCGCGAAGCGAGGATTCACCGCGCCCGAATAGTCGGGCAGCACGTTCTGGATCGTGCCCTGCGTCTTCAGGAAGGCCGCCGTCGCCGCCAGCGATGCCGCCGCGCCCGACTGCTTGCCGCCGCCGAGCCACGTCGGCGACGCCTGTTCCGCGGGCGTCGGGAATGCGTACAACGCCAGGCTTGCGGGCACGTCGGCGGGCGCTGCGCCCGACTCCTGCGCGACAGCCTGCACTTCCTTCGACGCGGGCGTCCACGCCGCCTTGTGATCGCGATACTGCGCATCCGTTTCGGCCAGCACCTTGACGAGGCCCGTCATGAACGCGGCATTGTCGCGCTCGAACTGGCGCGCGGCGACGAAGCCGTCGAACGTCGCCTTGCCCGATTCCTTCGCGACTTCGCCCGACGTGATCAGCACCTTGCCGTTCTGCTTGACCTTCGCGAGCACCGGGTCCCAGATGTACGTCGCGTCGATATTGCCGCGCTGCCACGCGGCCGCGACCTCGGGCGGGCGCAGGTTGAGGATCTTCACCGTCGACGGATCGACGCCCGCCTGCTGCAACGCGACGAGCGCATGGAAGTGCGACGTCGACACGAACGGCAGGCCGATCGTCTTGCCCTTCAGGTCGGCGAGCTTCGTCACGCCCGAGCCGTCGCGCGCGACGAGCGCTTCCGCGTCGTTGATGTTGTCGAGAATCCAGAACAGCGACAGGTCCACGCCCTGCGACAGCCCCGCCGCGATCGGGCTGGAACCCGCTTCGCCGAGCTGGATCGAGCCGGACGCGAGCGCGCGGATCACATCCGCGCCGCTGCCGAGCTTGCGGTACGTCACCTTGTAGCCGGTGGCTTTTTCGACGGCACCCGTGACCTGCGCGTAACGCCACGGCACGACCATGTCCTGATAGCCGATCACGACTTCGCGGGTGTCGGCGTGGGCGGGCGAGACGATCGCGGCCGACGCCACGACGAACGCGGCCGCGTGCAACGCGCGGCGCAGGAAAGAGAGAGTGTGGTTCATCGGAAGATTGCGTGCTGGTTATGGAAACTGCATGAGGCTTCCGACTATAGGCACTTCTTGCCGCCGTCGTTCGAATGTTTCGTGCGTAGCAAATCACGCCGTTGCAGCTTTGCTTTTCATGCGGAAACAGCGAAAGCCGCTGATATCGCTGCACGGGCCGGTTTGTGCATTCGGCGAGCCGGATTTGCGCGCTTGCCGTATCGTATTTCGCGCACGCTGCGCAATCCGCTCATTGCATTGCGCTTACCGCTTTTCACCTTTTCGGCAAGGGCTTCCATCATGACCCGATCCCGTCAGTTGCATCTCGGCGCTTTCATGCGTCCCGTCAGCCTGCATACGGGCGCGTGGCGCTTTCCCGGCGCCTACCCCGACGCCAACTTCAACATCGCGCACCTCAAACGCTTCGTGCAGACGCTCGAACGCGCGTGCTTCGACGCATTCTTCATGGCCGATCATCTGGCCGTGCTCAACATGCCGCCCGCCGCGCTCAGGCGCAGCCACACCGTGACGTCGTTCGAGCCGCTGACGCTGCTCGCCGCGCTGTCGTCGGTGACGGAGCGCATCGGCCTGATCGCCACCTCGTCGACGACGTTCGACGAGCCATACCACGTCGCGCGCCGTTTCGCTTCGCTCGATCATCTGAGCGGCGGGCGCGCCGGCTGGAATCTCGTGACCACCTCTAATCCCGATGCGGCGCTGAACTTCGGTCTCGAAGCGCATGTCGAGCACGGCGAGCGCTATCACCGCGCGCGCGAGTTCTACGACGTCGTAACAGGCCTGTGGGATAGCTGGGCCGACGACGCGTTTGTCCGCGACGTCGAAAGCGGCGTCTTTGTCGACACGGAGCGGATGCACGTGCTCGGCCACAAAGGCGAGCACCTGTCGGTGCGCGGGCCGCTGAACATCGCGCGGCCGGTTCAGGGCTGGCCCGTCGTCGTGCAGGCGGGATCGTCGGAAGCGGGACGCCAGATCGCCGCCGAAACGGCCGACGCCGTGTTCACCGCGCCGCCCTCCCTCGCCGAAGGCCAGCGCTTCTACGCCGACGTGAAAAGCCGCGTCGAACGCGCGGGCCGCGACCCGGAGCATCTGAAGATTTTGCCGGGCGCGTTCGTGGTGGTCGGCGATAGCGTCGATGAAGCGCGCGAAAAGCGCGCGCTGCTCGATACTTTCGTGCACTACGACAGCGGCATCGCGTCGCTGTCAATCGCGCTCGGCCACGACGTGTCGCAACTCGATCCGGATTCGCTGCTGCCCGAGATTCCCGAGAGCAATGCCAGCAAGAGTTCGCGGCAACGCGTCGTCGATTGGGCGCGTCGCGACCAGTTGACCATCCGCCAGCTTGCGCAGCGCATCGGCGGTTATTCGGGGCTGGAGATGGTCGGCACGCCCGCGACCATCGCCGACCAGATGGAGCAATGGCTGACCGAGCGCGGCTCGGACGGTTTCAACGTGATGTTTCCGTATCTGCCCGGCGGCCTCGACGATTTCGCCGATAAAGTCGTGCCCGAGCTGCAACGGCGCGGCATTTTCCGGCGCGCGTACGAAGGCACGACGCTGCGCGACCATCTCGGCTTGCCGCGTCCCGAAAACCGTTTCTTCACGCAGCGCGGCGCGAGCTAGACGGGCACCGCCTCGCGCAGGAAATCCACCAGCGCCGACTGCACCGCGTTCATCGCGCCGCCAGCGCCGACGAGCGCGAGCTCGGTGGGCGGCAGACGCGGCAGGTCGAAGCACACGCTATGCTCGGGCAGCACGGCCGTGGTGGGCAGCACGGTAATGCCGAGGCCCGAAGCAACGGCCGCCTGAATGCCCGTCAGGCTATGGCTGCCGAACGCGACGCGCCAGCTTCGCTGCGAATGATCGAGACTGCGGATCGCGCGCTTGCGGTACACGCAGCCTTGCGGAAACAACGCCAGCGGAATCGGCTCGCCGTCCTCGGGCGGCACTTCGATCATGCGCCCGCGCACCCACACGAGCGTTTCGGGCCACGATGCGAGACATGGCCCGCTGCCCGGCTCGCGTTTGACGAGCGCAATCTCGATCTCGCCGCCCGACAGCTTGCGGTGCAGATCGGCGCTCATGCCCGCGACCGTTTCGAGCCGCGCTTCGGGCCGCGCCTTGACGAAGCCCGACAAGATCGACGCCATGCGCTTCGCGTCGAAGTCTTCTGGCACGCCGATACGGATCGGCGTGCGCCAGACGTCGCTCGCGAGCGCGTCTTGCGCCTCCTGCGAGAGCGCGATCAGACGGCGCGCATATTGCGTGAGCAGCTCGCCGTGCTCGGTCGCGGTCACCAGGTTGCCCGTGCGGTCCCGCATCAGCAGCGTGCGGCCAACCAGTTCCTCGAGGCGCCGCACCTGCTGGCTGACCGTCGACTGGGTGCGGTGCACGCGCTCGCCGGCCCGTGTGAAGCTGCCTTCGTCCACCACGCAAACCAGCGTCTTCAGAAGTTCGAGATCGAGCATGGCGAAGGCCTCATATTTACGTTTCCACTGAGCATGCCATTTTAATTTAATTTCCCAATATGCAACTCGCGGCTTAGTCTGTGTTCCCTATCGACATCCATGAACAAGGAACCGCTCATGTCACTCGGCAACACACCGCGCCCGTCGTGGCTGACCTTCGACTGCTACGGCACGCTGATTCAATGGGACGAAGGGCTGCTGGACGCCGTCACCGCGATCCTCGCGGGCAAGCAAGCCGCCGCGATCGATCCGCGTGCGTTCATCGCCGTCTACGACAGGCACGAGCACGCGCTGGAGCAGACGCCACCGCACCGCTCGTTCCGCGAAGTCGCGGGCCACGCGCTGCGCATCGCGCTGGAGGAATTCGATCTGCGCGCCGACGACAACGACATCCGCCTGCTGACCAGCCGCATCTCCGCGATGCCGCCCTTCCCCGAAGTGACGGGCACGCTGCACGCGCTGAAGGAAGCGGGCTACCGGCTGTGCATCGTGTCGAATACCGACGACGACGTGATCGCCGGCAACGTCGCGCAGCTTGGCGGCTATATCGACCGCGTGATTACCGCGCAGCAGGCAGGCGCCTACAAACCCGACCGGCGGCTTTTCGACTATGCTCACGAACAGCTAGGCGTATCGCGCGACGACGTGGTGCATATCTGCGCAAGCCCGCATCTGGATCACGCGGCGGCGCGCGACATCGGCTTTCGCTGCGTGTGGATAGACCGCGGCACGGGCCGCCAGCGTCTGCCCGACTACACGCCCGACGCCACGCTTGCGACGCTCGACCGGGTGCCGCCGCTGTTCGCGTCGCTCGGCTGGTGAAACGTGCAAAGGACCTGTCATGGCACATACGCTCAACGTCAATACGGCCGCTGTCGCGCGTCGCGCCGCGCTCGACTCCGACGCGGTGCACACGGCCCGCATCGAACTGGCCGCGTGTTTTCAGCTCGCCGCGCAGCATGGCCTTGAAGAAGGCGTGTGCAATCATTTTTCCGCTGTCGTGCCGGGACATGACGATCTGTTCTTCGTCAATCCGTATGGCTTCGCGTTTTCGGAAGTCACCGCGTCGCGCCTGCTGGTCTGCGATTTCGACGGCAACGTGATCGAAGGCGACGGCAGCCCGGAAGCGACCGCGTTCTACATACACGCGCAGTTGCATCGGGCCATGCCGCGCGTGAAGGCCGCGTTTCATACGCATATGCCGAACGCGACCGCGTTGTGTCTGATCGAAGGACCGCCGCTGTTGTGGCTCGGACAAACGGCGCTGAAGTTCTACGGCCGCGCCGCCGTCGACGAGCACTACAACGGCCTCGCGCTCGATACATCCGAGGGCGACCGCATCGCGGCTGCCATGGGCGACGCGGACATCCTGTTTCTGAAGAACCACGGCGTGATGGTGGCGGGCGCAAGCATCGCCGAGGCGTGGGACGATCTGTATTACCTGGAGCGCGCCGCCGAAGTGCAACTCAAGGCGATGCAGAGCAACCGTCCGCTCAAGGCCGTGCCGCACGAGATCGCGCAGCGCGCGTACGAGCAGATGCGTCTGGGCGACAAGGAAAGCGCGCGGGCGCACCTCGACAGCGGCATACGGCGTCTGCGCGACGCGGGCAACCGCTTCGAGACATGAAGCACGCGAGCCACCCTCGCCGCCGCTACACCTGACGCGCGACGTGATCGGTGATCCGCCGCAGCTGCTGCAGCATCTGCTCGCCCGATGCCATGTAGAGCGCGCGGTCGCCCGTCAGCACGCTGGCGCGAAACGTCTGCAGCGCATGCTTCAGCGGTTCGTACCTGAGCACGGACGCCGCGCCGTCCACGCGATGAATCCACTGCCGCAAGACATCCGGCCCGGCTTCGCCGAGCATGCCTTCGAGCTCGTCGGCATCCGTCGTCATGGTCTGGACGATGATGTCTATCAGCTTCTCGTCGCGCCCCGTACTGCCGAAGCTCCGATTGATCGCGTCCCAGTCGAGATCGGGCAGCTCGCCTGGCTGCGCCGCTGCGGCAGGTCCCGGCGCATGAGGCGTGACGCGCGGCGCGTCCACCGGCGACGCGGGCCGTCCGTCGCTCGCCAACGCGCAGTGCCCCTGCAGGCACTGCGGCGCGAACCGGGTGAGGCACGCAAGCAGGTCGTTGAGCTTGGCCGGCTTGTACAGGCATTCGTCCATGCCGGCGGCCAGGCACTCGTCGCGCTCTTCCCGCCCCACGCTCGCCGTCAGTCCGACGATGGGCATGCGACGTGCGTCACCCGTCCGTTCGCGCACGCGGGTTGCCAGTGTGTAGCCGTCCATCTCGGGCATGTGACAGTCGGTGATGAGCAGCGCATAGTCCGCCGACGCGATCGCCTTCAGCGCCTGCACGCCGTCTTCGACGGTGTCGCACGTGCAGCCGAGCAGTTCCAGTTGCTGCCGCAGCAGATGCCGGTTGATCGCGTTGTCTTCGGCGATCAGGATGAGCGCGTGATCGCGCAGCGCATCGGCGCGGCTGCGCGGCGCGGCGGGCGCGAGCGCCGATGCCGCGGATTCCAGTCCCAGTTCGGCGTCCCCGTGCAAGACCGCATTGCATACGGCAGCCACGCCGCCGAGCGTCACGGGATACACGCAGAGGTAGCAGACCTCGCCCATGCGGTCATACCCGCTGGATTTGGTGACTGCAGTCGTGGGAACGACGGGAATGCCGCCCACCTGCATCTGAACCGCGCTTTTCGGCGTGCCCTGCACGAGTGGTGGATTCGCCGGCGGGCTTTGCGCTGTCAGCTGGTCGTCGATAATCAGCCGGCAGTCCGCCGGCAAGCTATCCGGGGAAAGCGCTGCATCAGGATCGAGGATCGCCACCGTGCCGCCGAAAGTTTGCAGCGCCTGAGTCAGGCTGCGCAGCACAGACGCTTCGCGAACACGCAGACCGACGGTGATCCCAGCCAGCGGATAGCTCTGAAACCTGCTTTGGTTCACTTCCAGCGGAATGCGGAACTCCACCTGTGTGCCGCGCCCCACCTCGCCTGACATGCCGATGGTGCCGCCGAGCATGGCCACCAGCCGCCGTGAAATCGTCAAGCCAAGACCTGTGCCGCCAAAGCGGCGTGTCGTCGAGGCTTCGGCCTGCACGAACGGCTGAAAGAGGCGCGCCCGCTGATCCGGGCTGATGCCGATTCCCGTGTCGCTCACGCGCCAGACAATGGTTTGCCTGCCGTCGCCTTCGTGGCCTTCGTTGCCTTCATTGGTTTCGCCCGCGAGTTCGACGTCGAGTCTGATACTGCCTTCCGAGGTGAACTTGATCGCGTTGCTGAGCAGGTTGAAGAGAATCTGCCGTAGCCGCACGCCGTCGCTCCACACCACGGGCGCAATCGCCGCGTCGATGCACAGCACCAGTTTCAGCCGCTTCTCCTGGGCGCGCCAGAAAAACAGCGCGAACGTGCTCGTGCACAGATCGCGGATATCGACAGGCCCCCGCTCCAGCGCGATCTTGCCGGCTTCGATCTTCGAGTAATCGAGAATGTCGTTGAGAATTTGCAGCAGCGATTCGGCCGCCTGCGAGATCAGCTTCACCTTGACCGCCTGGTCGGGGCGCAGGTTGCTGTGCGCGAGCAGTTCGATCAGTCCCAGCACGGCGCTCATCGGCGTGCGTATTTCATGGCTCATCGCCGCGAGAAACTCGCTCTTCGCGCGCGACGCCTGCTGCGCCGCATCGCGCGCCTCGGCCAGCGCGACGGCATGCTGATGCTGTTCTTCGGCGTCGCTCCAGTAACCGTTCCAGACGAGATCGCCCTGCTCGACCCGATGCGGCACGGCGTGCAGCCGGGTCCACCGGTACGCGCCGTGGCGCTGCACGCGCAGTTCGCGGCTCACGGGCGCGAGTGTGTGCATGGCGTTGCGCGCCTCGCGTTCGAGATCGGCGCGGTCGTCGGGATGCACGGAGGCGAGCACCGACCCCGGGCTCGCTTGCAGTTCGGCGCTGGTCTTGCCGAACATGTCGACGGTATTGCCGCTCAGCCAGAGAATCTTCGAGCCCCCGCCGTTGCCCTGCCGATACTGAAACGCCGTCGCCGGCAACTGGCTGGTGACGTCGATCAGCCGCAACTCCGCTTCGCGCCGTTCCCGCGCTTCCTTGTGCAGCACGCGGCGCGAGCGCCACAGCACGGCGATCACGGCCAGCAGCGCCAGCGCAATGGGTGCGAAGCGCATGGCGATATCTTTCCACGACGGCCCAAGCTCGTAGTTCGCGCCGAAGTAGCGGTTCTGGATCGCGAGCCGCTCGGTGTCGGGCAAGGCCGCCAGCGCGCGGTCGATCAGCGGCATGAGCCGGACAGCCAGCTTCGGCGCGACGGCAAAGCCCGTCTGCAGCGCCGCGCCGCCCGAGCCGACGATGCGCAGATTGCCGCCATGCATGCGCTGCAGCATGTAGTGGGCCGTCGCCAGGTCGTCGACGTAGAGATCGGCGTTCCCCTCGGCGACCGCGTTCATGCCCGCCGCCACGTCGGGCACCACCACGATGCGCGCTTTCGGCGCCGCCGCCATCACCAGCCCGCGTAGACCGCCGCCCTCCGTCACGGCCACCCGTTTGCTGTCGAGATCGCGCATCTGCGACAACGCAGGCGCGTCGATGCGGCCCACGGCGACCACCGGAAACGTCGCATAGGGGCGCGACACCGGCACGCCGCGCAAGGCGGGATCGCGCAGAATCGCGACGGCGTTCATATCCAGATCCCCTGCCTGCAACGCATCGACGGCGGCGTCGAGGCTCGCCTCATGGGCGCGTATGAAGCTGATCCCCAGCTGGTTCGACAGATAGCGCAGATAGTCCTGCGCCATGCCGTGCGTCTGGCCGCTGTCGTCGACGTAGCTGTAGGGCGGAAGCCCGTTGTCCACGGCCACGCGCAGCGGCGGCAGCGTACGCAGCCACGCGCGCTCGTCGTCAGTGAGAAAAAACGGCCCGGCGGTTTCCCTGGAGATCGGACCCGCGCTCATCCAGCGGCTCAGAATGCGTTGACGCACGTCGTCAGGCAGCGCGCCGAGCCGCTCGTCGATGCTGTCGCGCAGCGCCTTGCGCGAATGAGGGAAGCCGAAATGGATGCTGCTTTCCGTCTCGCGGTAGCGGTTGATTTCCGCCAGTCCGGCGAACTCCGGCTGCGACAGCAGATAGTCGGCGACGGGCAGCAGCGTGATCAACACATCCGCCTGCTTGCGCTGCACGGCGCGCAAGCCCTCCTGTTCACTGCGCACTTGCACGAACGTCGCATCGGGATAGCGCTCGCGGGACACCTGCTCGA
This sequence comes from Paraburkholderia caribensis, assembly GCF_002902945.1. Classification (NCBI taxonomy): domain Bacteria; kingdom Pseudomonadati; phylum Pseudomonadota; class Betaproteobacteria; order Burkholderiales; family Burkholderiaceae; genus Paraburkholderia; species Paraburkholderia caribensis. Next base: position 1,099,727 of record NZ_CP026103.1, read on the forward strand.
TATACGTGCCCACTTCCACGGCGATGCGCTTGCCGGTCAGTCGAGGCGCTGTGCCATTGCGCGCCGCCTCCGCCGCGCGCCCGACCACGACGAAATCGGCATCGAAATAGGGCTGCGACAGCAGCAGACAGCGCCGCGCGACGATGGGCATTTGCACGGTGAGCACGACGTCGATGGAGCCGGCGCAGGCCGCCGCCGTCACCGACTGCTGATCGGGGAAAGTCACGACCCGCACTTGCGCGGACGGGTCGAGCGTGGCTTTCAGAATATCGACCGCAGCGCCGGAAAGCTGGCCGTCATTGACAATCGTGATGGGCGGCAGGCCGCCTCCCCCGACGCCCACCGTGACAACGGAGGGCGGACGCTCGTGGGGCGGCTTCTGCGCAACGCTATCGGCCGATGCTGCCGCGAGCATCGCGCCCAGGAGCCAGCACAGTTTGATACAACAGTTCCGCATAGTGTTCATGGAAGGCGGGCGCTGACGTCACGTTGGTCAATCCATGATAGTGCCCCGACAGCGTGTTCGGGACCCGCCTTGCAAAGGCTAGCGCGCAAGCGATAAAACACGCGCACAGGCGGCTCAGGCCAGTTCGACCGTCACGTCGTCCAGCGCGCGAAACGGCGCGAGCAGCGCGTCGTCGGCCGTGGCGGACGTAATCAGCCGCCAGTCGCGTTGCAGCGGCGTCCAGTGCTGCTGGCGCGCGCGGCCGAGCTTGTCGGAATCGGCGAGCACGATGATTTCCGCTGCACGCGACACGATGCACTCCTTCAGATACGCCTGCTGCGCCGACGCTTCGCACAGGCCGAAGCCGGCGACCACGCCGTCGGCGCCGAGAAACGCGCAATCGACGGTCAAGCGGCTGAGGATGAGTTCCGCCAGCGGCCCGAGCGTGCTCATGCTGGAGCCGCGCAGCTCGCCGCCGATCAGCGTGAGCCGCACGCCCGGCGCATTGGCGAGCGCCGTGACCGCGAGCAGATTGTTGGTGACCACATGCAGTTCTTCACGGGTGGACAGATGCCACGCGAGACTGGCGCAGGTCGTGCCGCCGTCGAGCAATACCGTGTCGCCGTCGCGCACATGCAGCGCGGCTGCCTGCGCGATCGCTTCCTTCTGTTCGCGCTGCGCGGCCTTGCGTTCCTCGAGCGATGCTTCCGGTTCATGTACGCCGACCAGCGCGGTCGCGCCGCCATAGGTGCGCACCAGGCGCTTCTGTTTTGCCAGCGTCGTCAGGTCACGCCGGATCGTTGCTTCCGACACGTTCAGCGCCGCGCACAACTGTTCGACGTTGGCGTCGCGCGTGCGGACGAGTTCGAGAATCGCCTGATGACGGTCGGTCGTTTTCTTCACGTTTCTCGAGAGTCTGGGAAGGGGGCTCGATCTTACACCAGCCCCTTTTGGCAATCACCTGCGCGTCGCCAGTTCCGCGCCCTGGCGCAGCGCTTCGAGCATGCTGCCTTCGTCGACGACACCCTTGCCGGCGATATCGAATGCCGTACCGTGATCGACCGACGTGCGGATCACTTCCAGTCCCACCGTCACGTTCACGCCCGCTTCGAGGCCGAGCACCTTGACGGGGCCGTGGCCCTGATCGTGGTACATCGCGACCACCAGATCGAAGTCGCCGCGACCGGCGCGGAAGAACAGCGTGTCGGCGGGCAGCGGGCCCGTGACGTCCAGACCGCGTTCCTGCAGCAGCTTCACGGCGGGGATGATCTTCTCTTCTTCTTCGCCGTAGCCGAACAGGCCGTTTTCGCCCGCATGCGGATTGATCCCGCACACGCCGATGCGCGGATGCTCGATGCCCGCCTTCACGAGCGTCGCGTTGCCGCGTTCGATGGTCCGCTGCACGAGGCCCGGCTCGATCTTGCGGATCGCGTCGATGATGCCGATGTGCGTCGTCACGTGGATCACGCGCAGTTGCGGCGCCACGAGCATCATCGATACTTCGTCGACGCCCGTCAGATGCGCGAGCATTTCCGTGTGCCCGGGATACTTGTGCCCGCCTGCGTGCAGCGCTTCCTTGTTGAGCGGCGCGGTGCAGATCGCGTCGATCTTGCCCGCCTGCGCGAGTTCGACGGCGCGCTTGATGTACTGATACGCGGCATCGCCCGCCACGGCCGACAGCTGGCCGAACGGCAGATCGTCGGGAATCAGGCCGAGGTCAATGCAGTCGATCGTGCCCTGCTCGTAGCGTGCATCGGATGCGTCCTCGATACGGCGAATCGTCATGGTCCCGCCGACGATCTGGTTCGCGCGTTCGAGGCGCTTCGCGTCGCCGATCACGAGCGGACGGCATTGCGCGTAGACCGACGCGTGCGCGAGGCTCTTGACGACGACTTCTGCGCCGACGCCCGCTGCATCGCCCATCGTGATGCCGATTACGGGAAGGTAGTTGCTCATGATGTGATCTCGTGGGTACGTGCTGTTCATACGCGGACGTCAGTGTGAAACGACGTCGCGTTCGGTTTCATTGCGCAGGGTCAACCATGCGGCATACAGCGCGTGATCGGTGCCGAAAGCGCCCGCCTTCGTCACGACGCCGGGACAATGCGCGCGGGTCGCGTCGAGCGGCCTCGCCACCGCGACGCCTGCTTCGACTTCGGCCAGCAACTGCAGATTGCCGATACGCGCGGCGGCCAGCATTGCGCGCGCGGTCTCGCCGCCCGTCGCGATCAGGCCGCCCGTTTTGGTGAAATGCGGCTCGACCAGCGCCGCGAGCGCCGCCGACAGCTGCGCGCCTTCGGCGGGATCGAACGCGTCGTCGCGGCCGATGCGCAGCAGCAGATCGACACCCGCCTGCAGCGATACGCCGATCTGTTCCCGCAGCGCGCGCCAGTCACGATGACGCTCGCCTTCGCGCAGCACGACGGGCGGCACGATCAGTTCCTCGACGCCGCCGCGCTCGCGCAGCATCGCGCATTGACGCTCGCTGACAGCCGACAGGCTGCCGACCAGAATCAGGATCGGCCCGCCGGGAAACGTGCCGCTGCCGGACTTGCGTCCTTCAGCATCGGCATGGGAATCGAGCGCCGCGATCTCGCGCGCGAGCCCGCCCGATCCAACCCAGAAGAACGCCGCATCGCTTTGCAGCGTGGCGCGGGCCAGCGCGCGCAGCGCCGCCTCGCTTTGTGTATCGACGATCAACGCCTGTACGCCGTTCGCCGCCATTGCGCCGATGCATACCGCGAGCGTTTCGGGTTCGCCCGCGAGCGCCTCGGCGTCGAGCCGGTCCGTTGTCAGACCGGCGGCTTCGAGTTGCGCCGCGATGCCGGCGGGAACGCCCGCATGCTCGAGCTTCCATGTGGCCGTCTGTTCGAGCGGCTCGCCGTGCACGAACACACGGCCTTCGCGTACCGTGCGGCCTGTCGCCGGAAATGCCGGTGCGACGATTGCCATGCCCGCCAGCGCCTGCAAACCGGCGACTTCCGCTGCCCAGTTGCCGCGCAGCGTCGAATCGATTTTCTTGTAGAGCCGCTGATCGCGCGCGCTCATCTCGGCGTACGCCGCCGACGTGCGTGCCGCTGCATCGCGAGGCGTGAGACGGCGCGTGTCGGTATCGACGGCGATCGTGTCCGCGCCGTCGTGCGCGGGCGTGCGCGTCGCCTCCAGTGTGACGACCGTCCGATGCCCCGCGCTCGCGAAACCGATCGCGCAGTCCGCGGCGCCCGACAGGTCGTCCGCGAGAATCAGAATCTTCATCGTGCCAGCCCTTCGCGATTCTTCGTGCGCGCGCCTTGCTGGCGCTGCTGATAGCGCTTCGCCACCTGCGCGGTGAGGATCGGCGACAGGATCGCCGTGACCACGACGCAGGCGGCGACCAGCAGCGTCGCGCTCTGCGCCGCTTCGTTGTACACCGGGTTCGCCGCCGCGACGAGCGCCGGGACGGCCGCCGCGTTGCCCGCCGTATTGGCTGCCGCCACGCCCGCCACACCCGTGCCGCCCGTCAGGCGGTCGGCGAAGTACAGCGGAATGCCCGTCACGATCACCACCGCAATGCCAAGGCCGATGCCGAGCAGCCCGGCTTGCCAGACCTTGTGCAGATCGAGGCCCGCGCCCAGCGCCAGCGCGAAGAACGGAATCATCACGGGCACGGCCTTCGCGAGAAAGTCGCGCATTTCACGGTCCAGGTTGCCGAGCAGCATGCCGAGCGCGAGCGGCAGAATGCTGCCCACCAGCGTCTGCCACGGAAACGCCGACAGACCGGCGACGCCGAGCGTCACCATGGTCAGGAACGGACCCGATTCGAGCGACATCAGCGTGTACGCGCCGACGTCTTCCGAGCGCCCATACTGGCCCATCAGCGCCATGTAGAGACCGCCGTTGGTATCGTTCATCGCCGCGACCACGGCGAGCGTCGAGATACCCGCGAACAGGCCCGACGACACGGGATGCTCGCCGAGCACATGCCCGAGAATCACGCCGACGATCACCGCTGCGCCCACCTTCGTCACGAGCAGCGCGCCGCCCTTCTTCATCAGATACGGCGTGGCCTTCACGTCGATGCTCGCGCCCATGCAGACATAGAACACGGCAAGGATGGGCAGCGCGCCCGTGAACAGCGCATTCGTGAACGAGCCGAAGAACTTCGGCATGCCCGGCAGGAACGTCGCCACCAGCGAGCCGATGAGCAGCGGCACGATCATCATGCCGCCGGGGATGCGCTCGATCGAGCGTTTGATGGGAATCTGAACCATGCGAGTCTCCTGGCCTTATTGGGCGCCGCGTCTATCCGCGATTTTGATTGAAACAGTCATCACTCGATCGAATCGATCAGTTTGGAGTGTAGACCGTTTGATCGAATTGCGCAATTCGATCATCAATTTGCGCAAAATGATCATTTTTTGGGAGGGCATGCGAGCGCGGCCCCGAACGCCTTCGTTGAATGGATTAGCCGCGCCGCACATTCAGGCGACGCTCCGCAGACGCCTATATCCACGGATATCGGTCGAATGACCGATCGCGCGCAAAAACGCTCGCGGTATAGTGAGGCTCGATAAAAGACCCGTACCCTTATGCAGACCTCGTCAGGCTCATCCGGCGGCCCCGTCGTTCGCGTCTTCGATGCCGTGAAGGCGCTCGCCTTCATCGGCGATCTGAGCATGGGCCAGCCGACGGATCACTCCATCCGCACCGCATGGCTCGCCATGCGGCTTGCACAAGCGGCAGGCCTCGGCGAAGCGGCCGTGGTCGCCGTGCGCGAGGCGTCGCTGTTGCGCTGGTCGGGCTGCACGGCGAACGCGTCGGGCTTCGCGGAAGCGCTCGGCGACGATGTCGCGAGCCGCGAAGCGATGCTCGCGCTCAAGCCGGACTGGGCGCGCCCAATGGCATTGCAAGGCGATGTCGGCGCGGTCATGACGCCGCTTGCGCGCATTCATTGCGAAGTATCGGGCGAAGCGGCGCGCATGCTCGGTCTCGGGCAAGACACGCAAGCCACGCTGCGGCACGTGTTCGAATCATGGGACGGCACGGGCACGCCTGACAGGCTCGCCGGCAGCGCCGTGCCTGTCACCGTGTTCATCGTGGCGCTGGCAGGCGAACTGGAAATCTTTTCGCGCACCTACGGGATCGACCGCGCGAGCGCGCTGATCGGCCAGCGCGCCGATGCGCGCTACCCGGACAAGCTCGCGCGGCTCGCCGTCCGGCTCGCGCCGCAGTGGCTCGACGAACTGGCCCAGGCCGACGCGGCGTCCATCGATGCCGCGCTGATGACCCAGCAGATGAACGACGTCACGCCCGTCGAACTGGTGGCGGACATCATCGATCTCAAACTGCCGTGGATGACGGGCTATTCGCGCAGCGTCGCGGCGACGGCCGCGTCGTGCGCGGCGCGCTTCGCACTCGATGCGAACGCGCAAAACCGGCTCTATTGCGCAGGCCTCGTTCATGGCATGGGCCGCGCGGCCGTGCCGAATCCCGTCTGGGACGCACCCGCCCGTCTGTCGCCGGCGGCGTGGGAGAAAGCGCGTCTCGTGCCGTACTGGACGTCGCGCGCGGGCAGGCAGACAGGCTCGCTCGCCGAGGCGGCCGAACTCGGCTCATACGCGTACGAACGGCTCGACGGCTCGGGCTATTTTCGCGGCGTGTCGGGCGCCGCGTTGCCGGTCGAAGCGCGCATTCTCGCGGCGAGCGCCGCGTGGGTCGCCTTGCGCGCAACGCGTCCGTGGCGTGCCGCGCTCACGCAGGACGAAGCCGCGAAGCTGTTGCACGAAGAAGCCGCACTAGGCCGGTTCGACGCCGATGTCGTCCATGCATTGATCGACGAGCGTGTGGCGCCGCGGCGCGTCGTGAATCCGCGCGCGCAGACGGCGCGGCTTTCCGCGCGTGAAGTCGACGTGCTGCGCGGCATATCGCGCGGCGCGAGCAACAAGGAAGTGGCCCGCGATCTGTCCTTGAGTCCGAGCACGGTGCGCACGCACGTCGAAAGCGTATTCCGCAAGCTGGACTGCTCGACGCGCGCAGCGGCCACGCTCAAGGCCCTGGCGCTCGGCGTGCTGTGACGCGCTCAGGCCGCTGCGACGACGTCGATGCGCAGTGCTTCGCCGCCCGCTGCGATCTCCAGCAGCCGGTCCACGTTCGGATGCGCGCCCGGTCGGTTGCGCGCGTCGGCCGTATGTTCGGCGAACACGGCGAGACCATGTTCGGCGGCCTTCGCGTCGAGCGTGCCGAACGCGTTGCGCAAATAGTGGTACACGGCAACCGAGCCCTGCTTGCCCGGCTTGTTCTCGATGCTCGCGACCACGGCGCCTTTGCCGTCGACGAGATCGATCCGCTCGATGCCGTCGATGCCCGGCAGTTGCGCGAGGTTGTCCTTGAATACGTTGCCCGCTTGAATCACTGAAACACTCCATCGTTCGAAAATAACTGGCGGGCCGTATCTTAGCCGATTGAATGTGCGGCGGCTGAGTTTGCATGCCATGACCGTCTTTCACGCGCCTTTCTGCTTCGGACCCCAACGCAAACGCTTCGCGATGAAAACGCTCGTCAGCAACATTGTTCGATCAACGTTAAAATTGCTGGCTCGAACTCCGTCCGTATCTTCGAGTGCGCCAACGTTTGCCGCGCACCGGCCTCATGCCTTCGTCGAGGGCAGCCTAACGAGTCAGTAGCAAGGAACGACTTCAATGACAGGCGCAGACTTGTCCAGCATGCTGCCCGAGATGCTTCCAAGGTTATGGGCTTTCGCATTGCGCATTTCCGGCGACCAGCACGACGCGGAAGACCTCGTTCAGCGTGCCTGCGTGCGCGGACTGGAACGCGCGCACCAGTTGCAGGCGGACACCGCGCCGCTTAGCTGGATGTTCTCGATCGTCCACTCCACGTGGATCAACGAACTGCGTGCCCGTTCGGTGCGCAGCCGCTCCAGCATGGAATGGGACGACGACTTTCTCGAAACGGTCGAGGACCCGAAGGCGCGTACCCCGGAACAGATCACGATGAACGCGCAGATTATCGAGGCCGTGCAGCGCCTGCCCGAGGCACAGCGCGCGGTGATGCTGCTGGTCGCCGTCGAAGGGCTCAGCTACAGCGAAACGGCCGAAACGCTGAACGTTCCCATCGGCACGGTAATGAGCCGGCTGTCGCGCGCGCGCCAGGCGATCGGCGCGCTGTTCGCCAGCAAGCCAGGCCCGTCGATGAAAATGGCCACCCTCGGCAAGGACTCGGCGTCATGAAAGTAGACGACATCACGCTGATGGCCTACGTTGACGGCGAGCTCGACATCGAGGAACGCCGCGAGATCGAACGCGAACTCGACGACTCGCCGGAGCTGGCGGAGCGCATCGAACTGTTCCGCGCATCGAGCCTGCCGTATCACGATGCGTTCGCGCAGCAGAAGCTGCCGCCCGTGCCCGAATCGTTGACGCGCAAGATCGCCGAGCTGTCGCGCACGCACGCGAGCGCGACAGCGCCCGTGCCGCCCGGCCCCGCCGCCGATCCCGCCGCGAACGACGCCGTCGCGCCGCCGAACCTTGGCCTGCCGCCGTCCGTGCCCGTGCGTTCGCTCATGCGCTTTTCCGCGCCGTGGCTTGCGGCCGCGTTCGCGGCAGGCGTGTTCTCTTGCGTGGTCGGCTTGCGGCTGTTGCCCAGCCTTCCGGGTTTGCCGGGCGGTGCTGCAACGGTCGCGTCCGCGCCACCCGCTTCGCCGTGGGTGATGGCTGCCGCCGGTTATCAGGCGCTCTATTCGCGCGACACGGTGGCCGTCGCGACGGACGCGGCCGTGTCGGCAAAAACCGTCGCCGACATCCATCAGATCGACGGTTTGCCCGTGCGCGTGCCTGATCTCAGCGCGCAAGGCCTGACGTTCAAGCGCATCCAGAGGCTGCGCTTTCACGACAAGCCGCTGGTGCAGATCGTCTATCTGCCGCAAACGGGCGGCCCGGTCGCGTTGTGCGTCGTGAAGGACGCAAAGCCCGACCAGTCGCTCGCGCAGCAGAAAATCGACGACATGGACGTCGTCACATGGCGGCAGTCGGAGCTGAGCTACGCGCTGATCGGCACGGCGGGCCAGGTCGATCTCGACAAGCTCGGCAAGCTGATCGCGAAGCGCGATGTCGACGCGATGTTCAGCCAGGCGCCGCTACCCGAGCGGTCCGTGGCGAGTTGACCGCGCATGCAAGGTTCTTCGCGCGGAAGCACGTTGGATCGGAGCATTGCCCCCATGCGTGGACAGGACGTTATACTTGTTGTTCAGATAGCTGTGACATGATTGATTTAGCGTGTTGCGGTACTCCCTACCAAGGCCCGAGCGTATGAAAGTCGACGATACCGTGCTGATGGCGTATGTCGACGACGAACTATCGCCACAAGAACGTCAGCAGATCGAGGACGAACTTCGCGCACACGCGGAGTTCGCGGATAAGGTCGCCCTTCTCCAGGCGTCGCGCCTGCCCTATCGCGAAGCATTCGCCACGCAGAAACTGCCGCCCGTACCGGAGAGTCTTGCCAGACGCGTCGACGATCTGATCCGCGCGCATACGCAAGCCGCGAAGCTGAGCGCCGCCGCGCAAGCCCAGCAGGCCGAACAGGCCGTGGCGGCCGCCGCTTCGCAAGGCAACGCGCCGGGCGCGAACGACTCCGCGATCGAACACGACGCGCACATGCCGCCTTCCGCGCCCGTGCGCTCGCGCCTGCGCATCGCGCCGGCGTGGCTTGCCGTCGCATTCGTCGGCGGCGCGTTCTGCTCCGCAATCGTGCTGCGGCTCGCGCCCGGCGTCGGCCTCGACGCGCCCGGCAAGCCGTCTGGCAACACCGCGACAGTCGCGTCCGCAACGATGGGCTCGCTGCCGTGGGTACAGGTGGCCGCGAGCTATCAGCAACTCTATTCACGCGATACCGTCGCGCATCTGTGGCCTGATTCGTCGGACGCGCAAAGCACCGTCAACGAGATTCGCAGCGAGGACGGCATTGCGCTGAGGGTGCCCGACCTCAGCAAGGCGGGCTTGCGCTTCATCCGCGTGCAGCGCCTGAAATTCCACGGACGCCCTCTCGTGCAGATCATCTATCTGCCGCAAAAAGGCGATCCCGTCGCGCTGTGCGTGATCAAGGAAAACAAGGCGAATCAGTCCGTCGCGTCGCAACGCATCGACACGATGAACGTCGTCACGTGGCGCGAGTCCAATCTCGGCTATGCGCTGATCGGCGCAACCAGCAATGGCGATCTCGCGCCGCTTGGCAAAGAGATCGCCGAACGCCGTTTCGATCCGCTGTTCGGTTCGGTTTGATCCCGCGCGCGCACTGACGCGTGTTGTATCCGTTGTCGATTCATGCCCAGACTTCCCTTTAGCATTGTCGCGGGCGGCGCGCTCGCCGTCGTCACGCTTGGCTCGATTGCAGGCGCGTACGCGTACTCGCATGGCCTCGGCGGCCTGCTCGGCACGCAGCCCACGGCGAACCAGATCGTCGATCGCTTCGAAGCCGTATCGGGCAAGCACCCCGGCTTTCGGCGCAATCACGCTAAAGGCGTGTGCGTGACCGGCTATTTCGACAGCAACGGCAACGCCGCGCCGCTCTCGCGCGCAAGCGTGTTCGCAGCGGGCAGGTCGCAGGTGGTGGGACGCCTGTCGATCGGCGGCGGCAATCCCGCGCAGGCCGATGGCGCCTCGAACGTGCGCAGCCTTGCGCTGCGCATCGTCACGCCGGGCGGCGGCGAATGGCGCACCGCGATGAACTCCGCGCCTATCTTTCCGGTACGCACGCCCGAGGCCTTGTTCGACATGCTCGCAGCCTCCCGGCAAGCGCACGACGCCACCACGTACGGCGACAACCCCGGCATGGATGCGTTCATGAAGACGCATCCCGAAGCCGCGCGCTTCGACCAATGGCTGCGCGATCATCCGCCTTCGTCGGGCTTCGACAATGCCGCGTACTACAGCGTCTCGGCGTTCCGGCTGATCGATCGCGACGGTCATGCGCAGGACGTGCGCTGGCGCGTCGAACCCGACGACGCCTATACGCCGCTCGCCGCCGCGCAAACGCACGACACGGATTTTCTGGAGCGCGGTCTCGCCGGGCGTCTGCGGCAGGGCGCCGTGCGCTGGCACATGATCATCACGCTCGCGCAACCGGGCGACGTCACCAACGATTCGACACGCCAATGGCCCGCGAACCGCACGCAGATCGACGTGGGCACGCTCGTCGTGCAGCGTGAAGAGCCGCAGATCGACGGCCCATGCCGCGATATCAGCTTCGATCCGCTGAAGCTGCCCGATGGCATTGCGCCGTCTGACGATCCCCTGCTCAAGGCACGTTCCGCCGCGTATGCGCAGTCGCATGAACGCCGCTTGCATGAAGAGCAACGCTACGCAGCAGGCAAGTAAGCGCGGCTCACCCAGATAGTGGGCGCGTGCGCGATGGCGCTTCGCTCGATCGAACGGTTCTTCGCTGCGCTAAAGCACAAAAGATTTTTTGCGCCGCGTCTTTCGATGCCGCGGGGCTCGCGCTGCAAACCTTTGTCCCACAAGCATTTTTCGCGTGTTCATTCGCATTCGCCACCGATTGAGAAACGGATGGAATAGCCCCTTGCTATCAGGTGTTCTGTATGACGAGAGCGCTGCAAAAACATAGACGGCGCCTCGGACCAGAACGACGGGGGATATCGGCGCGCCTGGGTCGCGCCGCGATGGTAATGGAGTACACATGCGAATTGCCTGTTTCACTTTCAGCGACGTGCTGTTCAAACAGATCAGTGAAGCGTTCGAACAGAACGGCACATCCTGCACGCGTTTCACCGACGAGCTTTCGCTGATCCGCTTCCTGCAACGCGATTCGGCGGCGCTCGTCATCTTCGATGCAACCCAGAGCCAGATTCCCGCGCTCGCGACACTGAAGTGGCGCAGTTGCCATTTCCGCACCGATCTGCCTGTGATGATGATCGGCCGTTCGTGGGACAGCGAAGCCGTGATCGAGGCGCTCGACGCGGGCGTCGATGAAGTCGTGATCGGCACGGCGAACGTCGAAGAAATCATGGCGCGCGCGCGGCGCTCGATTTCGCGTTGCCGTGGCTCGCGCGTCGTCGACCGGTTGACGGTGGCGGGTTACACGATCGACCGGACCGCGCGCACGGTGAGCTTCGGCGAGCGTTGCGTAGCGCTGACCGCGCGCGAACTGAGCCTCGCATGGCTGCTGCTGATGAACGCAGGCTCGCTGATGAGCCGCGAGCAGCTCGCCAACGCCGTGTGGGGCAAGGACGCCGACCTCGCGGGCCGCTCGCTCGAACAGCACATCTACAAGCTGCGCTCGAAGCTCGCGCTCGATGGCCGCGACGAGTCGCCGCTGAAAACGGTCTACTCGCTCGGCTATGTGTTCGTCGCACGGCATGACGAGACGCTCGACAGTCGACAGCCGATGGCCGCGTGAACGGGCTTTCCAGCACCACAGCGCAGATTGGAAAGAGGCACAGTGCAGGACGAATGCGACCCGCGCGGCACACGATGCACGCGCCCGACGATGCGGCAACCCGCCCGCCACCGGTATCCATTCGCCATGCTCGTTGTGATGCGCCCGTTCACGCATGCGAACCACCCTTCGCGCATGCGTCAACGGCGTGCGAGCGCCGACCTCAAACGGCGCGTCGCCGCCTATTGGGCGGCGCGAAGTCTTACGCAAGAATCTGGTTCAGATACCCGAGACGCGATGCCATCTGCGGATCGGACGGCTGCTCGAAGGCGTTGCAGAAGGCCTGCGTCGCGGCCTGTGCGCTATTCGTGCCCTTGACGGCCGCAATCGCGCCCGCCTGCGAGGTCTGCAACTCCTGTTTCAGAAAGCCGTAGTTCGCGGCCTCGCTCGATGGATCGAGGTTGTGCTGGCGCGCGTAGTCGAGCAGACCTTGCTTGCGCGTACCGCCCCATTGCGCGATGCCGTATCCGTTCGCGTTGTCGTCGGCCATGTTCGAACCCGGCGCGCCGATCTTGCCGCCCTGGTTGATGCCCGAGTTCATGCCGCCGCTCTCGTGCCACAGGTTCGCGACAATGCCCGCCGCCTGATCCTTCGTAAGCCCGAAGTCCTTTTGCAGATTGCTGACGTAGGCGTCGGCGGTCTGCTTGCTTTGCGCAGGCGACAAGGCTTGGGTTTGCGGCGCGGTGCTGAGTCCTTCGGGTGCGGCGCCTGTCGATGCAGTGCTCGTCGGAGGCGGTGCGGACGTGGAAGCGGGCGCGCCGTTCGGGCTTTCGGTATTGCTTGCGGCGGTATTGCTTGCGACCGTATTGCCTGCACCGCCATTGCCGATGCCCGCCGTACCGCTGCCGGGCATCGCCGCGAAATTTTCGTAGCCGCCAGACGGCGCGCCGCCCGCCCCGCCTTGCGCGCCCGTGCCGTCAGGGTCGCGCAGCATGGCCGCGAGGTCGGCGAAGAACTGCGACAGACCGCTATCGCCGGCCGCCGATGCGCCCGCCGTCCCCGCACCTTGTCCCGTGCTCTGCCCCGCTCCGCCGCCGTCGATCAGCTTCGCGATATCGCTCAGCAGATTCGCAACCGATGCGTCCCGAGACGCGCCATCGCCCTGCACGCCCGCGACGGGCGACAGCCCCGACACACCACCCACGCCGTTGAGAAGAGAAAGAGTGTTCATCCGAGTCCTCTGAGGAGAAGGCCGACGAAGCGCCGTATCGAATGCGTCGTCGACCTGGTGGCGTCACGATAAAAGCTCTTCAGCGGCCGGACCGCGCGGCGCACGAAGCCAGATGTGCAAACGCGAAAGCGCAGCGCGCCGCCATGTGCTTCGCCCGGCCGTATCGATGCTTCGCGTCGCGCGGGTGTTCGATACGGCGTGGCTCGTATCCTCGTTCGCATCCCATCCCGCCCGCTTATGCCGAACCATCAAGGAGCAAGCCAATGCGCCTCTCCGGACGACGCGCCGTCATTGCCATGTCCATCTCGCTATCCGTCGTGTTGTGCGCTCACGCATTCGCGCAGACCGCGCAACGCGACGGCTTGCTCAACGTGAACGCCGCCGACGACAGGATCGAAGCGCGACATCGCGAAGCCGCGCGCGCGGAGCAAAGGCGCCTCGACGCACATCGCGAGGAAGCACATCGGGAAGACGCGCATCTCGAACAGGAACGCCTCGCCGAAGCACGCCGTGAGGCGCGTATCGACGCGTACCACGCATGGCTCGCGCACTGGCACGACATGCGCTCGCGCGATGGCATGACGCCATGACCCCGGAGCGCCGCATGAACCGCCGCGCATTGCGTCTCGCTGGCGCGCTGCTGGGCGCGTCGATGTCGCTTGCGACGCCGGCAGCCCGCGCCGACTGCTTCGACGATGCCGCCGCCTGGCAACGTCTGAATCCGCTGATCTTGCGCGCGATCGCGTGGCAGGAATCGCACAACAACGCCGACGCGACGCATACAAACGCCAACGGCTCGACCGACTACGGCGTGATGCAGATCAACTCGATCCATCTGCCGGAGCTGGAGCGATACGGCATCCGGCGCGACGCGCTGATGGTGCCGTGCAAGAACGTCTATATCGCTGCGTGGCATCTGCGCAAACAGGTGGTGCGCTACGGCAACACGTGGACGGCCGTGGGCGCCTATCATTCGTCGACGCCTGCGCTGCGCGACGACTACGCGCGCCGCATTGCCGCAATCATCGAACGCTGGCGGCGCGATCCTGCGCATGCGATCCCGGTGACGGCGGCCTCGCTGGCCGCGCGTTGAGCGTTTTGCGGAGTCGTTGGTGAGCAGCGCGTCGGCACAACAGCGGCGCGTCCGACGAATCTCGCGCGCCGCATCTCGCGTCCGATCAGACGTCGTTCTTCTGATTCAGATCGCCCGACGACACCGACACCTGCGACGAATCGAACACCTTGTTGCCGCCATCGCCCGTTTCCGGTTTCGTCAGCCCGCCGCCGCCGAACACCTGCGCGATGTTCATCTTGCCGTTGGAGTGACCCGTTTCGAGAATCGCGGCTTCCTTCGTCGCGCCCGAGTTCAACGTGACCGAGCCGTCCGCGCCCATATGGCCGACGTTGTTGCCGCTCCCGTTGTACAGGTTGCCCTGCGAGTCTTCCTGCAGATGCAGTGCGTCGCCGCCCGCCTTGCTGTTGATCTTGATGTCGTGCATGCCCTGTCCAGCCGTGCCCAGACCGTTGCTGGCAGACGCCCCCGTAGCGGAGCCCGCGGGCGGCATCGAGCCGGGCTGCCCGCCCATCGGCGAAGCGGGATTCTGCGCGCCTTGCGCACCTTGTGCGCCTTGCTGACCACCGAGCACGCCCGCCAGATCCTGCAGGAACTGGCTGACGTTGTTCGCGCCGCCCGCGTTGTTCTGCTGACCGTCGATCAGTTGCGACAGATCCTGCAGCAGCTTGCCGACGTCGCCGCCCTGACCCGGCACGGCTTGCGACGCGCCTCCCGTCATGCCGCCGACGGGCGTGTAGTTCACGGGGTTGAGAAAGGATTGGGTAATGGAGTTCATCGAATTCTCTCTGGTTAAAAAGAAGACGAACCGGCGATCTTTGCCCGATCCCGATTCAGCCTCGACGATAGATTCATGTGAGCACGCCACACGCATGCAGCGCGAAGCCGCGTGACGCGTCGCGAATGACGCATGCAGTCGACGCGCCGCACCGCGCCGGGACGTCGTGCCCACTTCACCCCGCCGAGGACGCGCTTCGGCACGCGGCACGACGCTTCGCGCACCCGAAAGACCAAAGGCGACGGCACACACAGAATGCAGTGTCGGGCGTGTGCCCGCTTTCGATCGTCAACCGTTCATGCGAGACCGCCATGTCGAATCTTCAATGCAGTCCATCCGTGCTCAACGCGATGATGTCGGTGTTTTCAGGCGGCATGCGCATCGGCGCCATGCCGGAGTTGCATGACGTGCTCGGCGCGTTGCGTGCGTGGCAGCCGGACAGCCCGCTGGCCGACGTGTGCGAGGCGCGTCTGCTGATCAACCAGACGCAATGGCGCGAAGCCGCGAGCCTTTTGCGCCACGTGACGAGCCGTCACGCGAATCTGCCCGTCGTGTCGGCGCTATATGCGCTGTGTCTTTTCATGCAGCACGACGACGAGTGGCGGCGCGCCGCGACGGACACCGTCGATACGGGCAACGACACGGCTATCGCCATCGTCGCGCGGTTCCTGAACGTGCCCAATGACGAGGCTGCGAGCGTTCATGGTCCGGAACTGTCGATGCGCGTGCTTGCTGCAATCGAGACGAATCGCGCGGTGGAGCACAGTTGATGGTGATGGCGCATTGCTCGTGCCGAAGATTAGCGGCTTATGCCGACAGCTTTTGCATCTCGGCGAAGAGATCGGCTTTCCCTTCGAAACCGATACCGGGCAGATCGGGCATGGTGATATAGCCGCCTTCCACCCTCACGCCATCGGGGAAACCGCCGTACGGCTGGAACAGGTCCGGATAGGATTCGTTGCCGCCGAGACCAAGGCCCGCCGCGATGTTCAGCGACATCTGGTGTCCGCCGTGCGGAATGCAGCGGCTCGGCGACCAGCCGTGCTGATGCAGCATGTCGAGCGTGCGCAGGTATTCGACGAGGCCATAGCTGAGTGCGCAGTCGAACTGCAGCCAGTCGCGGTCGGGGCGCATGCCGCCGTAACGGATCAGGTTGCGGGCGTCCTGCATCGAGAACAGGTCTTCGCCTGTCGCCATCGGCTTGTCGTAGTAATTGCGCAGCGTGGCTTGCAATTCGAAGTCGAGCGGATCGCCGGGTTCTTCGTACCAGAACAGGTCGTATTGCGACAGTGCCTTCGCGTACTGGATAGCGGTGTCGAGATCGAAGCGGCCGTTGGCATCGACGGCGAGCTTCTGGCCGTCCTGCAGCACGCTCAGGATCGAGTCGATACGGCGCAGATCTTCGTCGAGCGAAGCGCCGCCGATCTTCTTCTTCACCACCGTATAGCCACGGTCGATGTAGCTGCGCATCTCGTCTTTCAGCTTTTCGTGGTCCTGGCCCGGGTAGTAGTAACCGCCCGCGGCATACACGAAGATCTTGCGATTGGGCTGGCCATCGCCGTAACGGTCCGCCAGCAACTGGAACAGCGGCTTGCCTTCGATCTTGGCCACCGCATCCCAGATCGCCATGTCGATCGTGCCGATGGCGACCGAACGCTCGCCGTGGCCACCCGGCTTTTCGTTCGTGAACATCGTCGCCCAGATCTTGTGCGGATCGAGGTTGCCGCCCGTATCGTCGACGAGCGTGGCGGGATCGGCTTCGAGAATGCGCGGAATGAAACGCTCGCGCATCAGCTTGCCCTGGCCGTAGCGACCGTTGGAATTGAAGCCGTACCCAACAACCGGCTTTCCGTCCCGGATGACGTCCGTCACCACGGCGACGAGACTCAGCGTCATCTTGCTGAAGTCAATATAGGCATTCCGGATCGGAGAACTGATCGGAACGGTCTTTTCGCGGATTTCAACGATTCTCATGATGGCGTCTCCTGAGTTTTGAGCACGTTTTGCATGTGTCTGGCTGCAATGGAAACTAGCTTATCCGCGGAACGCCACGTTAGAATTCACCTGAATTCATTTCATTTTTTACTTTTGGCGAATAAACCGAAGTGGCGACCGACCCGGCTTCCGATTTCGAGTTTTTCATCCTCATCGCCAGGCTGAAAAGCCTGTCGGGCGCGGCGCGTGCGCTCGATCTCACGCCGCCGGCGGCGACCAAGCGGCTGGGGCTGATCGAACAGAGACTGGGCGCGCGCCTCGTCAACCGGACCACACGCAGTGTCAGCCTCACGCCGGAAGGCGAGACCTACCTGCGCTACGCGACGCAGATCGTCGCGCAAGTCCGGCAGATGGAAGACGACATATCCGGGTCCCGGTCCGACCCGCATGGGCTATTACGGATCAACGCGACGCTCGGCTTCGGGCGCACGACGATCGCGCCGCTCGTGTCCGACTTCGCCAAACGGTTTCCCAATGTCGAGATCCAGTTCGAAGTGACCGACCGGCCCATCGATCTCGTCGAGGAAGCATTCGACATGGCGATCCGCTTCGGCGAACTACCCGACAGCCGGCTTAGCGCACGGCGCATCATGAGCAATCGGCGCTTTCTCTGCGCCTCACCCAGATATCTCGAACGTTTCGGCACACCGGAGCGCGTGGAAGATCTGGTTCAGCACCGTTGCATCATTCATCGACAGAACGACGATGCGTATGGCGTCTGGCGGTACATGCAGGGCGACCGCACGGAAGCGCTGAAAGTCAAGGGCGCGCTGTCGAGCAACGACGGCGATATCGTGCTGCGATGGGCGCTCGATGGACATGGGATATTGATTCGTTCCGAATGGGATCTGGCGAAGTACGTTCAGAGCGGCAGGTTGAAACTGGTTCTGCCGGAAACGGTATTGCCGTCGGCGGATCTGTTTGTCTACTATCCCAGCCAGCGGAACCAGACTGCGCGCGCACGGGCATTTATCGATTTTCTGATCGATCATTTTCAGGCGCCATTCATTCCGGTTGAAACGGGGGCTGCGATTTATGCCCGGAAGAAGCGAGGGGGACGAAAGGCGTGAGGCTGGTGTCGCAGTCACGCTGACTGCACCGTGCGCGGAGCGACCTGAAAAGAGCGCTTCGACGCCGTTTAAAGCGGCGACGACCATTTGGCAGACCGGCCGTCCTGCTCTCACCCTTATGCTATGCCTTTTCCCCCTCTCTCTTACTGCCAAGCAGGTTGAGGTATTTCTGGTAATCGGCAGTGGCTGCCTGAACTTCGCCTCTGATCCGGTTCACAGCAGACGACGAATAACTTCGCTATAGCAGCGCACCTTCTCGTTCGGATCCGTCGCGTTGAAGCCCTGTTCGAACCATTGTTGCGCCGTAAGTTCGTTCCCATCCACCGCGACAGCCGTGGCAGCCGACGCCTGATCTTTTTTCGCGGCCTTTTGCGCGGTCATTGAGGCAGGGTGAATCGCAGCCGTCAGCGGCACGTTCAAGTGTCTGTCGCGCAGGCGGCTCATGGCTTCGAAGAAATACTCCATTGGTAGGCGCAGCGCGTTGTAGCGCCTAAGCGCGTCGATCTTGCCAGTTAGGTGGTTTGCAATCGCCGGGGTGCCGAAATCGAAACCCTCCAGCATCAGCGGCGCGATGTTGCGTCGATTGTTCAGGGCGACTTCGATTTCACGGCGCAACCAGTCATCGGCCCCATCACAGCGCTCCAGGGCAGAAGGCGTGAGCAGAATCAGGAAGTGCGCGCGGGCTCTGATGTTTTCGAGGATGACAGTCTCGAAGTCGCCACTAGCAATGCCCTGATAGTCGAAAAATACGTCATATCCGTGCTGCGTCAGGTTCTGAAAAACAGCCAATGCCCGCGGCGCATGAGTGCGGCGATAGCTGATGAAAACGGATTTCTCGACCCGATCCATGTCCAGTCCCCTGACTGTGGATTTCCATCGAATCCTGACCCCACCTGAGACAGGGCAGTGCATCTATTGGGACAAGGAAACGGTTCGTCGCGTTGCAGCTGATTCGGGATCGTGCCTTCGCGCTTTGCAATTGCTATCTGACCGCGAAGAACAAAGCGTTTTACGAAAATCCGTGTGGCGTCTGCATGACCTCTAAAGCGGCGATGCGGGCCCCGACAGACTCCAGTCATTCGCCGGCTCATAAGCGACTTGACCAAAGTACATCATTCGCCAGTTCTGCAACTTGGAAAAGTCTTTCGCGAAACCGGCGACGGAATCGTGGACCAGATAGTCGAAAAATTCGAGCAATTGGTCCCGTTGGCCCGCAGGTCCGACGATCAACGTGACATCTTCATAGGCTCTTGCAAGCGTCTCTTCCCGCAAGCTGAGCTTTCCACCATTGAGCCGCCTCGTCTCCGCGGCGGCGGTGGCCTCGTTAACCGCGTTGCCATCCGCCGTGACAATGGCGAGTTCCTTCCTGACGTTCGGCACGAGGTCGTTATTGTGGGTCTCAGCAAGCACCTGCTCGGAGGCTGTCACCCGTGCCTGCGCTTTCTCGTCATTCGTGAGCTTAGACAGATAGCTGCGCGCGATATACATCTGGTAGAGATGATCCGACGTCGCCTTCTCGATGGGGCCACTCGCCTGCGCGCGGCTCATATACGAGTCGAACAGTGCCGCCGTCCTTGACGAGACAGCGAACGTCCCCTTGATACCCGGACCCAATGTTTCAAGCGCGGACAACGGCACGCCCGCCGTTCTCGCCGCGCGATACATATGTAGAAGAGGCACCTGACTGAGTTTGTCTTCGTCCTTCAAGGCGCGCGTCTGCTCCCCTGGCGCGTAACCGCCGCCGACATCCGAATGCACACCCGGATAGACGACCTCGTGAACATTGGCCGGATAGTGCTTCCCGTCGCGCACGGAATCGAGCGGAAACGAATCTCTGACTTCATGCGCGGCGACGTAATGGACGCACTGTTCCACCATTGCCGGTATGCGCAGATCCTTCGCCCACTCGTAGTGACCGTCTTTATTCGTGAAGGACAATCCAATGCCCGCCAACGGCGAGATCACATAGGTCCCAATTCTGACGAGTGGACTGTGGTCATAGGTTTTGGCGCCTGCGGGCACACCCGCCGAAGCGACGGTATCGAACAGTCCCATGAAATACAGCCGAATGGGATGCCCTTGATATGTCCAGCCGCCCGCACCCTGGCGACAGTCCTTTGCAACTTGAATCGCAAATGCGCGCGCAAGCGCCGCGCCCCTCGAAAAACCGAACAGCGCCAGATTGATCATCCGGATCGGCTGTGTCGGATTCTTTGCGCGCGCTTTGGCTTTCGCAACCAGCTTATCGAAATCGGCGCGCGCCCGCGCAAGCCGTGCGTCGCCGCCCGACGCCACGCCGAGCCCCATCGTACTGTAGCCGTGCTCGCCGATTTCCGGATACGGCGTGCCGAGACCCGGAACATAGATCGCGTATTTACCCAGTTCGTCATCGCTTTCCGGATGCGTCAGGAACAACCGCGCGACGTTGCTGTGTTTGAGCTTCGGTGTGTCGTTGAAACGATTGTTGCCTGTGCCATCAAAGAAGACCGAAATCCAGACCGTTTGCGAGCAGTCGGGCGTGCCGGGCTTCTTCGACGGGTCGAGGCAAGCCATCGCGGCCGCGCGTTGCCTGCGCTCTTCGAGCGACAGCGGGCGCAGTCCTGCCATCGGTGTAAGCTGGGTATCGTCAAGCATGCCCGCCCCGTCAGCGAACGTAGGGCAAGCGGCGTTCGAGCTTCAAACGCGGCGGCGAAGGTCCGTCGTCACCCGAAATCGCACCTTCGATATGACCATCCGGATAGAAGTGCACTTCGAGATACGCAGGTTTCTCAGGAATAGGCCCCTTGACTTCGACGCGTGCCTTCAGATGGTCCTTGTCGGCGGGCTCGACGATCTTGTCCGAGGGATAGGCCACCAGCGCTTCGCGCATGTATTCGACGTCGACCATGAAGGGTGTTTTCGTCGAGCGATCGAGCCGGACACAGCAAGCGTATTTGCCGCCGCCCGATGTCTTTGTGCTCAGGAATATGTTGCCGCCCGAAATGCCGTTCACCGCAAAGTCGAGCAAAGCCCGGTTCGTGTAGTCATACCCCACGAGTTCGAGCTCATACGGCTCTTTCGCGCAACCCGTCAAACTTGAAGATTCCACAATACCGACTCCGACAAGAATGCCAACCTTGAGCAGTTTTCTCAAATGCATCACTCGAGTTTTTCCTCACAAAATGCGATCAGTGCGCAACGTGCCCGGTCAGCCAGCAGCAAGGAACTGTTCTTTTCCCGCTCGGTCGCCCCGTGCAGCGCATTGGCTACGATGTCGTAGCGGGTCGACTCGTCGATCATCGCAAGCAGGTCGTCATCCGTCTGCGCCAACATGTAAAGAATCGAATCGGTTAATCCCGCGTCGGTAAAGATGCTGACCTGTCGATCATTCAACCTCAGTGGCGAACGGTGGTCCGCATTGGCCTGAAACCCATGGATCACTTTCTGAAGCGAGCGCTTGCGATCCAGATACCACCATTCGTCGACCATCGCGAGATACGACGTCAACTGTGCTTGCGTCAATGCCTGTGCCAATACGGGTATCACGCGCGTGTCGAACAGTTTGACCTGCCACTCCGTTCCATCGTCGCACACGGCATCCAGTCTATTCCTGATTGCCTCGACAAGCCGTTGCAGCGAAAGCGGTGAGACGATGAAAGAGAGCCCGCGCGGATCCTCCACACATTTCTCGCATAGCTCGCGTACCACATCCCGTCGCGACGGTTCGATCGGGATGACAAACGGTCCGAATTGCCTTGCACCCGTGTCGTCAGGGGCGTCGAACACCAGTTCGATATTCGAGGTCGCCGGAAAGCCTCGCGCCCTGCCCGCCAACGCAGAGAAAAGCGTCGGATAGGCGACGCCATATACGAAGGCGTAAAGCGGCTGGCCTGCGTCGCGGGCAAGGAAACCGACAATTTCCTGCTCCAGCGCGTCGGCCGTCATAGTCCTGAGTGTGGGCACGTTCGAACTCACTTCGTACCCAGCAACGCGCCCTGCGAGTATTCGGCGAGCAGGCAGGGAATGCAGATGGACTTAGGCATCGAAGGCAGCGGGTACGCATCGCCCGTCGGCCCAGCGAATGAATGTTGACTGCCCTTGATGTCGATCTTTCCCGGCGCATGAATCTCGATGTTTCCACCTTTGATCCGCAGGTACGCGCCACCCGATGTGAGAAGGATCTCCTGCTTGGCCGCCGCTTCGATATTTTCCGTCGCGGATAGTACTTTGAAGGCCTTCTGCGCGGTCAGTTCGATGTCGCCAGAATGGGCCTGAATCTCAACTTTGCCTTTGGCCGCAAAGAGTTTCATGCCGGCGTTCAGCGTGAACAGGCTGAGCTTTTCGGCAACGCTCGCTACGAACGCATGGCCCGCTGCCAAGTACGCACTCTGTCCGCTGACAAGGTTGATATGTTCATTGGCCGCGATATGTATTGATTGTCCCGTCGATAAGGCAATGCCTGACGGACTTGCCATCAGCATCGCGGGATCACGGAACGCTGCCGCACTGCCCGTGCCGCCGCCCGCCGTGTTACCGCCAGACGAAGAACCGGCTACGCTATCTTGCGTTGCATCCGTCAAGGACTTCAGCGAGTCGCTGCCATCCTTAAGGCTCTCCGCCTGATGCGTCGTGCTCGCATCTGACATGGCATCCAGCACGCTCCCGGCATTCACCAGTTGTGAACTCGCCGCGCGCACATCGAGTGGCTGGCTAACTACAGGGTGAGTTGTGACATATAGACCTTGCGCCGCGCGCACCGCGCCATACGCGTCCGACTTCAGGTCGAACCCGCTGCCCAGATAGGCGCCCCGCTCGTTTCCATTCTGTGCAATCAGATAACCCAGATGCAGAGACGAATTCGCGCTGCTGCTATAAAGCTGGAGGCGATTCTGCCCGGTCGCATCATCCATCACCAGATGGTTGTATCCGCTGCCTCCGAATTCCTTCGACCGGTAACCGGACAGCAAGCCGTTCGAATGCCATTGCGGCTTCATCGCGCCGTTGTAGATCCGGGCAACCACGATCGGCCGGTCGCAATCGCCATCGACATAATCGACAAGAACTTCCTCGCCGACACGCGGCAGATGCACACCGCCATAACGGCCACCCGTATCCGATTGCACGACGCGCAGCCAGCACGACGCGCGTTCGTCTCCGCTATTGAGCCGGTCCCAGATGAAGCGCACCTTGATGCGATTCAGTTCGTCGCTATAGACTTCTTCGTTCCCCGGCCCGACAACGATTGCCGATTCGAGTTGCACGTCTGGCTTTTCGTGCTCGAGCGGACTGCGATACGGCACCGTCGTGCGCTGCGCCTCGATATCGACCCGGAAGAATCCTTCCGATCCGTTGACGGACACCGGGCCGGCCGCCGTCGCACCTTCATGCCGCGCACGGACGGCCGCCACCGACGCCTGCAGGCTATGAGGAAACACCGGCGCATCACGGTTGACAGGCAGGTTGTTCTCAATCGTCCAGACGGTCTCGATCACGGCAAACTCCCGTTGACCGGCAGCATCACGGTCGTGATCGGGATGCCCGCTCAATGAGAAGCGCCGTCCGGCGTCGATGCCACGCACGCCTCCCGCTCCGTGAAAGCGCTTCGCTTGCGACTCCCATTCCTCCACACGGATGCGCGAGAGCGCGTCACCGCGATCCTGCGGCCCATACGTGTAAGCGCCCGTGTATTCGTAGACCTCGGCTTGCGCAGGCAACGCACCTTGCGTGGGCATCGTGGGAGTGCTGGTGCCCTTCGGGTTATATACGCTGGACGGGCTTTTGTAGTCGAACGTGCGCGTGGTCAGCAGCGCGCTTTGAAGCGTGCGCGTGCCCGACCATTGCGTGAGCGCATCCGCTTCGCTGTTCGTTCCCGCGCGATAAAACTGCACCGTTCCGGGTGACATCGCGACGAACGCCGAGAGCTTGTCCGTGATCACCAGCGTATGAGATTTGCCGTCCTGCGCCTGCTGCCAGAAACCATACAGGCCTTCCGACTCCAGCAACCGATGCACGAAGTTCCAGTCGTACTCGTCCTGCCGGCAATACGAGCGTATGGGACGCGGCTTCGACAGTTCAAACCGGAATCGCCCTTGGGCTTGAGGATGCGCGTTGAACACATCGCTGACGATATCCTCGACGCTCATGTCCTGCCAGATACGCTGGTCGCGCCGGAACTTGAGAAAATGCATCCACGATGCGAACCCGATCTGATAACTGGTTAGCGCACTGTCAGAGCCGAGCCGGCGTGCGGTGTGCACGAAGCCGTTATGAGGCAGATAAGACTTGTCAGACTGCTGTAGCCAGAGCGTGACGGGCTGCGCGATCAGTTTCTTAAGTTCGATGCCCGAAGAAGTCGAGACGACGTCGACGGTGAAATCGAAGTGCCTCCCGATGCGCGAACTGCCCACCGCCCGCTGCGGCACAACCAGGTCGCCGCCCAGCGGCGTATCCAGCTTCAACAACCGGTCGCCCTGCGCAAGCCCACCCGTGACGGCCGCGATAATATCCTGCGCCCCCATAACGCCTCTTCTTGTTTGTTGCTGATTAATGCGCGCGATTTTACAAGATCAAAACGAACAGGCGACCCAATAATTTTTAAATGATCATAAAAAGCGATTCAAAAAAGGTTAAATATGCGGCTGGCATTTTCATGCAATGGTAAAACCTGCATTTGCCCGGCGCTTCGTGGAAAAAATGACCGAAACCATATAACTGGTGCGCCCCGCGCGGAAACGGTGCTTTTTAGAATGAATCGTGAGAATCGAATCGCCTTACGCGGCACCATTTAAATGAAGCCGGAATCATTTTATATTTCTTACCAGGCCTCCATTACGCACGTCTATCGCACAACGCACGCCCGCCCATGGTCGGTCATTTGACCGATGCCACCGGCTCCAATCCAGTGCGATCCTTCCCTTCGGCACGTTCATTAGAATCCGTTAGGGAGTTGCAATGGTTGATCGTCAGGAAGATATCACTCGAGCTCAGAAAGAACGCTGGCTCACGCGCTACTATTTCGTCCGGACTGCATTTTCCGTTGCCTGGGTCGTACTGGCTTTCTCCGTCGGGCAGCACTTCCCGGTCACCGCAGTTGCACTGCTGGTCGTGTATCCCGCGTGGGATGCTCTGGCCAATTACATCGACGCGTCGCGTAACGGTGGGCTGGCTGAAAATCGTACTCAAGCCATCAACGTCATCGTCAGTTCCGTTGCAACGGTTGCGGTGATGGTCGCCTTGGGATTGAACTGGGTGCTGGGTGTATTCGGCGCCTGGGCGATACTTTCCGGATTGCTTCAACTCGCCACTGCCGTCCGCCGTTGGAAACACCTTGGCGCGCAATGGGCGATGATCCTGAGCGGCGGACAGTCGGCATTGGCAGGGGCATTTTTCCTGACGCAAAGCGGCGCGCCGACGCATTCCGCGATTAGCAGGGTGGCCGGCTACGCAGCCGTAGGCGCCGTCTACTTTCTCGTTTCTGCGTTGTGGCTATCGGTCGGCCAGCTTCGCCGCAAGGCGCTTCGAACGTCTTGAAGAACGGGCGCAATCGCCACATGGCGTCAGTCGCCTGGCGTCAATTCCGGGCGTTCAGGACGAACGTGAGTACGTATTGGCCGCTGCTTAGCCAGCTACCGGTGAGCATGGCCGTGCCATCCAGGACAACGCGCGGCGCACCCATCGTGGCAGGGAGCGTCGCCGCCGTGTCCGGCGTCGACGGATGGAGGGCTGGTCTGCCGTCATCGACGTTGCTGTTCGTCACGCCCTCGCGAACCGTGCTCACGTAACTGACCGATTTATCCAGTCTGCCGGGAGCCACGCGTTCGATGGGACGGAACGAATCCTCGGGAACCGACCCATCCTGGATTGCTACGTTCCTGTCATCGCCGGTCGCCATTGCCTGCGATACGCTTGCCGCGTGGCTTTCCCTACTCTCGCCCGAATCAGATTCTCGAAAGCAGCAACTCGCGATGTCCGGATGAGCGGCTGCGTATCCGCCAAGGGCAAGTGCCATCAACATAGCGCCCGTCTGTAGAGGCTTGCGCATGGACTTCTCCCGTCGCTCGAACATCCTGTGTTCAACGGTCCGACTCGAACTGAAGCATGGGACGTCCCGCGTCGGGCCAACCTGAGTCCCATGTCACGTCGAGTGGGATAGGCCACCTGGCCGCGCGGATCGTCATTCATCATTCGTCATTCACCACGCAGCACAATCTGTTCAGCATAAACGCTGAAGTCACCTTAGGCAATCAACCTGTACGCTGCGCGCAAGCCGATCGAAATCCTTCTGATGCAGTGCGTCTGCGGACCTCGCGCTCGTGTACGTGATCAGACAAAACGCAGCGCATCTTGCAGGCCACTTCGCGGTAAGGCGGCCACATCGCGTGCGAGCGTTGAGATCCGAAAAAGCCGTGCGTTCCTGACCTTTCCGCGCCCTGCATGTGCGTACCGTATAGGCTCAGCCTGGTGCAAAGCGAACGATGGATACTCTGAACTTACGCGGCCCCCACCCGAATACCGATTCATTCTTCAGCGTGATGGCGCGCGTGTGCGCGACACTATCGCTCTGCGCATTCGCGAGCACGTGCTTTGCACAAAACCGGGTCCCGGCCGCAGACGGCATGCCGGCCGCGCAAACGCCGAAGCCTGCCGTCGTCGCGGTTCCTGGATCATCAGCAGCGGTTCTCTCGGCTGGCGAGCAACTGGCCGAACTGGGCGCGCCCGGCGTTCCCGCCTGCTTCAGTTGTCACGGTGCAGGCGGAAGGGGCAACGGTGCGCATTTCCCTGCCATTGCAGGTCAGCCGGTTGCATACACGATCGCCCGAATCCATGCGTTTCAGGCACGCGCGAAGGAAAGCGGCGCGAAGCCCGGCACGATGAAGGCCGTCGCGTCCGCACTCGATGAACAACAAATCGATCAGGTCGCCGCGTATCTATCGGTGACGAAGCGTTGAACGCACGGCGCGACCACCAGGCTACGATCGGCTGCGCCGTTCCCGTGCGTGATTTACTGTTTGGAGACGTTGCACTCCACGCCGCCTGACGCGCTGGTGGCAGCGGTATTCCTGAATGTAAGCGTGAGCCTGCTTCCCTTGGTCGCTGTGATGATCTGCCCGTAACTGACGGTCGGAACAAACTGAATATCGGGGGCAACCGCCACGGGAGGATTCTTTGTCCCGTCGACAGTCAGATCAAGCTCCACGGTAATCGAATCGAGCGCAACGCCATAGTCCTGCTTGTGTGCCGCGAGATTCTTCTTCGCATTGCACAGGCCATCTAAAACGTGTTCCAGAGCAGTCGGAATATCGACGGACTTTCCCGGCGGAATGGGCGGCGTGTTGCAGCCGACAACCAGGAATGGCAGAACAAACAGAGGGAGAGAGAGATTAACGCGCATCACGATTCCCAGTTCGGCCTTGCACGACTGCCACTATTCGCCTGGTTCGCGATCGGTTCTGTTCGGTGCCGCACAGACATCGCAAATGGCCTGGCATGGTGCTTCGATGAAGTAAGCGCTCTCAACAGGTGCTGCAATGGACCAGCACCCTGTCACAACCGATCCCTCACCATCGACTGACCATCCTCCGCAATTTCGAAAGCGAGCATCCGCCTGAAGGCCGAAATTGGGCGGAATATTTCGACACCCATTCACGTTCTATCTGCGAGGCTCGCCGGCACTGGCAAGCTCGGGTCCTTCATCCGTGATGACATTCACGCGCGCAATGTGTGCAAGCCTGCTTGCGCCGCTGCGCGAAGGCGAAGCTTTGAGCGCCGCGATAAGTGGTCTCGAGCGACCGCGACGATGACGAGGGTTCTTACCCATGCAGATTGGAGAACGTTTCCGCAGACGCCCGACACTCATGGAGAGAACATTGGACCCAGGAGCTTACGGGGCCGGCGAATCCGGCGCCGTGGCGAGGCGACGCAGCCCTTCGAGGAGAAACATCATGATCGACAGAAACCATGCTGTGTACATGCTGGCGGCGCTCGCACTCGGCGTTGCGCCGCTGAGCGCCAATGCCGACGGGACGATCCATGTCAAGCTCACGGACAACATGATTCAACTCGATCCCGTTACGGTGAATGCCGGGCGGGTCACGCTCGAGGTGAACAACGCAACGAGCGGCAATACCGAACATGAGCTGGTGGTGCTGAAGACAGACATGGACGATGCGCATCTGCCTGTCCACAAAGGCCAGGTCACGGAAAGCCGGTTCAAGAAAATGGGCGAAGTGGAGGACCTGGCGCAGGGCTCGACAAAGCACCTGTCATTGAAACTCGCGCCAGGACACTACGTGCTGATTTGCAACCGGCCGGGGCACTATGAGATGGGCATGCACACATCGTTCGTCGTTGCGCGCTGAGGCGACGCACGAACGGCACGCCATTCATCCAGGATGATGCGTCAGCCCGATCGCCGCGGCTCATGCGCATCGTCAATTCACTTGAATGGCGACACCATCATCGACTTCGCCGCACTCGCGCCGGCCCCGCTCGAGGCGGCCGGCGTCCAGCGATAAAGCACGATGCTCGAATCGTTGTAGTTGTCCTTCGTGACTTCATATTCGCCGTTCGAACGCCGGTACGCCCGAAGTCCATACATCGAGTCCACGTCGTTGCCGACATCGACTGCGTTCGGGTTGCTATTGACGAGCGTGATATCGAGCTTCCCCGTCGTGAGGTTGTACGCGTCGATATTCGGCACGGTATGGACGTAGCCCACGAAAAGATAATTCCCTGCGGCCACGACCGATTTGGGATTGGCGCCAGTCAGGTTGATCACGGGATCCGGCGCAGTTCTGTTGCCGGCCAGCCACCCGTGATACACCTCGACACGCGATCCAACCGCGGTCCAGTCCGTGCTGCCCGTGATCCCGGTGAGTACCATCGTATCGCTTTCGGGCAGGTACATGATGCGCGTCAGTTGCGAGATCGTCGCCGGAATCGGCATCGTGATCGCGGCACCCCACAACGGTTTGCCGTCCGCGTCGAAACCCGTCAGCGGATAGTGTGAAATCGCGTTGGTCTTGTCGAGGCCAGCCCAGATATCGCCCTTGCTATCCAGGCAAAAGCCGTTTCGGACTTTTACCGTCGTACCGAACGCCGTTCCCGGCAGCGTGCTATCGGGAATCGCAATGTACCCGCTGGTCCGATTGAAATGGAAAAAGTAAAAGGTATCCGGGTTCTGGCTTGCTGCAACGAGTATCCGGTGTCCGCCCACGCTGACGACCTGGGCGAAATGTTCGCCGCGTTCGTGGTCGGCTAGATTGATGCGCGGATCGGCGGGGTAGGTAAACGGATCGATTGTGTTCGCAACGTACGCGCCTCCCGGAGTGCCCGCGTAGATGTGCATGCCGCCGTAGAAGATTGCCCCGTCGGTGGCAGGGTCCGGCGCGGCGTTGCCTTCGAAGTTCACCGACTGGAGCTGCCAGCGCAACACGCCGGTGCCATCGTATGCGTGGATGTCGGTGCCTCCGTTGCGGCCGAGGTCCCATGATCCGCCCCACGGGTTGTTCAGCACATAGAGATTGCGCGCAGAATCCCGGCCAATCCCCGTCACGCGCGTGAACCGCCCGTCGCCTACCTGCCCCTTGATCCCCGTGACTGTATTGAGGTATCCGCCTTGAACACCAAATGTTCCGGCAACATACGGTGTGCTGGAGACGTCATAGATCTTGATGTTCATGTCCGGCCCTTCGTCGCCAATCCATAGCTGCCCGGTGACCGCGTCAAAATACAGCGAAGCGGGTTGTGCTTTCGCCGCCAGCTGGATGGTATTTTTGCGTTCGCCTGTCGGGCTGAACTGGACCACGGCACCCGTGCCCGGCTGCGCGACCCAGATGTTGCCGCCCGCGTCCACCGCGAGCGCGCCCGGCCCTGCCACAGCGATATCGCGTAACCAGTCCCCCGAGGTCGTGTACACGCGCACCCGGCTGCCTGGAAAATCGCTCGCGTAGAGCAGCGCGCCGGACGTCGCGAGTCCCGTGACGACATCCGCGAGGCGTTCGGTGGTCGTGTCGCTTACCGCAATGAGCAGGTCACGCGTGCGGCTTTGCCGGTTGTATCGACCGATCTTCCCGCTTCCATATGCGACGTTGAACTGCAGCGCGGCGAACAGCGAGGTCGAGTTGCCCGTGATCGCGCCGCCCTGAAACTCGCCGTGCGCGCCGATCGACCCGATGTTCTGTCCATTCTGATACATCGCGATGCCGCCCTCGCCCTCGTCCCACATCGACGCGGTATAGATCACCCCTTCCGATGCCACCCACATCGAGCGAGCCACATTGCCCACGCGAGTCGTCGCCGTGCCATGTGTGTTGGCCAACCAGCCGGTGGAGTATTGAGCCTCGCAACCGGACGCAGCCGCCAGGTTCAGCACGACTGCGACTAATGCGGTACAGAGTCCTTTGAAAACCATGAGAGATGTTTGTTTGATCGCACGCCGTGCAGCACGGACGTCCATGGCGCGGTGTTGCCAACCCTGGCAAACTTGCAGTCCGGGCCCAACGATTCGAGCCCATACGTCGCGAAGCGAGCGAAGTGACGCGGCGAATGGGTGCGGGACGTCGTACGGGTTAACGGCGACGCGCGGCGCGAGTTGAGCGATCAGGCAAAGTGCCGCCGCGCGCATCCGCACCGCAAAGCGTGACGCCGGCACGGCATCGATTGATAACCAATGAACATCAATCGTTCACAACATTGCACTTATCGTTTGACCGGTTCCGGGCGAACATTCCTGAAACGACAATCCGCCGGATTACCGCGCATTCACAGGATTTCAGGAGACACCTCGATGCACCCCTCGCCCTCTATTCCTTCGCCCGGGCATTCAAAGGCCGCAGCGGTTTTCCGCGTGACGGCCGGGAATTTCCTCGAGCAGTTCGACTTCTTTCTGTTCGGCTTCTACGCTACGCAGATCGCCAACGTCTTTTTTCCCGCCGCGAGCGAATTCGCCTCGCTGATGATGACCTTCGCGGTTTTCGGCGCCGGCTTCCTGATGCGGCCGCTGGGCGCGATCGTGCTGGGCGCCTATATCGACGACGTCGGCCGCCGCAAGGGCCTGATCGTCACGCTCTCCATCATGGCGAGCGGCACCATCCTGATCGCCTTTGTACCGGGCTATGCGACGATCGGCCTGATGGCACCGGCGCTGGTGCTGATCGGGCGGCTGCTGCAGGGCTTCTCGGCGGGCGCGGAGCTGGGCGGTGTGTCCGTGTATCTCGCCGAGATGGCCACGCCCGGCCGCAAGGGCTTCTTCACGAGCTGGCAGTCCGCGAGCCAGCAGGTGGCGATCGTCGTGGCGGCAGGTCTCGGCTTCGCGCTCAATCAATGGCTGGACGCGACGGCCATCGCGGCGTGGGGATGGCGCGTGCCGTTCTTCGTCGGCTGCATGATCGTGCCGTTCATCTTCATGCTGCGCCGCAATCTCGAGGAAACGCAGGAGTTCAAGGCGCGCCAGCATCGCCCGGCCATGAAGGAGGTGTTCCGCACGCTGGTCCAGAACTGGGCCGTCGTGATCGCAGGCGTGATGCTGGTGGCGATGACCACCACGAGTTTCTACCTCATCACGATCTACGCGCCCACCTTCGGCAAGACGGTCCTGCACCTGAGCACCGCGGACAGCCTGCTGGTGACGCTGTGCGTCGGCGTGTCGAACTTCGTGTGGCTGCCGATCGGCGGGGCGCTCTCCGACAGGATTGGCCGCCGGCCGCTGCTGCTCGCCATGACGGTGCTCGCCATCGCGACCGCGTATCCGGCACTGTCGCTGCTCGCTCACGCGCCGAGCTTTATCAACATGCTGCTCGTGCTCTTGTGGCTCTCGTTCATGTATGGCATCTACAACGGCGCGATGGTCGTCGCGTTGACGGAAGTGATGCCCGTGGAAGTGCGCGTCGCGGGGTTCTCGCTGGCCTACAGTCTCGCGACGGCGGTGTTCGGCGGTTTCACGCCCGCGATCTCCACCGCCCTCATTCACGTTAGCGGCGACAAGGCCGCGCCCGGCTACTGGATGAGCTTCGCCGCCGTCTGCGCCCTGTGCGCGACACTCGCGCTCTATCGCCGCCGCGCCGTGACGCTGACGCCAGCGCATTGATCCCGCGCTCGTCCCGCACACGTCTGAATACGCAACCCGATACACCTTCATCCATGAAAAACCTTCTTCTGAAACTTTGTACCGTCGCGCTCGTGGCAACGTCGACGGCGGCAGCGAGCGTCCAGGCCGCCGACCTGCACGTCATGAGCTCGGGCGGCTTCACCGCCGCGTACAAGGCGCTCGGCCCGAAATTCGCGTCCGCGACGGGCAATACGCTCGACACGGCGCTCGGGCCCTCGATGGGCAAATCGCCGGAGGCGATTCCCAACCGTCTTACGCGCGGCGAGCCCGCCGACGTCGTGATCATGGTCGGTTACGCACTCGACGATCTGATCAAGGAAGGCAAGATCGTCCCCGGATCGCGGGTCGAACTGGCCGATTCGCGCATCGGCATGGTCGTGCGCGACGGCGCGGCGAAGCCCGACATCAGCTCGGTCGAGGCGCTCAGGCAAGCCCTGCTGCACGCCGGGTCGATCGCCTACTCGGACAGCGCGAGCGGCGTGTATATCGAGCGCGAACTCTTCAAGCGGCTCGGTATCGAGGATCAGGTCAAGCCGAAGGCGAAGATGATTCCGAAGATTCCAGTGGCGTCGGTGGTGGCAAACGGCGACTACGAAATCGGCTTCCAGCAGGTGAGCGAGCTGTTACCCGTCAAGGGCGCGACATTCGTCGGAAAGATTCCCGAGTCCCTGCAGTCCGTCACGCGCTACGCTGCGGGCATCCCCATCGGCGCACAGCATCCGAAGGAAGCCAAAGCCCTCCTCGACTATCTCGCTTCGCCCGAAGTACAACCCGAAGTGAGATCGACCGGGCTCGATTCCGTCACGATGCATTGAGATACGGCGAGCCGGAAGGCGTGCCGTGAGCCGCCTGCCCGTCAGCCTGGCGTGTTCGCGGCGGGGGCGTCGGTGTCGTCCGCGTCGCGCGGCGCCGGGCCGCGCAGCATCTGCAGGAGACGCCCGCGGTCGCAGGCCCCTTCCCACTGCGAAACGAAGATGACCGCGCACGCATTGCTGATCACGCTCGTCAGGGCGCGCGCCTCCGACATGAACCGGTCGATTCCCACCAGCAGCGCCACGCCGGCGACGGGCAAATCCGGAATCACGGTCAATGTCGCGACGAGCGCGACGAGCCCGCTGCCGGACACGCCCGCCGCGCCCTTGGAAGTGAGCAGCATGACGGCGAGCATCGTCGCGATCTGCGGCCAGGTGAGCGGGATGTCGCACGCCTGCGCGATGAACACGGAAGCCAGCGTCAGATAGATCGCCGTGCCGTCGAGATTGAACGAGTAGCCTGCTGGCAGAACGAGGCCGACGATCCCCCTGTCGCAGCCAAGCGCTTCCAGCTTCACGATCAGCCGCGGCAGGACAGGCTCCGTCGAAGAGGTTGCGAGCACGATCACCAGTTCCTCGCGCATGTAGCGCAACAACCGCCACAGCGCGAAGCCGTGCAGCCGTGCAAGCGGCGCAAGGACCAGTGCGACGAACAGCAGGCACGCCAGATAGAACGACACCATCAGCATGCCGAGCGAGCTGACCGAGCCGATGCCGAAGCGGCCCACCGTGAAGGCCATCGCGCCGAACGCGCCCACGGGCGCAAGCCGCATGATCATCGCGAGAATGCGAAAGACCAGGTCGGCGACCCCGTCGATGAGTTCGAGCACCGCCCGCCCCGCACGCGGGTTCGCATTGAGCGCGAAACCGAACAGCAGCGAAAGCAGAAGCACGGGCAGCACATCGCCCTTCACGAACGCCCCGACGAGCGTCTCGGGGATCAGGTTCAACGCGAACTCGTCCAACCCGCGCGGCGGCGAGTGCGCGGCAAGTTGCGCGAGCAGGCTCGTGTCCAGGTGGCGCAGGTCGATGTGCATGCCCGCCCCGGGGCGCAGCGCGTAGGCGGTTGCAAGGCCAATGACGAGCGCGATGGCCGTCAGCAGATAGAAAAGCGCCAGCGCCTTGAGGATCGTGCGTCCGATCGTCGAGCCGCTTGCGAGTGACGTGATGCCGGAGACGATGGTGCAGAACACGATCGGCGCGATCATCATCCGCACCAGACCGACGAATGCATCACTGAGGGGCTTGAGCGACGCGCCGGCTTGCGGCCAGATGTGCCCCAGACTCACGCCGAGCGCCATGCCCAGCAAGACCTGCACGTAGAGCAACCGAAGCGGCCTTGCCAACGTCACGATGCTGTCTTCCTTCTGATTTTCTCTTTCGTGTTCACACCGCTGCTCTCGATATCGCCGTTCACGGCAACGCCGCGCTTCATTTCAATGATCGTCCGGTGAAACTCCTGCGCGGCAGGCGTGAGCGGCCGTCCGCGCCGCGTGACGATGCCGACGCGCCTTTTCACCACGGGATCGACCAGCGGCACACTGGTCAGGATGGGATGCTCGCGCCCGGGCATGGCCATCGAAGGCACGGCCGCGACGCCGAGCCCCGCTTCGACCAGCCCAAGCATGGTCGTGACGTGGCGCGTCTCGCAGACGCTCGGCACGCGCGGGGCCACGGCGGAGAGCGCCTGATCGAGCAGCAGGCGGTTGCCGGAGGTCTTGTCGACGGAGACGTACTCGTGCTCGTAAAGCTCGTTCCAGCTCACACGCTTCTTGCGCGCGAGCGGATGGTCGCGACGGCACGCGGCAACGAAGCGCTCCTGCAACAGGAGTTTGAACTCGACCTCCGATTCCTGGCTGCCCATGAAGCTCACGCCAAAATCGGCTTCGCCGCTGATGACGGCGCCAAGCACCTCGTTCGCGCTCGAATCCAGCAGCTTGACCCGGATGCGTGGAAAACGGCTGTGATAACTCGCGACAACGTTTGGCAGGAAATAGTAGGCCACCGACGGTACACAGGCGATCGTCACATGACCCAGGCGGCTCGACGAGACATCCCGGATGCCAAGCAGCGCGACGTCGAGATCGTCGAGCAGTTGCTCGGCGCTCGGGGCGAACACGCGCCCGACGGTGGTGAGCGTGACGCTGCGCGTGGTGCGCTCGAAGAGGCGCACGCCAAGCGCCGCCTCGAGCTTGTCGATGCGGCGGCTCAAGGCCGGCTGGGAAATGTTGACCGCGTCGGCGGCCTTGCGGAAGCTTCCCAGTTCCACAACGGCTCGAAACGCCTGCAAGTCATTCAGGTCGAAGTTGACGGCCACGCCCCTCTCCGCATTGTCGGTGTTGATATGTTGCGTGAATCCAGACGAGGTCGACCGACATTGTGCGTGTGCCGCGTCAGATTCCGGAACTGCCGCAGTTGAGCAGCGCTGGGCTCATATCAAGGCTGATCATGCGCGCATCGCGTCGAATGGACGGCAGTCTGTGAAGGTTCTCGAACCCGGATTTTACACAGCCTGCTCCTCGCCAGTCCGGCGTTTCCCGAAAAGACCTGCGTTCGATGGAAAGCGCTGCAGCTTGCTCGTATGCAACCCGTCAAATCATTTCGCTATGCCGAGCGATCTGTTGAGAAACGGGCGCCCCCCGACACGGTCTTCCGCGATGTGCGCCAAAAAAAGCCCGCCCTCTCATCGAGACGGGCGGGCTTTGAGCGCCTGATTCATCGCGACAGACAGCATTGTCACTCGCCGCGCGATTGCAGATGGATGGAGCGGGGCGAACAGGCCATTCGATTCAGCCCCGCCGTTGCGGTGATTGCGGGCGCAGTCGCCGCAGGCAGCTTACGCTAGCGGCCCCGCGCATCTCTGTGGCGACGACGACCTATCGTCTCCCAGAGCTTTTTGGCCTGCGCCGGTGAAAACCGCGTGTGCTCATCTCGTTGCGCTTGAGATTCACCGTGGGCTGCGTCGTCAGGGGCGCCTGTCACTGGGCGCCGCCTGAAGATATCAGAGAACTTTCGGGCCATAGCAACCTCCGACACGGCAGTTTCGCCGTATTAACAGTGTACGCCGTTCGCCGCGCCCCGGAACGGCCCGTCGCGGCATCGCGGAAGCGACCGCAAGCTTCGATATCCAGCGCGAACCCGCCAAACGCTACAGACCGCCAGACATCTCGCCCGGCGCACCTTCAACGGCGTTCGGTAACCGGCCCTTCGGCCGCCACATGCCCGACCGCACCGGCGGGGCCTTCGACGCCGGATCCGCACCTCCACGAAGCGACTACACTTGAATGAACCATCGTTGAAAAACGGGCAGGCACGTAAGCAGATCGATGGCGCCGGCGTGCGCAGCTGTCCGTCCTCTCGTGGAGACGATCATGAAAAAGGAGAGAAAGAGCGCCCGGCAAATTCTGTCCGAGAACCCCCGGAACGTGATTTCGGTCGGCCCCACGGACGCCGTGCTAACGGCGCTGCGTCTGATGGCCGACGAGGATGTCACCACGGTGCTGGTGTTGCAGGGCAGCAATCTTGTCGGCATCCTGTCGCAGCGCGACTACGCGCGCAAGGTCGAACTGGCCGGCCGCAGTGCCGCCGGGACCCAAGTGGGCGACATCATGACGACCCAGGTGTTTTACGTCACGCCCGAGCACACGTGCGAACAGTGCCTCGCGTTGATGCATATCCGGCGGATACGGCATCTGCCCGTGATCGATTCCGGACGGGTTATCGGCGTGCTGTCCAACAGCGACGTGCTAGAGGAGCTGATCCAGGAAGACGAGCATTTCATCAACCTTCTCGAACATGACATGCTCTATCTTTCCGTCGATACGGGCGGTGCCTACTAGGCTTCACGCGCGGCCGCCCCTCAGGTCACACGGCAAGACGCGTCCTTACCCGCAGCAGGCGCATTGACGGCACGCTTGACCTTGATCAGGCGCCCGATCGCGCGATGCAACGGCTTGTCGATGTAGCGATAGACCACGCAACCCACCGCCGAAGCCACCACGATCGCAAGGATCACCCCTGTTGGCGAGCGCACATCGAAACCATGCACGACTTTGGGGACCAGCTTGCGCATTGCCTCGATGACGAACGGGTGGCTGAGGTAGGTCGCATAGCTCGCATCGCCGAGATACAGCAATCCGCGTGTGAAGGCGCTGTCCACCACGCGCCCTTCGAGACTCAGCGTGCTCAGCAGCAGCAGACAGGTCGGCACGCCATTTCCCAGAAGCGGGGAGATGTCCGGCCATACCCGTTCGATACAGGTCATCAGCGCATACATCGCGACGGCTCCCGTCGCGGCCAGCGCGACGGGAATGCGCACCCCTTTCCTCCATACGAACCACACGGCGATACCCAACGGGAATTCGAGCAACCGGTCATAGGCGAGGAATTCGACGATCGGCCGGCTCGAATGGGCGAGGCTTGCGATCAGGAACAGCGTGGCGAGCATCAGCGTGATCGCCGCGAATATCAACGGGACATGCCGCCGGAACCGCCACAGCGCAAGCGCCGACGTCGCGTAGAAGAGCATCTCGTAGTTCAGCGTCCAGCCGACGAACAGCATCGGAAACATATGGCCGCTCTCTTTCCTGTATGGAATGAAGAAAAGCGATTTCAGCAGACCAGGGATGTTGGCGGTCGTCGAATTGAACAGATCGGGTCTAAGCAGCGCGCCAAAGAACACCAGCAACGTCGCGAGCCAATAGAGCGGCACGATCCGCACCAAGCGGCTTGTGACGAAGTCACGCACGCTGTGCGTGCCCGCTTCGAGCGCGAGTGCGATCACAAAGCCGCTTAGTACGAAGAATACGTCGACGCGAAATTCGCCGAACATCCGCCCGTCCTGTATCAGGACGTGGTGCACGACGACAGTCGTCGCTGTGACTGCGCGAAGGATTCTTATTGAATTCAGCCTGCGCATCGCTCACCCGTTGATGAGTAAACCGTACCTGGCTGTGCTCCAGCCCTGAGAAGGCCGAGATACGGTCGCGGCGGTCACAGGATCGCCGTGGGTATCGTGCCTTTTACCAGTATTCCTGACTAAATCTTTCATCGCCGCCGCTGCGTCGACCCGTGTGAGACACACCCGTTCGCACCGGGCACTCATGCGATCCGGAGCACGATGGTTTCATCGCTTGAACTGGAGTTTGTAATGACAGACGGCGGTATTCCAACCGAAGCGTCGAATTCTGTCTTGCGATCGCGGTAGTCACGACCCGATCATAGAGCGTATCGAGGCCGGATCAGCGCGAGGTCCCACACATATAGCGGCAAACGGGTCGTAAAAAATGGCGCGCGAACGTCCACTCCCAGCGATGGTAATGTTTGCCCAAAGGCGCTACTGTTAGGCGGCGCACAGAAGGTGGACAGGAAACGCAAAGATTACCGGATGCCGACGCTCGCACACAGATAGGTTCACGCGCAACCAATGACGTTGCGCCCCACACTCCAATCCAGGGAGCACGCCCGACATGGAAACGGACACGAAGCGGATCGTAGTGATCGGCGCCGGCTTTGCCGGACTGTGGAGCGCGCTCGGCGCGGCGCGCAAGCTCGACGAGCTGCGCGTCCCCGCGGATCAGGTCGAAGTCGTCGTGATCAACAGCACGCCGTGTCACAGCATTCGCGTGCGCAACTACGAGCAGCCGCTCGACGCCACGCTCGTGCCGCTGGCCGACGTGCTCGATCCGGCGGGCGTGCGGCGGCTTCAGGGCATGGTCCGCTCGATCGATCTGCCCGATCGTCGCGTCGGCTTCGAATCCGGCGATTCATCTACTCAATGGATCAGCTACGACCGCCTGATCCTCGCAGCGGGAAGCGAGTTGGCGCGCCCGGCCATTCCCGGGCTGCGCGAGTTCACCTTCGACGTCGATACCTTCGACGGCGCCGCGAAGCTGCATGCACATCTGCTTGCCTTGCCGGAACGTCCCGAGGCGCCGGGACGCTATACGGTGGTTGTCGTGGGTGCAGGCCTGACGGGCGTCGAACTCGCCGCCGAATTACCCGCGCGTCTGCGCGGCATTGCAGGCGGCAACGCGAGCGCCGAGGTGCGCGTGATTCTCGCCGACCGCTCCGCGAAGATCGGCCAGGCGATGGGCGGCGCGCAGCCGGTGATCGAAGAAGCGCTGCGCGCGCAAGGCGTCGAGCTTCGGCCGGGCGTGTCGCTCGAATCCGTCACACGCGACGGCATTCAACTGACAAACAGCGAACCCATCGACGCCGCAACGGTAGTCTGGTGCGGCGGCATGCGCGCCAGTCCGCTGACGGCGCAATTCCCCGTCACACCCGATGCATTCGGACGCGTGCCCGTCGATGCCTTCCTGCGCGTCGACAGCGTACCCGGCGTTTTCGCAGCGGGCGATTGCGCGCGCATCCTGATCGACGGCGAGCGGCCATCCGTGATGTCCTGCCAGCACAGCCGCCCGATGGGGCGCCATGCGGGCCACAACGCCGTCTGCGACCTGCTGGGCCTCGCGATGCTGCCGCTTTGCATCGACTGGTACACGACCATTCTCGATCTCGGTCCGTGGGGCGCCGTCTACACGGAAGGCTGGGAACGCCGCCTCGCGTCGCAAGGGGCTGCCGCGAAGCAGACCAAGCGCACGATCAACTGCGAGCGTATCTATCCGCCCAGCACGAAGTGCCGCGAAGACATCCTGCAAGCGGCAGCGCCCGTCGTGCAGGCGCCGCCCTACACGGTCCGCGACGCGGACTGAAGCCGCGCTCAGAATTCGATCACGCGCGGCGTCAGCAACACGAGCCGTTCCATGTGGCTGCTCTGATGCGTGCGCGAGCGAAACAGCGCGCCGAGCACGGGAATCTTCGACAGCACGGGCACACCCGTATTCAGAGTCGAGTCGTTGTCGATCCGGTAACCGGCGATCAGCAGACTCTGCCCTTCGCCGACCACGGCCTCGGTATCGATCTCGCTGGTGCGGATCTCGGGAATGTCTTTCACGCTGTTGCCCGTCGGCTGGCCGTCTTCGACGTGCACCTGCAGCTTGATCTGCTGCACGCCGTTCGTATCGACCACCATCGGCAGCACGCGCAGCGTATTGCCGACCTGCACGCTGAACAGATTGCTCGACGTGAAACCCGAGACGGGAATGAAGAACTGCGTCTTGTTGTTCATCACGGCTTCGACGTTGTCGAGCGTCGCCACTTTCGGGCTCGCGTCGATGTGCGCGAGATTGGTCTGCTCCAGCGCATCGATACGCGTCAGCAGATAGCGGCTCGCGTCGCCGATCACAGCCGTGAGCGAGCCGCCCGTCGGCGTCGCCGTGGCGACGAGATTGCCCGCCGTATCGAGCGACGAGAAAGTCGGGCTCACCGTGCCGTTGAAGTTGTTCGCGTTGGCGCTGCCGCTGCCCGTCTGGAAATCGACGTGGCTCGAATGCGCATGCCAGTCGACGCCCAGTTGCTTCAACGCGCCGTCGTCGATCTCGATGATGTGCGCTTCGATCTCGACCATCCTGCGCTTCACGTCGAGCCGGTCGATCAGCTGCTGGTACTGGCCGACGCGATCGGGCAGATCGCGGATCAGCACCGAATTGGTCCGCGCGTCGGCCTGGATGACGGGCAGCGAGCCCGCGCCGTCCGGCACGGCCGCCGTCGCCGCGCGGCCCGCGCTCTGCGGCCCGCTGCCCGATGCGCCGCCCTGCGTGCCACCCACGCCGCCCGCGCCTGGCATCGCAACGGGCCCGCCGCCCGCCGCCGTCACGCCTGCGAACACATCGGGCAGCGGCGGATTCACGCCGCCGTTGTTGTACGGCGAGCCGCCGTTGGTGCCGCCCTGCACGTCCGCATACGGGCTGACCTGTTGCAGGTTCGCGGTGCCGTCGGCGGATGCGCGCGAGGTGCCCTGCTGATCGCTGTCGCGCTCCGGGTGATAGAGACTCGCGAGCACATGCGCGACGCCAGGCACGACCTGGGTCTTGCCGTTCACGGTGATCGTGTGGTCGGCCGCCCAGCCGTAGCGCAGCGGAAACGCGCGCACTTCGCTGCCCGTGCGGCGGTTCGCGTTCTGGTCGAGCCGCGCGGCCACTTCGTCGACGAGCTGGATCAGCCGGTGCGGCCCGGTGATCAGCGCAACGCCCTGCTCCGGGTCGTAGACGATCGGGAAGCGGTCGGTGTCGAGCCCGATCTGTTTAAGCGTCGAGCGCAGGCTCTGCGTGCCCGCGAAGTCGAGCTTGATGACCTTGGTGGTCACGTCGTCGGCGGTGCTGATGGACAGCACGCTGCCGTCGTAAAACCACACGAAGCCGAACGTCGCCGCCATCGTGTCGATGAACTTGCGCGGCGGCAGATCGAAGCGCCCCGACACGGTGCCCTGCACGTTCGGCGCGATCGTCGCGATAATGCCCTGGCTAGCCGCGAAGTCGCGCAGCACGTCTTTGAGATCGCGGCTTTCCACGGATATATGCACTTCGCCGGGCCGCCACGTGATCGGCGCGGCGTGGCCCGCGTTCAGGCCCATCAGCAACAGGGCAGCCGCGATCGCGCGGTGACGGAATGTGAGTTTCATGTTCGACGCTCGGTATAGGTGTGGTTCTGGCGGAATGGTCTCGAAAGAATCTCAGCGGTTCAGCGTGTCCGAGGGCGATTCGTTGAATTCGCGACGGTAGCTGTTGACGAGCGTCGAGCGGTTGCTGACGCCCCACTTGACGGCTGTCGCGAGAATGCCTTGCTCGTGCGCGCTGTCGTCGGCTTCGAGTTCCGCGCGAATGCGCTCCATGCGCAGGCGGCGGATGATCTCGGTCGGCGTCGAGCCGAGGCTCGTCTTGAACGCGCTTTGCAATGCACGGTCGGTCACGCCGACTTGCGCGGCGATCTCGCGGATCGACAGATCCTTGCGCTCCAGGTTGTCGAGCAGATACCGGTACGCGCGACGATAACGCGCAGGCAACCGCGTGCCGATATCGTCGAGCTGTTCCGGCGCGCGCGCGATGCGCTGCACGTAGCGCGCGAGCGCGCCCGCTTCGTCGCGGATGCAACTGACGGCGGCCAGCGCATAGCGCGTGTACAGCTCCAGCGACTCGCCGCTGCGCCCCTGCAAATGGCGCAGCTTCGCGAGGCAATACAGATACTCGAGTTGCCGGTGGCTCTGCGGCATGCGCACCTCGGCCGTCAGCAGCACGAGCACCGACTCGGCCAGCGACGACACGCCGCCCGCAAGACTCGCAAGCACGATCTCGATACGCACCGCACTCTGATAGTTCTGGATGCCCTGCTTGCCCGCCCACTCCGCATGCGCGACGATCCGCTGCTGCGCCTCGCGCTCGCCGCCCGCCAGCCGCGCAAGCCCATCGAGAAACTCGACGCGGCCACGCAGCAACGGGTCTTCGATCGCGCCCGTCAGCAGGCGCAGCGCGGCGGGCCGCTGCGGCGCGACGCGCGGCGCGGCGTCGCCTGTCAGGCCCACTTGCCAGTAGATGTGATCGGACAGCGCCGCACGCGAGCGCAGCGTGCTCTGCGCTTCGACGTCGAAGCGCACGGTGCTCA
Source organism: Paraburkholderia caribensis (assembly GCF_002902945.1). Taxonomy (NCBI): domain Bacteria; kingdom Pseudomonadati; phylum Pseudomonadota; class Betaproteobacteria; order Burkholderiales; family Burkholderiaceae; genus Paraburkholderia; species Paraburkholderia caribensis. Next base: position 1,142,102 of record NZ_CP026103.1, read on the forward strand.
ACAGACGCTGCCAGCCGTCGGCATGATGAAACGCGCCGTTCGAGGCCGCTTCGTCGAGCAGGTCTTCGAGCGTATCGAGCACGGCATCGGCATCGCGCAGACGGCCCACGCTGAACAGCACGCCGAACGCGCCGAACAGCGCATCGAGCCGCAGCGCCGCGCTCGCCAGCGGATGATCGGCGATCTGCATGAAGCACGACATCGCGGTGCCGTAGCGGTAACGGAACAGCGCCTGCCAGCCCGCGTTGCGGCACGACGCGAAGCGCATGCCGTCCTTGTCGTCGCGCATGCGCTTTTGCGCTTCGCGGTACGAGTCGTCGGCATCGACCTCCATGCCGAGCGACAGTTGCAGATCGCCCTGCAATTGCAGCAGCGCGGCAGGCGGCGCATCGTCGTGGCTATCGACGAGCCGCTGCACATTGGCCGCCGCGGCATGCACATGACCGTTGCGGATCAGATCGACGACGCTGGAAGGCACCGACGCTGCGTTGAGCATCGACACATACGGGAAGTAGTAAGTAACGAGCATGGCTGATTCCGTCGTGGAGCGCGCGCCGCCGTCGGGATGACGCCGCGCGAGCGCGTTGAAACGATTGCGACGTTCTTGCTGATGAAGTCGCGGTGACGGAATGCACTGTAGCCAGGCAGAAATCTGAAAAGCTCAATAATCAGAGGAAACCGTTGAGGCTTGAGTAAAGTTGAGAATTGGCGCGCGCGGCAGACAAGAACCCTCAACAAAGCTCACTTCTTTTGTTGCGCGCGGGTCGCGCGCGGGCCGCCCACATCACGGCGCGATATCGTTGCGCCCGTTGCGCTCGTTACGATGAGTCTGCGCACCGGGCTTCAGATCGGTGCCGCGATCGCTCAGTTGGGCGATCGCGCGGACCTGCTCCCTGAAGAGCCGCAAGTCGAGCTGATCCTGCACCTGATGCACGAACAGCCCCGCGAAGACGGCCAGCATCAGCACCGTCACCGCGCCCTTGATGGGTTGGCTCAAGGCGCTCAGATCGAGTTTCTGCGCGGCCTTCGACGCGAGATTCGCACCGAGATCGATCAGCAGCAGGACGAGCAGCATCGGCGCGGCGAGCTTCGCGATGGTCTGCATCAGCGTGTCCGTCTGATGCATCGCGAACACGGCCAGAAAATCCGTCGACATCGGCTGCGTCGATGCAACCGGCCACCATCGATACGACTCGTACAGCGCCTCCAGCAAAAACTGCATGCCGCCGAGCGACCAGAACGCAACGGTCGCAATCTGGCCAAGCAGCGTCGCGGACGGCGTGGATTGTTGCGACAGCATCGGGTTGCTCAACTGCGCGTTGTTGTAGCCCGTGAGATTGTCGAGATAGATGCCCGCGCCTTCCGCGACCCAGAATACCGTTGCCGCCGCGAAGCCCATCACGACGCCGATCAGCGTTTCGCGCAAGCTCGTGACCACCAGCGCGAAACCCGTCAGCGACTCGGCGAACGACTCCGGCTGCGCCAGCGCGACGAACAGCGAGAAGCTCAACGCGACACCGTTGCGCAGGCGGCCTTGCAGCACGCCGTCGGCGGTGGGCGGAAACAGCGTCATGATCGCGTAGAGCCGCAGCGAGCAGACGCCGAGCACGGCAAGGTGCCTGAGCAACCAGGGGCCATAAAACTGCAACAGCTCGTTCATCCGCGTGCAAGGCGCGCGAGCGCCGTCTCCTCGATGTCTTCGTCTTCGGCGTCGGCGGCAATGCCGTCGAGCACGCGCTGCAACGTGCCGATGCGCTTTTCGCACAGGTCGATGCGTCCACGGTTCCTGGCGATCTCGCCGCGCGTGCTCGCGATTTCCGCATCGTGCGCGGCGAGCGCCTGTTGCGCTGCCGTCACGGCGTCGGATGCCGTGGCGAACTGTCTGTCGACCTCGTCCGCATACAGGCGGATCGCTGTCAACGTGTCGATCGAAAACGGCTCCGCGCCCGCCATCATCGCGCTGATGCGCTGCCGGTACGAACGGGCCTGCGCTTCGAGTTCCGCCGCGCGCCCGCGCGCCTGCGCTTCGCGTTCCACCAGCGGCAAGCGTGCCGCGACGCGTTGCGCGAGCCGCGCGCGCAAGTCCTGTTCGGCGCGCTGGCGGCGCGACACGGCGCGCGACAATGCAGCGATCTGCCGTTTCGGCGCGCTCATTGCGCGTCACCCTGCGCAAGTTCGTGCAACGCGGCCTCGGTTTCAGCCGGGTCCGCGTAGGCATCCGTCGGCTGCGACAGGAACGCCTTGAGCGCGTCGATCTTCGCGATCGCTTCGTCGGCGAGCGCATTGGTGCCAGGCTGGTACTCGCCGATCTGCAGCAGCATGTCCACCTCACGATGCTTCGCGAGCAGCTTGCGCAGCCGCGCGGACGACGCCATGAACTCGCGCGGCATGACCTGCGACATCACGCGCGACAGGCTGCCGAGCACGTCGATGGCAGGATAGCGGTTCTGCGCGGCGATCTCGCGCGACAGGATCAGGTGACCGTCGAGCACGCCGCGCACCTCTTCGGCGATCGGATCGCTGCCCGACTCGTCTTCGGCGAGCACCGTGTAGAGCGCGGTGATCGAGCCGCGCTCGCCCATCCCGGCGCGCTCCAGCAGACGCGGCAACTCCGCGAACACCGAAGGCGGAAAGCCGCGCCGCGCGGGCGGCTCGCCCGCTGCGAGTCCGATCTCGCGGCCCGCGCGCGCGAAGCGCGTCAGCGAATCCATCATCAGCAGCACGCGTTTGCCTTCGTCGCGAAAGTGCTCGGCAATCGCGGTGGCGACGTAGGCCGCCTTCGCGCGCTCGCTCGACGAACGGTCCGACGTCGCGCATACGACGACGGAACGCGCCATGCCCTGCTCGCCGAGAATCAATTCGACGAACTCGCGCACTTCCCGGCCCCGTTCGCCGATCAGCGCGATCACGTTGATGTCGCATTGCGCGCCACGCGCCAGCATGCCGAGCAAGGTGCTCTTGCCGACGCCCGCCGGCGCGAAGATGCCCATGCGCTGGCCTTCCGCGAGCGTCGTCATGGCGTCGATCACGCGTACGCCCGTCGCCATCGGATGCTCGATCATGCGGCGCGTCATCGGGTTGGGCGGGTCGGCGAAAATGGGCCGGCTGCGTTCCGCCTGGATCGGGCCACGGCCGTCCATCGGCTGGCCGAGCGCGTCGACCACCCGGCCCAGCAGCGCATCGCCGACGGGCACCGACAAGGGCCGCTGCAAGCCGATCACATGCGTCGCGCGCGACACTTCGGTCAACTGCGCGAACGGCGACACGACGGCATGCTCGCGCGTGAAGCCGATCACTTCGCCATGCTGCAACAGCTTGCCCTGCGGCGTACGCAGCTCGCACAACTCACCGAGCTTCAGGTCGATGCCCGCGACCTTGATCAGCGTGCCGACCACTTCAGCGATCTTGCCCGTCTGACGCACGGGCAACAGCGCACGGATCTCGCGCTCGATCGCGCCGCCCAGTTCGCGCAGGCCGTGTTCGTGCAGGCCGAATACGTCGGCCAGCGCCGGGGCTTGCGGTGATTGCTTCGAGGCCGTCGTGCTCATGCGTGTGTCCCGGTTTGCGCGCTGTGGATGTTCAGCGAGGAATTCAGTGCCCGCACGATTGCCGCGCGCATCGAATCGAGTTGTGTCGTCAGGCTCGCGTCGACAATACCCAGCTCGGACTCGCACACGCATGCGCCCGGTTCCAGTCGGGGGTCTGCCGTCACCGCGAGCGGCACGGGTCGACCCAGCATGCGCAGACGCGCGTCGAACTCGCCGAATGCGGCGCGCGCTGCGTCGAGATCCGCGGGATGCACGCTCACGCGCAGGTTCGTCGAGCCTTCGACGATGCGGTCGATCGTGTCCGTCGCCCGCGCGAACAATGCCTGCGCGCTTTCGGCGCGCACCAGTTGCTCGACGGCGAGCATCACGAGTTCGGCCATCCGGTTGCGCATGCCTTGTTGCAGGCGCTGCGCGTCCGCGCTCAGCGCTGCAACGCGCTCGATCCACTGCGCTTCGCCTCGCGCGACGCCTTCCGCATAGCCCTGCTCCGACGCCGCTTCACGCTCTCGCGCCGCCGATGCGACCAGCGCCTTTGCTTCATCGCGCGCCGCCTGAAGCAGCCGTTCGCACTCGATCTGCGCGGCGGCGAGAATCGCCTGACGTTCGGCCTCGACTCGACCGTATACATCGTCGATCGTCGCGAGCATGCCGAAGGTCTCGCGCGGCACGATATCGCCGACAAGTCCGACTCGCGGCTCGTTCCTGCCTTTGCGCATGTCGTTGCGACCCGTGTCGGGCGTCGCGTGCGCTTCGCGCGGACGGCTCAGCCAGATAACCATGCATACTCCGGCAAAAGAGGAACGAGGCGCTCGCGCAGCAACGCGAACGCATCTTCGCAGTCGCCTTCCGAAGGCTTCGCGTGCGCCGTGGCCGGCCCGGCGTCCGCACGTGGCAGCGCGAGTCGCAGCATCATTGGGGACGTGTCCATTAGCGGCAGCCGTGCCAACCCTTCGAGCGCCAGCGCATCGGCATCGAGCGAGCCGAGCGCGAGCGTGCCGGCACGCTCGCGTTTCGCGTCGGCCAGCGACGGCGCTTCGGGTACTGCCTTGCCAAGCAGATCGTCGAGCGGACAACCGATCCAGTCCGCGAGGCGCGTGCGCGTGCTCCGATCGACCAGACGCCGCACTTCCGCGCGCCGCGCCAGCAAGGCCTGCATCCGCAACACGCGCAAGCCGGTTGCGACGGGCAGCGCGTCCAGCCGTACGGCGGGCCTGGCGATGAATGCGTCGAGCGTCGGCGGCGAAGGCAGCAGCACGCGCAGTATGGCGAGCGAACAGGCTTCGTCGCACCGTTCGCGCAACGCGGCCAGCGCGGCTTCGTGACGGGACGCCGGATCGATGCCCAGTGCGGTTGCGAGCCAGTCCCGATGCAGCCACTTCAACGCGCTGCGCGCATTGCGTTGCCAGCCGAGCAGAATTTGCGCGGCGTCGGCGGGTGCGAGCCGCGGCTCGTTTTTAGACCGTTGCCGCGGCATCGCGGCGGATGCTGCCATCGCCATACTCATGCCGACTTCTGCCTGCGTCGCGGCAGGCGTTGCACGAGCGACGCAAGACTTGCCCTGAGCGGCGCGACGATGCTGCCCAGCCGCGCACGAAACACATAACCTGCGCCGATGCCCGCCGCCATCAGCGCGAACAGCCCGCTCAGCACGAACGGCCAGACGGGCGCATGCGCGCTCACGCGGCTATCCACATCCACCTGATCGGCCGCCACGCCCGTCACGCTGACCTGGTCGTACGACAGTCCTTCGACGCTATGCACGACGAGGTTCTTGATCTGCGGCACCAGCGCATCGAGTTCGAGGCCCGGACGGTACTTGATGAACACGGCAGCGGACGACGGCTTGATGGTCTGCGCAAGCGGATCGTTGTTCGGAATGACGATCTGCACGCGCGCGACCAGCACGCCGTCGATATGCGACAGCGTGCCCGACAATTCCTGCGACAGCCCGTAGATGAAACGCACCCGCTCTTCCGTCGGCGTGGAGACGAGGCCATCCTTCTTGAACAGGCTGCCGAGATCGTCGAACTTGCTGTGCGGCAGGCCCTTTTCGCGCAGCACCTGCATCGCGCGCACCATGTCGCCGTCGCCGACCTGAAGCGTGTAGGTCTTGCCGCCGTCCGGCGTGCTCTTGTCGGCGGGTACGCCTCGCTCCAGCAACGCGACCGTCATTTCGTTGACGTCCTCTTCGGCAAGACCCGTGTAGAGCTCTTTCTTGCAGCCCGCCAGCAGCGCGCATGCCACGAGCACGCTGGCCGTCAGCATGCGTCTGGTGAATGGAGTCAGGGTTGCCATGCTCATCACTGGTTCTTCATCAGCGTTTCGGCCGACGACTTCGACGCCGATACCACGGCCATCTTGGTCTGGAAATCGAACTGCGCGAGCGACAGGTTCAGCGACACCTGCGCAGCCGCCGCGATCTGCTGCGTCGGCGTGAGCGAAGCGGCGTTCGCGCTAAGGGTTTCGACCTGTTCGAGCGCGGCTTCCATCTGGCCGTCCTGCTTGCGGATCGCGTCGATGACATGGTTGCCCGCGTGCTGCGACGCGTCGTTACCGGGCGTGGCGAGCGGCTGCTGCATCAGGTCTTCGAAACGGCTGACGGATTCGGGCGCGGGCATCTGCGGCAAGGCTTCGGGCTTCGCGGCATCGGCGGCGGCGTGCACGGCGGCTTCGGCAATCGTGGAGATCGACATGAAGGGTTCCTCTTGTCAGGCGCGCAAGAACGCGTGCGACGCGAACGCGGGCGCGTCGCCGGACGGCTGTCGCGCGGTCTTCGTCTGCTCGCGCTCCTGCTCTTCGGCGAGGTCGAGATACGACGCCGGCAGCACGAACTCGCCGCCGCGATGATTCGCACGCGCGGCTTCGAGATCGGCACGCACGGTCAGCGCACGGACCAGCGCGCGCGTTTCCGGGCCCGCCTCGCCTTCGAGCGCCTGGTCGGCCCATTGACGCCAGCCGGCGTCCTTCTGCGCCGCGAGGCAGTACGCATACATCCCCTTCGCGTAGGAGAACGACGGCGCCGCGTCGATCACGTCGCGCAGCGTGCGCGACGCTTCTTCCCAGCGGCCGTTCACGATGTGCAGCACGCCCGCGAGCGTATCGATCTCGGCCACCTTCGGACGGAACGCGCGCAACGCGTCGAGCACCAGCTCGATATCGGTCGTGTCGGCGCTGGCTTGCGGGAAATGCCGGAACAGCCCCGCCGATGCAATCTCGATCAGCGCGTTCAAGGTTGCATCGCCGCATTGCAGATAGTTCGGCGCGGCGCGAGAGGAAGCAGGTTGCGATGATTTGGCGAGCATGGCGTGGACCCTCTTGGTGAAAACAGGACGCTGGGCGTCATCGCTACGCAAGGTATCAGGCAGGCACCGCGAGGCTCGTGCTGCAACCGAAGCGAGTCGCGCGAAAGCGAACCTGGCGGCGTCCCGAACGTGCCGTCTTGCCCTGCTTCGTGTTCGTGCCCGGGGCTTCGCCCCGGCTGCACAGGCGCTGCCGCGCCCAACCTACACTGCGCCAGCACATAACGGTGCACAGGAGGGAGCACCCATGAGCGACGACAAAACCGAACAGCCAACCGAGAAACGCCTGCGCAAGGCACGCGAGGACGGCGAGGTCGCGAAGAGCACGGACCTCGTCGACGGCGCGCTGCTGGCCGCGGGCGTCGGCATGCTGATGGCGACGGGCGACAGGATGGTCGATGGCTTGCGCTCGTGCATTTCGATCGCGCTGAAGTTCGTCGCCGGGCCGCACGACATGACGACCCTGCTGCTCGCGTTGAGCCAGATCGGCTCGCGCATGGCGGGCGCGCTGCTGCCGACGCTCGGCGCGGCGATGCTCGCCGCCGTCGCCGCGCTCGCCGGTCAGACAGGCATCGTCATTTCGATGAAAGCTGTCGGCCTGAAGTTCGAGAACGTCAGCCCGATGGCGGGCATCAAGCGCATCTTCTCGCTCAAGTCGCTGCTCGAACTCTCGAAGATGACGATCAAGGGCATCGTGCTCGCTATCGTGATGTGGAAGACGATCACGGGCTTGCTGCCGCTCGTCACGGGTTCCCTGTTCCAGTCACTGCCCGAGTTGTCGAAGCTCGCGAGTTTCGTCGTGATCCGGCTGCTCGCGGTCGCGGCCGCGCTGTATGTCGTGTTCGGCGGCGTCGATTTGAAGTTGCAGAAATTCCTCTTCATTCGCGGCAAGAAAATGAGCAAGGACGAAATCAGGCGCGAGTTCAAGCAGGACGAAGGCGACCCCATCATCAAGGGCGAGCGGCGCAAGCTCGCGCGCGAGCTTGCGACCTCCGCGCCGCGCAAGATCGCGACCGCGAGCATGGTGGTCGTGAACCCGACGCACTACGCGGTGGCCGTGCGCTACGCGCCCGACGAATATCCACTGCCCGTGGTGATCGCCAAGGGCATGGACGAAGCCGCGCTGCAGATGCGCCGCGACGCGCAGCTCGCGGGCGTGCCGATCGTCGGCCATCCGCCCGTCGCGCGCGCGCTCTACAAGGTCGAGCTCGACGAGCCGATTCCCGACGAACTGTTCGAAGCCGTCGCCGCGATCCTGCGCTGGGTCGATTCGCTCGCGCTGCCGCGCGACGCCGATGCGGCGCCGTCGCTATCCGGCTGAAGACCCGCCCTACTACACACTCCCGCTTCGCTCCACACACGCTCATGCTCAAGACACTCAAACTCCCCGCCGGCGGCGAGATCGGCATTCTCGTGATGATCGTCGCGATCGTCTCGCTGATGATCCTGCCGCTGCCGTTCTTCATGATCGACATCCTCGTCGGCCTGAACATCGCAACAGCCGTCACGCTGCTGATGATCACGCTCTATGTGCCGAGCGTCGTCTCGCTGTCCGCGTTCCCGTCGATCCTGCTGTTCACCACGCTCTACCGGCTGTCGCTCAGCATCGCGTCGACCAAGTCGATCCTGCTGCATGCGGAAGCGGGCGATATCATCGACAGCTTCGGCAAGCTGGTGGTGGGCGGCAATCTGGTGGTCGGCATGGTGGTGTTCATCATCATCACGCTGGTGCAGTTCATCGTGATCGCGAAAGGCTCGGAGCGGGTCGCGGAAGTCGGCGCGCGCTTCACGCTCGACGCGATGCCGGGCAAGCAGATGAGCATCGATGCCGACCTGCGCGCCAATCTGCTGACCGCTGACGAAGCACGCCACAAGCGCGCCACGCTCGCACTGGAAAGCGCATTGCACGGCGGCATGGACGGCGCGATGAAGTTCGTCAAGGGCGACGCCGTCGCCGGCCTCATCATCACGATGATCAACATCGTCGCGGGTCTGGCCGTCGGCGTGCTGTATCACGGCATGACGGCGGGCGAAGCGGCCAACCGCTTCTCGATTCTCTCGGTCGGCGATGCGATGGTCGCGCAATTGCCCGCGCTGCTGCTCTCCGTTGCGGCGGGCGTGATGATCACGCGCGTGGCCGACGACCGCGACGAGAAACCACGCTCGCTCGGCGCGGAGATCGGCAAGCAGCTGATGGGCAGCGCGCCCGCGCTCGGCTTCGCAGCGCTGCTGCTGGTCGCGTTCGCCGCCGTGCCTGGGTTTCCGTGGCCGCTCTTTCTGGTGTTGAGCGGCATTCTCGGCTTCACTGCATGGAAGCTGAAGAAGCGCGGTCCGTCGCGCGCCTTCGAAGACCTCGAAGCCGTGCGCTCGATGCAGCGGGCCGGTGCGAAGAGCGAAACGCCCGCCATTTCCAGCGTGCCGCCCGCGTTCTCCTGCGCACTCGGCGTGCGCCTTGCGCCGGACTTGCGCGGCCGCCTCGCCGTCGAGCGGCTCAATCACGCCTTCGAAACCGAGCGCACGTCGCTGCAGGAAGAACTTGGCTTGCCGTTTCCCGGCATTCACATGTGGATCAGCGAGAAGCTCGCGCCGTCCACCTGCGAGTTCCTGATGCACGACGTGCCGTCGTTCACGCTCGAACTGCCGCAAGGCAAGGTCCTGCTCGCCGATCTGCCGCAACGGCTCGCAACGCAGCCCGACGACACGCAGGCGCAAGCGCTCGCCGAACGCTGCGAGCAACGCGAACCGATCGACGGCACGACGCAGCCAAGCTACTGGCACGACGAGACCACGCTCGCCGACAAGACCACCGGTTGGCGCGCCGAACAGGTCATCGCGCATGTGAGCGTGCAGTTGCTCAGGCGCAATGCGTCGCTCTTTCTCGGCGTCAATGAAGTGCAGTGGATTCAGGAACAACTCGGCATCGAGTATCCGGGCCTGCTCGCCGAGGTGCAGAAAGTGCTGCCGCCGCAGCGCATCGCCGACGTGCTGCGGCGTCTGCTGGAAGAACAGATTCCGATCCGCAATATCCGCAACATCATGGAAAGCCTCATTGCGTGGGGACCGAAAGAGAAAGACGTGCTGATGCTGACCGAGTACGTGCGCGGCGATCTCGCGCGCTTTCTCGCGCACCGGGCCGCGCTCGGCGCGCGCATTCTGCCCGCGATCCTGCTCGACGCGCCCGTCGAACAGCATATCCGCCAGGCGATCAAGCAGACGCCGACGGGCAATTACCTCGCGCTGCCGCCGGACCAGATCAACTTTCTGGTCGACAGCATCGAATCGTTCGCGGGGCTGGCGCCGCGTCCCGGCATCGCGCTCGTCACGTCGATGGATATCCGGCGCTACGTGCGGCGCATGATCGAAGGACGGCTCGGCTGGCTCTCCGTCTATTCGTATCAGGAACTGGGCGGACATCTTGAACTGCAGCCGATCGGCCACGTGACGGCCTGAGGTAACGCATGTCGAGAACCCCATCGCGTCCCGTGCGCGTGATCGCCGCGCCCGCGCAGACGCCGCCTGCTTCGTCGGGCGCGCGCCTGCGCCGCGCGCGGCACGCGGATTTCGCCGCGCTCTTGCGACGCGACGACACGCCGTCGCCCGACGCCCTCCTTGCCGCGTCGCTCGACGACGAAGCCAGCCAGCAACATCATGCCGACGACTCGCTCGCGCAACGCATCGGCAGCGCGAGTCAGCGCGTGGTCGCGGCGGTGCTGCGCCGCGAGCAGCAGATGCTCGAACTCGCGCATGGGCTCGCACGCCATATCGCCGAGTTTGCGTCGAATCCCGCGATCCGTCAGGCAGGCCACTGGGAAGTCGCCATGCGCATCGATCCGCAACGGCTGCCCGGCACGCAGTTGCATCTGACGCTTTCGCCAGCGGTTCTCTTGCTTCGCTTCGATGTCGAGTCGGCCGACACGCGCGAACTACTCTTGCATCATGCCGGCCTGCTCGAACGCGAGTTGCGCCAACTGCTCGCGTCGCAAGGCGAAGCGCGCACGCTCGAACTGACTATCCACTAGCCCACGCCCTTGTCCACTGTGTCCAGCGACCAACCGTATGCAGAGAAGCTGCGCCGCGTCACGCCCGATGCGGCGCGTGCCGCCCGCATTCTGTGCGATGCGCGTCATCTCGAAGCGTTGCGCCAGTTCGGCGCAATCGATGCGCTCGAAATCACGCCGACGGTAACGGCCAATACGGCCAACGCGGCCAACACGGCCTTCGATGAAGCGGGCCGCATCGTGCTCGCGCATCTGGAAGGCACGCTCGATATCGAACTCGATCTGGCGCGCTATCCCGCGTTGCAGATCGTAGCGGCAAGCGCGGGCGATCGCGCGCGGCACGCCTTGCGCAGCACGCTCGCGAATGCATTGCTCGCACCGCTGGTGCAGCGCTTTCAGGCAGCGGACCTTGGGCGCTGGCGTGTGGCGTCGGTGGAACGCGCGCCTGCGGGCGTTGCGAGCGGCGAACGCTTCGACGTCGCGTTGCTGCACGAGGGCGTCATGCACCGGCTTTCGCTCAGCGCATCCGGCGCGACGCTCGACGTGCTGCACAAGCGGCTCGCCACGCTGCCGTCGCGGCTTGCAACGGAGGCGTATGCGTCGGCATCGACGCTAAAGGTCGCAGGGTCGATTGCGCTCGGCGCACGCAACGTGCCGCTTGCCGCATTGCAGTCGCTGCGTCCCGGCGATGTCGTTCTGCGCGCTTTTGGGCCCTCCGTCGCGCAAGCGCTGAACCGCGGCGCCGCATGCACCGCGCGCGCCACATGGGGCGCGACGGCAACGGGCATGCGGCGCATACATGCGCGTGTCGTGATTAACGGCACGCAGGTCACTGTAGAAGAGAAACCCTTCATGAACGACGAACCCTTGCAGGCCGAATGGCCCGGCGACGACGAAACGCGGCACGAAACGGCAGCCGCCGCGTCCGACGAAAGCTCCGAAACCGGCTCGCACAGCACCCGGCAGCACGACGACGAAGACGCTCCGCTCGACATCGGCCTGCTCGATCTGCCCGTGCAATTCGAAATCGACAGCGTGGCGCTGCCGCTCGCGCAACTCGCCGCGTTGCGGCCAGGCTATGTGATCGAACTGGCCGCGCCCGTGCTCGATACGCCTGTGCGGCTCGTCACCCATGGACAAACGGTCGGCTATGGCGAAATCGTCTGCGTCGGCGAACATCTTGGCGTACGTATCACGAGGATGGCTTATGCCGGCGATTCAGACAGGTGACATCACCGGGCTGCTGATCGTCGTGCTGGCGATCAGCGTGATCCCTTTCATCGCGATGGTGGTCACGTCGTACATGAAGATCGTCGTCGTGCTCGGGCTGCTGCGCAACGCGCTCGGCGTCCAGCAGGTGCCGCCGAACATGGTGCTCAACGGCATCGCGATCATCGTCTCGGTGTACATCATGGCGCCCGTCGCGTTCTCCGCGATGCAGGGCATGCAGGCCAATCAGGCGCCCGGCAACGTCACGCAGAACGTGACGGCGGGCATTGCCGCCGCGCGCGAGCCGTTCCGCACGTTCCTCGAAGCGCATGCGCAGTCGCGCGAGCGGCAGTTCTTCCTGCGCTCGGCGACGGCCTTGTGGCCCGCGCAGCAGGCGAAGGCGCTGAAGGACACCGACCTGATCGTGCTCGCGCCCGCGTTCACGCTGACGGAACTCACGGACGCCTTCAAGATCGGCTTTCTGCTTTACATCGGCTTTATCGTCGTCGATCTCGTGATCGCGAACGTGCTGATGGCGATGGGCCTGAACCAGGTGCAGCCGACCAACGTCGCGATTCCGTTCAAGCTGCTGCTGTTCGTCGCGATGGACGGCTGGTCCACGCTGATGCATGGCCTCATTCTCGGCTACCGGTAGGCGCCGCGTCTTTCAACTACGGATTTGCCATGACTCTCGATACGCTCGTCGGCCTCGCGACGCAAGGCTTGCTGCTGTGCCTGTACGTGTCGCTGCCCGTCGTCGTGGTCGCGGCCGGCGTCGGCCTGCTGGTGTCGTTCCTGCAGGCGATCACGTCGCTGCAGGATCAGACGCTGTCGTTCGGCATCAAGCTGATTGCCGTCGTGGTGGCGCTCGTCGTCGTGGCGCCCCTCGGTGCGTCGGCGATCCTGCGCTTTGCGAACCAGTTGCTGCTGACGGCCGTGCAGCGATGAATCCACTTCACTCGCGCCCGGCCACGGGCGCCTCAGGCACTTCCGCCGCGCAAGAGGCCACGCAGACGCAACGGGGCGTGACCGAACCGGCCCGGCAACAGACGCGCGCGCGCTTTGCCACGTCGCTGCGCAACAACGTGCGCTTCGCGCATGCGCATCACGCGCATCTGCAGGGGCAGGCGCGCTCGGCCAATGCACGGCGTCTTGCGAAAGCGCTTTTGAAGAAGCGCCAGGGCAAGGCTGCCGCGACGCGGTTTGCTGCGGCACGCCGGCCAGCAACGAGCCGCTCAGGCGGCAACGCGAGAGCGGCTCAGAACACGAGAACCACCGACCGTCAGCGAAGCGCGGCACTGCGCGTGTCTCGCGACGGCGGCAATGGCGGTTCGCGCGGCGGAGGGCAGCAGCAGGACGAACAGCAACAGCAACAACAACGTCAGCAGCAACGCCGGGAAGGCAAGCACGATGACGACCTCATGCTGGACGGCGCAGACGGTACGACGAACGCAGCGCGTGTCGTGCCCGAGTTCGCCGCGCATGCCTTGACACTAGCCGGTTCATCGCGTCATGAAGCGCTGGCGGGTGCCTGGTGCGACGCCTTGCTGAAGCCGGGCCGCTCGTTGCACGATGCGCTATCCCAATTGCGCGCGCTGCGGCGGCATGAAGGCGCATTGCCGCTCGCATCGCTCGCCCAGGTCCGCCAGTCGCTGATGGACGCCACGGCGCGTGCCGCCGCAGCTCGGCAGGCGGATGAAGCGTCGCAGGCGTCGGCAGCGGGCGCGGCAGCCCGGGCGAATGCATCGACAGAGACTCGCAACGTCCTTGCGCCGCTGCTCGCGCTCGTCGCGGGAAGCCCGATGCTGCCGAACCGTGAAGGACGCGCGGCGGGCGCCAATGCGGCGCTCGACGGCATCGCACGCGCACGCAACACGCTTCCAGCCGGTGCGTCCGGGCCCGATGAATCCGCGCGCTGACGACACTTCGCGTGCGCGCGAGTGCCTTCGCAAACGGCCCGTATCGCGGCTCTTGCGTCCATTAATCTGCGACTCATCGAAGGAAGCGGAACAGCGCGACAGCTGCCCCCGCTGCTCCGCCTGACCGACCGAACTCATGAAACAACTGCGCATCCTGACGGGTATTCATGCTGGCGCGACCGCACCGCTCGGCCCGGGTCGTTACCGGATCGACGCGGATGACGACGCCGACATTCGCATCACCGACTGGACGGGCCCATCCGCGGTCGTCGAGGTCGGCGACAGCGACGTCGTGACCGTGCGGCGGCTCGCCGCGCAAGCGCCTCACGTCGACGCAAGCGATGAAGCAGGCACGCAAGGCCCGGAGGCCGAACGCGTGGAGGACACCGCGCCCGTCTTCATGCTCGACTTTCTGCCGATGCAGTTCGACCAGAGCGTGATCTGCATCGGGCCTGACGATGTCGAATGGCCGAGCGATCTCGCGCTGCTGTCGACGTTGCTCAAGCCCGGCCAGCCCGAGGACGACCGGCACGGCCAGCAACGCTCGCGGCGCCGCACCTTCGTCGCGCTCGGCGCGGCATGTGTAGCGCTGGCTGTGATCGCGAGTATCGGTGCACTGACGATGACGACGCGCGCGAAGGCCTCGATGCTGCCCAACGACGTCGCCGCGATGGAAAACGTCAACCGCGAGTTCGCGGCGGCGCATCTGAACGAACTGCGCGCGTCGCTGGATGGTCACGGCGGCGTGCTCGTGCGCGGCCTCGTCGCGAACGAATCCGAGAACCTTGCGGCGCGGCGCCTGCTTGCCGCGATCACGTCGCCGCGCGTGCAGGCGCAGTACGGCATTGCCGAAGTGATCCGGCGCAGTATCGGCGAGAGCTTGCCCGTGTCGGGCATCAGCGTGCATTACGACGGCGGCGGCGTGTTCGCGATTGCGGGCAAGGATGTCGACATGGACGCGTTGCAGCAAGGCGTCAAGCGTATCCGTCCCGATCTGCCGGGCAACGTGAAGGAGATCCGCATCGACGCAACAGGCGCCGATCAGGCAGACGCACCAGCGGGCGCGAGCTATATCGCGATCGTGTCGTCGGATACGGTGCGCTACGCGCAAACGCCCGACGGCGTGAAGCACATCTTCATCCTCGACAACGACACCGGCGCCAGCGCGCCCGCTGCGGCCAGCGACGCGGCAGCGCCCGCAGCCGCCGACACCCCGCAACCCGCAAGCGATGGCGCGCCGTCGGTTTCGAAAGCCGCAAACGACCCGCCCTCGCCGCTTGCCCCCCAGCTCGCCGGGCCCGCCGCCGCGCGGCATGTGCTCGACCCACCCCAGACGTCCGTCGCGCAGACGGCCGACACGTTACGGAGATGACCATGTACGAAGCCATTGAACGCCACGCCCAACACTTCATGGCGTTGCAGAACGTCGTGACGGCCGCCGACGCCGATACGCGCGTCGCAGAACTGCGCAAGGCGCTCGAAGAGAGCGCCGAGCAGCTCAACCACGCGGCAGACGGCACGGCCGCCGACCGCGACGCGCGCGCCCGCATCTATCGCGGCCTCGTCGCTGCGAGCCGCATCGTCGGGCAGTTGCGCGAGGACGCGTTGCGCGGCTGATCCGTCGAACGTCATTGATTCGCTTTTTTAACCACCGGTTGGACATACCGTCTGCCGGAACTTTCCAGGAGAGCCACCATGCCCGGTATTGCAACGGCAGCAACATCCGCACTGAGCACCGTCACGAACGGCATCAATTCGAGCAGCGCGACGCAAAGCGCGGAAAACACCATCAACAGCAACGCTCAGCAGCAGCTCGAAATCGCACAGGCGCAATCGAATGCGAGCCTGCTGCAGGCGCTCGGCGAAGCGATGAAGTCGGGTGCGTCGAGCATCCAGAAGGCCGCGCAGGCATCGTAATGCACGCTGGCTGGCCGCTCGCGCAGCGGTCAGCCGCTGTGTGCCCTGCAGGATTCTCTTTTGTTTGAGCGGGTATTCGCACCGTGAGTGAAGATCGTTACGCAGAACTCGTCGCATCGCTGTGCGAGGCGGTCGGCTTGCCGGACGTCGAGCACGTGTTGCAGACACATTCGATCGAAGTGGGCGGTCTCGACGTGCGGCTCGACTGCTTCGACGAAGATCCGGACGCGATCTACCTGGGCTTCGACTTCGGCGCGGTGACGGCGGGACGCATCACGACCGTCTACCGGCTCATGCTCGAAGCGAATCTGCTGGTGTATGCGCAGGACCAGGCGCAGCTCGGGCTCGATTCGGACTACGGCAACGTCGTCTTGCTGGTGCGCGTGCCGTTCGACGATGCGCCAACGGGCGAAATGCTCGCCGATCTCCTCGCCCACTATTCGGAGCATGGCGCGTACTGGAAGCAGAGCATTCTCGAAGCCAGCGACGAGCGTTTCGAAGCAGTCGTATCGGGCAACTTCTCGTGGATCAGGGCATGACTCCTTCGCGAAAAACAGCATCACGCTAGAATGTCTTTCGACAAGGCCTGGAGATGGACACCCAATGGATTTACGCACCGACCTGAATTTCTTCAACCTGCTCGCGGGCAGCTACGAGCGCTTGCTGGGCACCCAACTCGTAGCGAAGCATGAGCGCCCCGAAGATGCCGCCGCGTGGCTGTATCACGACGCGCCCTTCGGGCTGCTCGCGCACAATACGGCTGAAGACCCTGTGTTCGTCTACGGAAACCGCCGCGTTCAGACGCTCTTCGGTTACGACTGGGATGAAATCACAGCCCTGCCGTCACGCCTTTCCGCCGAAGCGCCTGAACGCAGCGAACGCCAGGCGTTTCTCGATCAGGTCACGCGCGAAGGCTTCGTCACCGGCTATCGCGGCGTGCGCATTGCGAAGACAGGCCGCCGCTTCTGGATAGAACGCGCGACCGTGTGGCAACTCATCGACGAGCACGGCACACTGCATGGCCAGGCGGCGATGATTCCGCATACCACGGCACTGCCTGAATAGACTCGCCCCCCCAAGCAAGCCCCAACTTCCCTCTTCTCTCCAACCGGGCAGTCCGCGCGTCATGGCGCGCGCTGCCCGGTTTTCTCATCTGCTGCCGTCAATTTCGCGTCATCTGCGTCTTGTCGGCGGATACGCGCGCCAGTAGATTCGAGCGAGCATGCCGATGATATCGGCCGTCGTTCCGCGTCCCCGGGCGAAAGCTGGAAAACCCGGCTTTCGCCGCCCACCAGGTTAGCCATGTATCAGTACAACGAGTTTGACAAAGCTTTTCTGCTCAATCGCGCCGCGCAGTTTCGCGACCAGATCGAGCGCTGGCAGGACGGCAGGCTGAGTGAAGACGCCTTTCGTCCCCTGCGCCTGCAAAACGGCTGGTACGTGCAGCGGCACGCGCCGATGCTGCGCGTCGCCGTGCCGTATGGCGAGCTGTCGAGTGCGCAGCTTCGCGTGCTCGCGCGCGTGGCGCGTGAATACGACGCGCCGGAAGCGGATGTCTATCGGCAGGCGCTCGATGCCCAGCGCAAGCTCGGCACCGTTCGCTTGCCAACCCATCACGCGCACTTCACGACCCGCACCAACGTGCAGTTCAACTGGATTCCGCTCTCGAAGGCCGCAGATGTGATGGACCTGCTCGCGACCGTCGACATGCATGGCATCCAGACGAGCGGCAACTGCATCCGCAATATCTCCTGCGACGAGCGCGCGGGCGTGGCGCCCGACGAGATCGCGGACCCGCGCCCTTTTGCCGAAATCATGCGTCAGTGGACCACGCTGCATCCGGAGTTCGCGTTCTTGCCGCGCAAGTTCAAGATCGCGATCACAGGTGCAAGCGACGACCGCGCGGCGACCGACTGGCACGATGTCGGCCTGCGGCTGCGCTATGGCGAGAACGGCGAACTGGGCTTTCGCGTGATGGTTGGCGGCGGCATGGGACGCACGCCCGTGATCGGCACGGTGCTGCGCGAGTTCTTGCCGTGGCAGCACATCATGAACTACATCGAGGCCGTGGTCCGCGTGTACAACCAGTACGGGCGGCGCGACAACAAGTACAAGGCGCGTATCAAGATACTCGTGAAGGCGGAAGGCCAGAAGTTCATCGACGAAGTCGAAGAAGAGTTTCGCCAGATCGTCGAGCACGACGGCGGACCGCATACCATTCCGCGCGCGGAACTCGAACGCGTCAGCGCGTATTTCGTGCAACCGTCGACGGGCACTGCCGGCAAGCCGGCCGACCCTGCCGCGCGCAAGGCGATTCACGATGCGCGCGCCAGCATTCCGCAATTTGCGCGCTGGCTGGAGCGCAACGTCGCACAACACCGCAATCCGTCGCTGCGCATCGTGACGTTGTCGTTCAAGCGCCTGTTGCAGGCACCCGGCGACGCATCCGCCGATCAGCTCGATCGGGTCGCCGATCTGGTCGACCGCTTCTCGGCCGGCGAAGCGCGTGTCACGCACACGCAGAACATCGTGCTGCCCTGGGTACACGAAAACGATCTGCTCGCGTTGTGGGAAGCGGCGCGCAGCGTGGGACTCGCGAGCGCCAATGTGCATCTGCTGACGGATATGATCGCCTGTCCCGGCGGCGACTTCTGCGCGCTGGCGAATGCGCGCTCGCTGCCTGTCGCCGAGGCCATCACCGAACGCTATCAGGACATGGACGAGCTGGAGGATATCAGCGAAGTCGATCTGCACATCAGCGGCTGCATCAATTCCTGCGGGCATCATCACAGCGGACATATCGGCATTCTCGGCGTCGACAAGGACGGTGCCGAGTGGTATCAGGTCACGCTTGGCGGCTCCGATGGATCGGATGCAAGCGGCCCTGCGCAACCGGGCAAGGTGATCGGTCCGTCGTTCTCCGCGCACGAAGTGCCCGATGTGATCGAAGCCGTGCTGCGGGCGTATGTCGAACAGAGATCCGAGTCGGGGCCGCGCCGCGAGAGCTTCATCGAAACGGTACGGCGTATCGGGCTCGATCCGTTCAAGACGGCCGCCAATGCCGCCCGCACGCCGATGGAGGTTTCCGCATGACACCGCGTATCCGTATTCTTGCTGCAGCCGACCATCTCGCCGATACCGTCCCCCATGTCGTCGCGCTCGATAACGACGCCGATCCGTTTGCCCATAGCGAGGCGATCGCTCAAGCGGACCGTATCGAGCTGCATTTTCCGAGTTTCACCGATGGCCGCGCGTTCAGCCAGGCGTATCTGATTCGTCGCCGGCTCGGCTTCAGCGGCGATCTGCGCGCAACGGGCGACGTGCTCGCGGACCAATTGATCCAGATGGAACGCACGGGGTTTTCGAGCGCCGTGCTGGCAGACGGTGTTGATTCCGCCGATGCGCAGCGGCAACTCGACCGGTTCGCCGCTTTCTATCAGGGTGATGTGGCGCGCGATGCGCCATTCAGACAGAACAGCAGGTGAATCGAGAGATCAGCGCGGGTCCGGCAGGCTGACCCCGCTGTTCCGTCGGCGCGTTACGGCGCCGAATCGTGGCACTTTCTCATGCGCCTGGGCGTCGCCCGGCCGCACCGGCGTCCCTTCGGGACCCGACACCGCCCCGTCAAGGCGGGCATCGCACGATTGTCCGACTGGTGGCACGCCGCGCTATCGCGTTGACGTATCCATCGGACATTCCACACCCCTTCCTGAATAGTTGAACCTCCATTCCAGGCACCTGGCGCAGACCGTCAGCGACTGTCCCGTCCAGTCGTGGGTCCGTACGGTTTGTGCAATTTTGGAGAAAATTGTTTCCAACTGAAATGATCTTTCCATTTAAATGCTAATCTGAAATTCAATCGGTTAGCGATACGAAATATAAATTATTCAAGTTTAGTTTTCATTTTTCCAGATTAATTTCGTCGCGCTTCAGATCACTACTTTTCCACACGAAAAAAACAATCATGAATACCTCGAAAGTCAAACATCCTCTCGATCAGAAAAAGGTCGTAGTGATTGGCGGCGGCGTCATCGGCGCGTCGTGGGCCGCGCTCTTTCTCGCGAACGGGCTGCGCGTGGTCATCAACGATCCGCAGCCTGGCATCGAATCGAAGGTGTGCGATTACGTGGCACAGGCCATGCCGGCTCTGCAGGCGCTCGGCTACGACATGCGCGCCGCACTTCAGCAACTCTCGTTCGAGTCCGATCTTGCCAACGCCGTTGCCGACGCGGATTTCGTTCAGGAGAACGGCCCGGAACGCGCCGACTTCAAGACCGCTCTCTGGGCAACCATCGAACGGTCCGCGCCTGCGCATTGCCTGTTCTTTTCGTCCAGTTCGGGCATTCCCGCTTCGATTCAAGCCAGCCAGATGCAATCGCCCGGCCGTCTCATCATCGGGCATCCGTTCAATCCGCCGCATCTGCTGCCGCTCGTCGAGGTGGTGCCGAATCCGCAGACAGCCCGCGCACTGATCGACGCTTCGCTCGACTTCTATCGCGCGCTCGGCAAGTGTCCGCTGGAAATTCGCAAGGAAATCGACGGATTCGTCGCAAATCGCCTGCAATCGGCGATTTTCCGCGAATGCGTCTATCTGGTGAACCAAGGCGTGATCACGGCCGCCGACCTCGACAGCGTCGTGACCCAGTCGCTCGGCATCCGCTGGGCCACCAACGGACCCTTCCTGTCGTTTCATCTGGGCGGCGGCGATGGCGGCTTTTCGCATTTCGTCGACCATCTCGCGCCCGGCATGGAAACGCGCTGGCGCGAACAGCTTGCATCGACCGTGCATTTCGACGAAGCCACGAAGAAGCTGCTCGTCGAGCAAATCGAAAGCGGCTATGGCGACCGCTCGATTGCACAACTGGCCGAGGCACGCGACGAACGGGAAATCACCATCATCAATAGCGCGCGCAAAGCTGCCCAATAACGCCACGCCATGCAACTCATGAACGCAGAGTCATCCGCCATGCAAACGCTGGTCGCGTTGTGCATCAGCCCGCCATCGATCATCTCGCTCGACTGCGAAGGAAACCACGTCCGCGTGCTGCTCGCCGATCTGGGCGGCACGCCCGACGGCATTCAGGTCGACACGGCGCAGGGTCTCGTGTACTGGACCAACATGGGCGCCGATTTTCACAAGGACGACGGCACGGTCGAAGTCGCACGCATGGACGGCAGCGAACGGCGCCTGCTGGTCGGCAATGGCGCGATCAGAACGCCCAAACAGCTGTATCTCGACCGCACGGCTGCGCAACTGTACTGGTGCGACCGCGAAGGCGCCGCGATCTGGCGCAGCGGCACGGATGGCGGCGCGCTGACGCAACTCGTCGACCGCTCGGTACAGGCGGGCGGCAAGGACGAGGTGCTGAACCAGTGCGTCGGCATCGCCGTCGATCACAAGCGCGACGCCTTCCTGTGGACGCAGAAGGGCCCCGCGAAAGGCGGCAAGGGCCGCATCTTCCGCGCACCGCTGCAGATGGGCGCAGGCGAGACGGCCGCCACGCGCACCGATATCGAACTGCTGCTCGACGACCTGCCCGAGCCGATCGACCTCGAAATCGATGCGGCCACGGACACGCTCTACTGGACCGATCGCGGCGCCGCACCCGACGGCAATTCACTGAACCGCGCGAAGCTCACGGCAACGGGCCTCGTGAACTACGAGGTGATCTGCACCGGTTTCGCCGAAGCCATCGGCCTTGCGCTCGACGTACCGAATCACCGTGCCTTCGTGGCCGATCTCGACGGCAACATCGTCGCGGTGGATCTCCGCACGGGCGACAAAAAAACCCTGCTCACGCACGGCCGGATCACGGGCATCGCGCTTTATTGATCGCGCTTATTGACCACGACCCGCGACGCAACCTTCGCCTTCACCATTCAATCGCTATGCAAGCAGACAACTATCAGCTTGAGGCAAAAATCCGCGAGCACCTCGCCAACCGCACCGTCAGCGACGAGTTCGATATCCACGGCGAAACGGAAGCTGTCCTGAACTCGATCGGCGCGTCCTTGAACGAGTTCGGCGGCCAACTCAGCTTTTACGGCAAGGACCCGATCATTCCGAGCGTATTACGCTTCGGCACCTTCTCCGCCATCGGGCTTGCCGTGAAAGCCGCGCAGATCGCATCGATCTGGCGCATGAAAACAGGGCAAAGCCAGAACATTCACGTCGACGTGCGTAAGGCGCTGCGCCGCTTCGCCACCTTTCACGAAGGCACGCTCGAACTCGTGAACGGGCTGCCCGGCAACATGGGCTCGGACGAAAATACGGGCGTCACCGCCAATTTCCATCAATGCAAGGACGGACGTTGGGTCTTCTTTATCTGCAACTATCCGAAGATGCGCAATACCGCGCTGCAACTGCTGCAGTGCCCGCCCGGTCATGATTCGGTGGCGAAGGCGGTCGCGCAGTGGAATGCGGCGGAACTGGAAGAAGCCGGCGGCAAGGCCGGCATTCCGCTCTACATGGTGCGCTCGCCGCAGGAATTTCTCGATCTAGACGTGTTCCAGAGTGTGCTCAAGCGCCAGCCGCTGATCTCCATCGAGAAGGTGGCCGACAGCGATCCCATTCCGTTCCAGCAAGGCGGCGACGTACTCGGCGGCATTCGCGCGCTCGGTCTCGGACATGTCATCGCCGGTGCGGGCCTCGGCCGCGCGCTGGCGCTGCACGGCGCGGACGTGCTGAACATCTGGCGCAAGTCGGACTATGAACACAGCCTGTTCCACTATACGTCGAACGTCGGCTTGCGCTCGTCGCGGCTCGATCTCGACGATGCAACGGCCCGCCAGACCTTCGACCGGTTGCTGGAAGGTGCCGACATCTTCTTCTCAAATCGCCGCTCGGGCTTTCTCGATCGCTACGGCCTGTCGCCGGACGCGTTGTGCAAGCAACATCCCGGGTTGATCAGCGCGACTGTGTATTTCACCGGCCGCGAGGGCGCATGGTCGGAGCGCGTCGGGTTCGATGTATCGACGGGGGCATATGCCGGGCCGTACTGGCTGGAAAGCCTCGGCGGCACGGACACGCCGACGTCCACGCCGCACACCACACCGCAGATTTCCATCATCAGCGACTATGTGGTCGCGTGGCTCGGCACGGCCGGCGTGCTCCAGGCATTGAAGCGCCGCGCCGTGGAGGGCGGCAGCTACACGGTATCGGTGTCGCTTTCGCGGGCCGTCGCGTGGCTCATGTCGATGGGCATCTTCGATCAGAAATTCGCGCGGACAATGGCGGGATCGAATGACGAACACGCCTACGTCGATCCCGATCCGCTGCTGGCAGAGACGCTCATGGGGTTTTACAAGGGCGTCGCGGAGCAGGTGACCATGTCGCGCACGCCTGGGCACTACCGATATCCGCTGTTGCCGCTTGGCGCCTGCGCGCCGGAGTGGCTGCCGCGATAAGTTGAAGCAGGGAGAATGCGCCCGATAACACCGGGCGCAAACCACCTGTCAATCGCGCGCCAACGCGCGCTCGATCGAAATCTGCGTCGGCATCATATTCACATTCGCGTTGTGGATGACCCACAGCGAACCCGCGACGATGATCGCGATCAGCAGAGCCGTGCAGGCGAAAATCCCCGTATTCGAACGCTGATCCGCAGACGAGCCCAGATGCAGGAAGTACCGCAGTTGCACCACGAGTTGCACGACGCACAGCACGACCACAGCTGTCAGGCCCATCGAGCGCGGCACGACATGCGTCATCACCACGCCGAACGACGCGAAGGTCAACACCAGCGACAGCAGCATGCCCACCACATAGCTCTTCACGCTGCCGTGCGACGCATCATGAACGTGATCATGCGTCAGATTCGCTCCAGAAGTTTTGCTCATAGAAATTCACGCAGATAGACAAGACTGAACACACAGATCCAGACGAGATCGAGGAAGTGCCAGAAAAGGCTCAGGCACGCTATGCGCCGCTCGGTCACGGGCGTCAGGCCGAAGCGGCTGATCTGATGCATCATCACGACGATCCACAGCAGCCCCGTCGTCACGTGCAAGCCGTGCGTGCCGACGAGCGTGAAATAGCCCGACAGGAACGCGCTGGTCGACGGGCCCGCGCCGTCATGGATCAGGTGGGCGAACTCGTAGATTTCCATGCCGATGAAGGCCGCGCCCAGCACGAACGTCGCGGCCAGCCAGCCGATCACCTTGCCGCGCTGGTTCGCATGCACGCTCAGCATGCCCATGCCGAACGTGAAGCTGCTGGCGAGCAGCAGCAACGTTTCGCCCAGCACATATGGCAGCTCGAACAACTGCTTGCCCGTCGGCCCGCCCGCCGTTGCATTGGCGAGCACGCCGAAGGTCGCGAACAGCGTCGCGAAGATCAGGCAGTCGCTCATCAGGTAAATCCAGAACCCGAGCGTGGTGCGGGTTCCGCTGTCGTGGTCGTGGCCGTGCGCGTCGTGATGCCCGCTAGTCTGGTAGTTCGATACGCTTGTCATGGTCAGGCCATCTCCGCAATTTCTTCGTCACGCGCGCCTTCGATCGTCCTGTAGCGCGCGTTCTCGATCCGCTCCACTTCGGCAGCAGGCACGTAATAGTCGACATCCTGATCGTAAGAGCGCGCGATAAACGTCGCGATCATGCCGATCAGCCCGACGATCGCGAACACCCACATGTGCCACACCATCGCGAAGCCGAACAGCAGGCTGAACGCGGAGATGATGAAGCCCGCCGCCGTGTTGCGCGGCATATGAATGTCTTCGTACTTCGCGGGCCTTGCACGCGTGCGGCCGGACTGCTTGTCGTCCCAATGCTGCTCGAGCGACGTGATGACGGGAACATGCGCGAAGTTGTAGAACGGCGCAGGCGAAGCCGTCGACCATTCGAGGCTGCGCGCATCCCACGGATCGCCCGTCAGATCGCGATACTGCTCGCGCTTGCGAATGCTCACCGCGAACTGGATCAGCAACGCGAGTATGCCCATGCCGACGATCACGGCACCCACCAGCGCAACGATCAGCCACGGATGCCACTCGGCCACCGAGTAGTGATTCATCCGGCGCGTCATGCCCTGGAAGCCGAGGATATACAGCGGCGTGAACGCGAGCCAGTACCCGACCAGCCAGCACCAGAACGCGACCTTGCCCCAGAACTCGTCGAGCGTGAAGCCGAACACTTTCGGGAACCAGTAGCTGATGCCCGCCAGACAGCCGAACACCACGCCGCCGATAATCACGTTGTGAAAGTGTGCGACGAGAAACAGGCTGTTGTGCAGCACGAAGTCCGCGCCCGGCACGGCGAGCAGCACGCCCGTCATGCCGCCGACGGCGAACGTCACCATGAAGCCGATCGTCCAGAGCGTGGACGTGTGGTAGCGGATGCGGCCGCGATACATCGTGAAGAGCCAGTTGAACAGCTTCACGCCCGTCGGCACCGAAATGATCGACGTCATGATGCCGAAAAACGCGTTGACGTTGGCGCCCGAGCCCATCGTGAAGAAGTGATGCAGCCACACGAAGAACGACAGCACGCCAATCGACGCCGTCGCATACACCATCGACTTGTAGCCGAACAGCGGCTTGCCGGAGAACGTGGCGATGATTTCGGAGAATGCGCCGAACGCGGGCAGAATCAGGATGTACACCTCGGGGTGGCCCCACACCCAGATCAGGTTGATGTACATCATCGCGTTGCCGCCCAGCTCGTTCGTGAAGAAATGCATGTCGAGGTAGCGGTCCATCGTCAGCAGCGCGAGCGTGCCCGTCAGCACGGGGAACACCGCGACGATCAGGATGTTCGTGATCAGCGCCGTCCAGCAGAACACGGGCATCTTCATCAGGTTCAGACCCGGCGCGCGCATGCGCAGAATCGTCACGATGAAGTTGATGCCGCTCAGCGTCGTGCCTAAGCCGGACACCTGCAGCGACCATATGTAATAGTCGACGCCCGTGGTTGGACTGTAGCCCAGCTCGGACAGCGGCGGGTAAGCGACCCAGCCCGTCGCCGCGAAGTCGCCGACGAACATCGAGATCATCACCAGCACCGCGCCGACAGCCGACAGCCAGAAGCCCAGCGAATTGACGAACGGATACGCGACGTCGCGCGCGCCTATCTGCAACGGCACGACGACGTTCATCAGGCCGAGAATCAGCGGCGTCGCCACGAAAAAGATCATGATCACGCCGTGCGCGGTGAAGATCTGGTCGTAGTGATGCGGCGGCAGATAGCCCGCCGCGTCACCGAAGGCGACAGCCTGCTGCGCGCGCATCATGATCGCGTCGGCAAAACCGCGCAGCAGCATGACGAGCGCGAGAATGATGTACATCACGCCGATCCGCTTGTGATCGACCGAGGTAATCCATTCTTTCCACAGATACGACCACTTGCCGATATACGTGATCGCGCCGAGCAACGCGAGGCCGCCCAGTATGACGACGCCGAGCGTGCCCATGATGATGGGCTCGTGATACGGAATCGCATCGAGCGTAAGTTTTCCAAACATATCCACTACTCCGATACCAAAGCTGCGTGTGAAGGCAAGCGGGCCGGCTTGACATACATGTCAGCGTTGGCCGTCGTACAGATCGGGCGGCCGGCCGCGTCACGCATGTACTGATAGACGATGCCGTCGAACAGTCCCGGCGCCACGTTGCTGTACAGCGTCACGGGGTTCTTTCTGCTCGGTTGCTGCAAGCTGTCGTAGGCCGTCACGTCGAGCGTTTGCGGCGACGCTTTTGCGCGCGCGACCCATGCATCGAAGTCGCCGCGGCTCGTGACGACCGTATCGAAGTTCATGTCCGAGAAGCCCGGCCCGCTGAACGCCGACGATCGGCCCGCGTACGTGCCCGCGCTGTTCGCGATCAGATGCAGCTGTGTCTGCATGCCGGACATCGCGTAGACCTGGCTGCCCAGTTGCGGGATGAAGAATGAATTCATCAGCGACTCCGCCGTCAGCCGGAAATCGACGGGCGTATTCACCGGCAGCGCAAGCTGGTTGACGGAGGCCACGCCGTAATCCGGGTAGATGAACAGCCACTTCCAGTTCAGCGCGACCACTTCGACGCGAACGGGCTTCACGTCCGATTCGATCGGCTTGTATGGATCGAGGCTATGCGTTGTCTTCCAGATCAGCACCGCAAGCGTCGCGACGATAATGCACGGAATGGTCCACACGACGACTTCGATGGCGGTCGAATGGGCCCACGTCGGCGCGTACTTCGCCTTCGTGTTCGATGCCCGGTAGCGCCACGCGAAGTACAGCGTGAGCGCGATCACGGGAATCACGACCAGCAGCATCAGCCCGAGCGCGATCAGGATCAGGTTTTTCTCCTGCTCGCCGATGTCGCCTTTTGGATTGAAAAGCACCATGCTGCAGCCGCCGAGCAAGCTCAGCGCGCCCGTTGCGGCGACGCGGCCTGCGCGTGCGAGTTGTCTGCGAATGGGATGGGAGCGGGGCCATGGTCCCGCTGCTTGGGGAGAACCCCCGTGTGTAGGTGGGTTGCGCATGCTTTCAGGTTGGTTGCCGGGTTACATAGCCCCATGCATCTATCCCCCAAACCGTCGTACACGCGCGAGCTTCCGCTATGGCTATGGCCTTGCGGCGGATACATACATAGGCTATGGCGGCGCATGCTAGAGTAAGACATATGCCATACATGCGCGACAAGTTGCCACACATGACTTCATCCTCGAAAAAACGCGCCGTGCGGCGCCCGGACTGGATCACGAACTTTTCGGACAACGGCAAGGCGCGCTATCTGCAGATCGTCGATCTGATCGAGCGCGCCGTCGCGAACGGCAAGCTGAATCCGGGCGACCGCTTGCCGCCGCAACGCAAGCTCGCGGAGATGATCGGTGTCGATCTGACCACCGTGACGCGTGGCTTTGCCGAGGCGCACCGGCGCAACCTGATCGAATCGCGTGGTCCGCTGGGCACGTTCATCGCGCCGCCTGTCGCGACGTTCATGCAGCAAGTCGATCTGAGCATGAACATTCCGCCGCCGCCCGCCGACCTCGACCTCGCCGTATTGCTCAGGCGCGGACTGTCGCAGGTGCTGGTGCGCAGCGACGTCGATCTGCTGATGACCTATCAGTTGGGCGGCGGCAGCGATACCGACCGCCAGGCAGGCGCGGCTTGGCTCAAGCCGATACTCGGGCGCGTGGACCCCTCGCGCGTCGTCGTGACGCCGGGTGCGCATTCGGCGCTCGCTGCGCTGATACTGGCGCTCACGAAGCAGAACGCGCCCGTCTTCGCCGAGCAGCTGATTTATCCCGGCCTGCCGCTCATCGCGCGGCAACTCGGCCGCACGCTCGACACCATCGCGTCCGACGAGCACGGCATGCGGCCCGACGCGCTCGATGCCGCTTGCTCGCGCACACAAGGCGGACTGATCTATCTGAACCCGACCATCCGCAACCCGACCGCGCAGACGATGCCCGAGCGTCGCCGCAAGGAGATTCTGGCCGTGGCGGCGCGCCGCGACGTGCCTGTCGTCGAAGACGATCCCTATTGGCTGTTTGCCGACCATCCGCCTGCGCCGCTCGCGAGTCTCGCGCCGCAGCAGGTGTACTACCTGTCCACCTTGTCCAAATGCATCTCGCCGGGCTTGCGCGCGGCGTTTGTCGTGCTGCCTGCCGCCGCCGGGCAGGAAGCGTTTCTGAAGGCGCTGCGCTCGCTGTCGCTGATGTCGCCGCCCCTCACCACCTCGCTCGTCACGCAGTGGATACTCGACGGCACGGCAGCGGATGTGCTCGCGGGGATACTGAAGGAATCGGCAGAACGCCTGCTGGCCGCAAACCAGATACTGTCGACGGTGAGCATGCCCGCGTCCAGCGGCGCGATTCATGTATGGCAACCCTTGCCCGCCCACTGGGCCGCGCAAAGCCTTGCGGCGGCGGCGAGCACCGAAGGTCTCGTGGTCGCGCCGTCTTCCGCGTTCTGTCAGACGGGCGACGCGCCGAACGCCATCCGTATTTCGCTTGGCGGCTGCGCGCGTCGCACGGAATTGACGTCGGCATTGCGCAAGCTCGCGGCGCTCGTCGAACGCAAGCCTTCTGCCGATGACCGCTTGCTGATCTAATGAATCTGCTGCGCTGAAATCATCGCCAACTGCTGCTGTACGAAACACGGCTACCCGCGAATAATCCGCTCAACGCGCTTCGAGCATTTCCTTCCTCCTTTTAACGAAGCGCGTTGGGATCACTGCGCGAGTGCCCGGGGCTTCGGCCTTCAACCCGCAGAGCTTGCAGCAACGATGTATCGAGCGTGGCAAGTACTGGACCCCGGCGCCCACAGGCGCCGGGGTTTTTTCATTGCGCCTCGCCAGGGCAACGGCATCCGCGCATTCGCGTCCCTGCGCGGCGCGCACCGGCTGCGTTCAAGCGTCGGCGTGCGCGGCGACTGCTACGTCATCCGCAACCCTGTTCAGCCGGCGCGTGCGCCAGCGTGCATACGCAGCCGTCAGCAGCGGAGCGAGCAGCGAGGTGACGATCGTCGATGCCGCGATCTGAGGCGTTGCGACCGCGACCAGTGCGCCGAGATGCGGATCGACGGCCGCGATCGCGGTAGGCGTCGCAACAGCGTTGCCCGCCGTCGTAGCCGACGCTACGCCGCCCACACCCGAGCCACCGAAAAGGCGCGATGCGATGACGTTGAATATCGCGCCGACCGCGAGCGTAATCAGACCAAGCACGATTCCCGACAAGCCCGCGCCGAGAATGGCGTGCAGATTGATTTGCGCACCGAGACCGAACGCAAAGAACGGAATCAGCAAATCGCCGCCTGACTTGAGGAATTTGCGCATGTCCGCGTCGATATTTCCCAGCACCATGCCGATGACGATCGGCAGCACGGTGGCAACGAGATCGAGAACGGGGATCTTCGCCAGCCCGGACAAACCCAGCGCGAGCATCGTCACGAACGGTCCTTCCAGAATCGACAGCACCGCAAGTGCGCCGCGGTCGACCTCGTCGCCGAACTGCCGGGTCAACGCTGCATACAGTCCCATGTTCGCATTGGTCACGGCGGCGATGATCGCCATGCCGGACAGGCCGAGAAATCCGTTCGCCCCGAATAGCTTGCTGACCAGCAAACCAATCAGCACACCGCTCGCGAGCTTGGCGAGCGTGATGGCGGCGCCGTTCTTCAGCGCACGCGGTGCCGTGCGCAACTGAATCTCGGCTCCCATGCACACGAAGAACACAGCGAGAATTGGCAGCGCGCCATGCGCGAGCTGGGTCGAGAAACTGCCGATACCCAATACCTTCGGTGCGAAGGTGTTGAGCAGGCTACCCCAAAGCAGCGGAATGACCATCATGCCGCCCGGAAAGCGTTCGATGGCCTGTTTGATTTTCATGTCGAGTCTCCTTGATCCTGGCACGGGTTCGACATGGCCCGGCCAGCATTTATCTTGCGGCGTGCGGCGCGCCGGACGCCCATGGCTCCCGCTACACCGCACGGATGCGCACGTGCCTTTACATCTGCGCACCAATCATCCAGGGCACGAATTCCTCGTTGCCGACGCCGAGCGCTTCGCTCTTGCTCTTGTGACCCGATGCAACGTCGATGATCATCCGGAAAATTTCTTCGCCCTTCTGCTCCACGCTCACGGTGCCGTCCATGATGTCGCCACAGTTGATGTCCATATCGTCGGCCATCCGCTTGTACATGGTCGAGTTCGTTGCGAGCTTGATCGACGGTGCGGGCTTTGCGCCGAAACAGGAGCCGCGCCCCGTCGTGAACACGACGAGGTTCGCGCCGCTCGCGATCTGTCCGGTCGCGCCCATCGGGTCATAGCCGGGCGCGTCCATGAAGACGAGGCCGTGTGTATCGATCGGCTCGGCGTAGCGGTACACGCCCATCAGCGGCGACGAGCCGCTTTTAGCAACCGCGCCAAGCGATTTCTCGAGAATCGTCGTGAGACCGCCCGCCTTGTTGCCCGGCGTCGGGTTGTTGTCGATGCTGCCTTTTTCGCGCTTCGCGTAGTCCTCCCACCAGTGAATTCGCTCGACGATCTTCTCGCCCACGTCTTTGCTCACGGCACGACGTGTCAGCAGATGCTCGGCGCCGTAGATTTCCGGCGTTTCCGACAGGATTGCCGTGCCGCCGTGCCGCACCAGCAGATCGACAGCGGCACCCAGTGCCGGATTCGCCGTGATGCCCGAATACCCGTCGGAACCGCCGCACTGCAACGCGATGTTGATGTGCGAAACGGGAACCGGCTCGCGCACGGCCTGGTTGGCGACAGGCAACATGTTTTTGACAGCGGCGATGGCGGCATCGACGGTCTTTTGCGTACCGCCTTCTTCCTGCATCACGAGCGGCACCAGCAGCGGCCCCGGCTCGACGCCCTCGGCGATGAACATCGCGCCCATCTGGTTCGCCTCGCAGCCAAGACCGATGATGACGATGCCGGCGAAGTTCGGATGCTTCACATAGCCGCCCACCGTACGGCGCAGTTGCTGGATGCCTTCGCCATGATGGTCGATACAGCAACCGAAGCTGTGCGTGATCGGCACGATGCCGTCGACATTCGGATACGCATCGAGCGCGCCCGGTTGCGCAAAGTGCTGCGCGACCAGCTTCGTGACGGTGGCCGAGCAGTTCACGGTACTGACCACGCCGATGTAGTTGCGGGTTGCGACGCGGCCGTCCGCTCGCCGGAAGCCGTTGAACGTGAGCGGCACGGGCGCGGGATCGACCTGCTTCATATCTTCGCCGAACGCGTAGTCGCGCGCGAAGTCGCCCATCGACATGTTGTGAACGTGCACGTGATCGCCTGCGCGAATCGGCTGCGTCGCGAAACCGATGATCTGGCCATAGCGCCGCACGGGCGCGCCTTGTGCAACGTCGCGGCAGGCAATCTTGTGTGCGGCAGGAATGTCAGCCGCGGCAACGAGATTGTCGAAATCAGCGAGAATAGTGCCTGCGCTGAGCGCGCCGCGCGCAATGAGCACATCGTCGATGTCGTGCAGTTTGATGGCGAGTGTGGCCTGGCTCATCATGTTCCTCCTGTTCCGGATTGTGGGTTGGGGCGCGTGACGCTCTCAGTTGAAGTGCGGAGCGTTTGCCGGCGCGGACTCATATTGCGGTCGGCCCAACAGGACACGCAAACTGGTCAGGCCACTTTTGATGGGGCTGAAAACGGGCCCTCCCCGCGTGGCGGATGAAGGATGAATCGTGGAAAGTCGTTTGAAAGCAAGGGGCGCATTGGCGCAGACAATCCGCCACATCGAGTCAGGCATTCAGGAAGGCCGCTGGCAGCCTGACGAACGCTTGCCCTCGGAACGTACGCTTGCGGAGTCGTTGGGTGTGTCGCGCGCGACGGTACGTGAAGCGATTGGACGCCTCGCAACCAAAGGTGTTCTGGAAACGCGACGCGGCAGCGGCGTCTATCTGCTGCGCAGCAAACCGGCGTCACTGGCGGCGC
This sequence comes from Paraburkholderia caribensis, assembly GCF_002902945.1. Lineage (NCBI taxonomy): Bacteria > Pseudomonadati > Pseudomonadota > Betaproteobacteria > Burkholderiales > Burkholderiaceae > Paraburkholderia > Paraburkholderia caribensis. The sequence continues at coordinate 1,174,374 of NZ_CP026103.1, forward strand.
CGTGGCTTCAACTCATCGCCGATACCCCGCCGCTACGTTCCGAAACGCTCGAGTTCCGCCTGGTGTTCGAGTGCGCCGCCGCGCGTTTCGCCGCGCAACGTGCGTCCCACCGGGAACTCGAACGCTTCGAGGCGGTGCTCGAACGCATGCGCGACGCCGTGGCAGGTAAGGACGTCGACGAGGAAGCCACAACCGACGGTGAATTCCATACGGCGCTCGTTGCAGCATCGCAAAACCGGCTGCTCGATCAGTTCTATGCGAGCGTGATCGGCATGCTGCGCGAACACATCGCAAGCAACACGTACGACGCAACCGTCAACAACGCGAATGCAGCCGAGCAGGCACGCAGCCGCTTGCGCCAGCATGAATCCATCTACTACGCGATTCGCGAAGGCAATGCGGATGCCGCGCAACACGCGATGTACGTTCACATCGACTATGTAGGACGACAGTTCAACGTCTGAGCGAACCGCTGCAGTCGTTCTCAGCCACATGCGAATTTGTAAGCGCTGAAATGTGCAGTTACCAACTGCATAAGTTATTTCATCGAGTGCTGATTAAGATGATCTCCATGAATCCGTTAAACGGAAAAGTGGAGAATCAAATCATGAAACGCGCAGCGCTTGTCTTGTTGATGATTGGTAGCTTGTCGGTGGCCCAGCAGGCATCGGCGCACGGGCGCGGCGGCTGGGGCCGTGGCGGCGGCGTCGATGGCGGCGCCATCGTGGGGGCGCTGATCGGCGGTGCAGTGCTCGGTGCGCTCGTGACCTCGGTTGCCAATGCGCAGCCCGCGTACGCGCAACCTGTCTATCAGCAACCCGTGTATGCACAACCGGTTTATTCGCAGCCGGTTTATCCGCAACCGCCGTCGGGCGCTTGCTACGACAGCTATCAACGCGCCTATGTGCCGTGTCAAGGCGGCTACGGATATTGATCGAAGCGTCGCCGCGCCGAAGCCGCCCATCCAGCCTGCGAACATGGCGGCGTGCCGTTTCGCTATGACACGGCCGCCAGATCGATCTCGCAGGCGTGCGCCGCCAGTTCCGTGACGATCGTCGGGATGCTCGCGCCTGTGGGAAAGCATCCCGCTACGCCGCGCGCGTTCAACACCTGCCAACTGGCGCTGTCGATGTTCCCGCCAATCACCACCGGGATGCGCGTGCGCCGCTTGCGCAATGCGTCGAGCAGACCCGACACCAGTTCGACATGCGCGCCCGCCAACGACGACACGCCGATCACATCGACGTCGTACTTCAACGCCAGTCTGCATGCCTCCTCTGCCGACGCGAACATACCGCCCGTCGTGACGTCGAATCCCGCGTCCTTCAGTGCGGCAGCGACAACCCGCACGCCCCGGTCGTGGCCGTCCTGGCCGAGTTTGCTCAACAGGATACGCGGTGCCCGCCCTAGCCGCCTCGACGCCCGCAAGACGGCTGCACAAGCCGCCATCCATTCGGCGTCCGACGATTGAAGCTCGCCATACATCCGTGCCGATATCGGCAAATCCACCGTATGCCGCGGCCATACGGCTTCCAGTGCCTGCGTGCACTCGCCGACTGTCGCGCGCGCACGCATGCATTCGATCGTCAGTTCAAGCAGGTTGCCTTCGCCATCGCGTGCCGCACGTTGCAGCGCGGCGAGCGTGTCGCGCACGCGAGCCGCGTCGCGCGAGCGCTTCACGTGCGCGATGCGGCGCGCCTGTAGCGTACGTGTCTGCGCGGCATCCAGTGCTTGCGAAACGAGACGCTCGTCCGCATCATCCGTCGTAAAGCGGTTCACGCCCACGATCACGCGTTGCCCGCTTTCGATTTCCGCCTGCACGCGCAGCGCCGCTTCGTGAATGCGCGTGCGTACCCATCCTGAATGTATCGCCTCGACGACGCCGCCGCGCGCGTCGATCTCATCGAGCACCGTTCGCACACGGCTTGCGATATCGGCCGTGAGCGATTCCATCATGTACGAACCGGCCCACGGATCGACCACGTCGCAAACGCCCGTCTCGTGCTGAAGCACCAGCTGCGTATCGCGTGCGAGCCGCGAAGACTCCGCGCAAGGCAGCGCGAGCGCCTCGTCGTACGCATTGGTGTGCAGCGACTGCGTGCCGCCGAACACCGCCGCGAGCGCCTCGACCGTCGTCCGCACGACGTTGTTCATGGGCTTCTGCGCAGTCAGCGACCAGCCCGACGTCTGGCAATGCATGCGCAGCGCGCGACCCTTGTCCGACGTTGCGCCGCTTTGTGCGGCAATCTCCGACCACAGCAGCCGCGCGGCGCGCAGCTTCGCGACCTCGACATAGAAATCGGTGCCGACGCCGAAGAAGAAGCTCATGCGCTCGCATGCGTCGTTTGCGTGCATGCCGCGCGCGACGAGCGTGTCGACGTAGGTACGCGCATTGGCCAGCGTCAGCGCGAGTTCGAGCACGGCGTCCGCGCCCGCTTCCTGAAAGTGATAGCCGGAAACCGACAGCGCGTTGAAGCGCGGCATCTGTTGCGCGAGATACGCGGCCACATCGGCGGCGATACGCAGCGATGGTTCGGGCGCGAAGATGCCCGTGTTACGCACCATGAACTCTTTCAGGATGTCGTTCTGGATCGTGCCGCGCAATTGCGAGGCGTGAACGCCGCTTTCGTCCGCCGCGACGATGAAGGCGCCGAGCACAGGTAACACGGCCCCGTTCATCGTCATCGATACCGACACGCGCTCCAGTGGAATGTCCTCGAACAGGCGCGCCATGTCTTCGACCGTGTCGACCGCGACGCCCGTCATGCCGACGTCGGCGCTGACGGCCGGGTCGTCCGAATCGTAACCGCGCTGGGTCGGCAGATCGAACGCGACAGAGAGACCTTGCGCGCCTTCGGCCAATGCTGTGCGGAACGCAAGGTTCGTATCGGCGGCCTGCGCGTAGCCCGCGTACTGGCGTATCGTCCAGGGCTTGTCGGTGTACATCGAAGCGAACGGCCCACGTACGAACGGCGCTTCGCCCGGCATGCTGTCGGCATGCGCGACACCTTCGATATCCGCTCGCGTATAGACGCGCTTGAGCGGCACGGCGCGGCGGCGTGCGCGGCTCGTGCTCATCGGCGCCTCCAGTGCTTTTCCGTCGTGATGTCGGCGATCTTCATGCCGTCGCTCTTGCGGCTCACCTGCGTCCAGTGGCGGATACCCTGTTCGTCTTCCGCGCTGCCGACCACGCGCACGCTCAACGTATCGCCGACATCGACATTGCCGTAGTAGAACAACGACCGGCTCGCGATGATGGGCGGCTCGCCGAAGCGCCGCCATTGCCATTCGGCGCGATCGACAAAAGCCTGAAAGCTCGCGAAATAGAGAAAGTCCGCGCCATTGAAATCGCTATTCGGGCATGGCAGGAATTCGATCGGCTCGTCGGCCGCGGGCGCGAGATCCGGCATGGCGCTGCCGTCCGCGGCACGCAAACGCTTGCTCATCTGCATCATCTGCCATGCACGTTCGGGCATCGGCTCGACATCACCCGGCAGCGCCGCCAGCGCCGCGCGCGCGACGCAACGGTTGCTGCGCTGCTCGCCGCGCGAGACGAATGCCGACGACATCGACAGTTCCGCGATCTCCGTCTCGCCGCGCATGATGCGATGCGTGCTGAAATGGCGCACAGGACCCGTTCTGCACAGTGTGCTGCGAATCTCGAACGTGTCGTTTTCGCCGATCGTGTCGAGACCGCTCGTGTGCAAGCGTATTGCCGTAAAGGCCGCGTACGAGCGACCGCCGTTGTCGTCGTGAAAGTCGGTCTGCTCGCGGCCCGCGTGCGCCGCCAGCGCCTCCCAATGGCGATGCCCGCACTCCTTGAGCAACCAGTTTTCCGACAGCCCCGTGTAGCTCAGTTGCGGCATGCCCGCGCGATAGCGTTGAATCATGCTCACGCCGCAAGACTCGTCGACGTCGCGTCGAGGGCGGAACGGATCGTATCGACCACATGCCCGGCATCGCGCGCGATGCCCGAAAAGCGGCCCGATCCCCACGTATGCAGCCACGGCAGCCCGATGAAATACAGCCCCGCTTGCGGCGTGATGCCGCGAACATGCGCGGGATAGCCGCGTCCGTTGAAAACGGGCGCATCGATCCAGCTGAAATCCGGCCTGAAGCCGATGCACCATATGATCGACGTAATGCCGCTGTCCGCCAGGTCGAGCGACGTGCGCTCGCCTTCGGGTTGCCACACGGGTTCATAACGCGCACCGGCCGGCGCGTCGATGCCATGCTTCTCGATGAAGCCGTCGATGCTCGCGTTGATCCGGTTATACGTGTCGTCGGCGCTGTCGAGCGCTTCGATCAGATTCGGCGCGAATTGCAGGCGACCGTCGCGCAGATCGTCGAGCCTGCCATAGAGTTCCATGCCTTCGAGCGCAAAGCGCCGAAGATCGATATCCCGCCCGCCGTCGCGGCCCGTGACATAGTGATTCGTGTTGTCGCGCACGCCCTCGCGCAACGGATGCTGGTCGACGGGCATGTCGTAGTAGCGCATGTCGGCGAGCCAGTCGACCACATCGCGGCCGCGATAGAAGCGCGCGCAACGCGGCGCTTCGCCGACGGCCAGGTACACCTTGCGGCCCGCGAGATGCAGGTCTTCCGCGATCTGCGCGCCCGATTGCCCCGAGCCCACCACAAGCACCGCCCCTTCGGGCAACGCCTGCGGATTGCGGTAATGCGACGACTGCAATTGCACGATGTCGGCGGGCAGCCGTTCGGCCATGCGCGGCACGATGGGCGTGTGATAGCCGCCGGATGCCACCACGACCTGATCGGCCGTGAAGTCGCCGTTCGACGTCGACACCAGATACCCGCCCGACGCCTGGCGCCTGATCTTGCGGACTTCCGTATGTTCGAGCACGGGTGCATCGACCATCGCGATGAAGCCGTCCAGATACGCGATGATCTCGTCCTTCTTCATGAAGCCGTGCGGATCGCCGCCGCGATACGGGTAGCCCGGCAACGCGCATTGCCAGTTCGGCGTGACGAGGCAGAACGCATCCCAGCGTTGCGAGCGCCATGTATGCGTGACCGTGTGCTTTTCGATCACCAGGTGATCGATGCCCGCCTCTTTCAGGTAATAGCTGATCGACAGTCCCGCCTGTCCGCCGCCCACGACGATCACCGTATGGTGGGGAGCCGCGTTCGTTGCTTCGGGAGCGATGATGTTTGCGTTCGACATGATTCTTTCCTGCGTTCGGTTCACAAAAGTTCGACGACCTGGACTTCCGCATGCGGATCGGTGGCGAAGTGCTGCGCCTGCGCTTCGATCTGCGCGAGCTGATCCATCGCCGCCGAGCACGCGAAGCCATACTTCTCGCGCACGCGCTCGGAGCCGATATGCAGCGCCTCGCGCGCCCGCTCGACGAAATCCGCGAGGGCGTAACGTTGTCCGGCGATGAAGTATTCGCCGACTACCGTCGAAGGCGAGTAGCAGTTGGCCTCGCTGCCGTCCGGCCACTGGACCCTGAAGTGCATGACTGGCATCACGTTTCCTTTGATAGAGAGATTCAGGCGCCGAGCGCTTGCATGACGTGCTGCACGTGGCTCGCATACAGCGCGATGTGACGGCGAGCGCTTTCGTGCCAACTGAAGCGTGCAAGAAGCTCGGGTACGGCATGTTCGAAGTCGATGCCGCCGCGATCATGCAGCGCGCGGCGCAATGCATCGGCGATGCTGGCGGCGTCACGCGGCTCGGCCCAACAGCAGACGCGTTCATCCAGATAACCTGTGAACGGTTCGATCCGCGACACGACGACGGGCGTGTCCGCCGCCAGCGCTTCGAGCGTGACGAGACCAAAGCCCTCGCGCAACGACACCATCGACACGACGTCGGCGCGCCGCATCAGCGCCGGGATGGTTGCGTCATCGAGCGGGCCTGTGACGACAATCTGTTCGCCTTGTCCGATGCGCAGCCCCAGTTGTGCGGCGCGCGCGACGAAGCGGCGCGTATAGGCATCGTGATCGAGCAGACTCGCGCCGCCTGCGATCACGAGTTGCGCGCCGGTATGCGTTTTCCTGAGCAAGGCAAACGCCTCCAGCAGTTGCAGCGTGTTCTTGCGTTCCTCGATGCCACCCACGGCCAGTACGACCGGCTCGCCCGTCACGCCGAGCTTCATGCATACGTCTGGGCCGCCCGGGGAACGCCAGCGCACGGCGTCGACTCCGTTATCGACGACAGACGCGGCGACGCCATACTCGTCGCGAATCTTGCGTGTCCATGCATCGCTCACGCAAAACACCGCATCGGCGTCCGCGAACGCGCGTCGTTGCCACTCGTTGAGTTGCGCATCGTCGAAGGTATCGAGATGATGAATCGTGCGCACGAAGCCACGCACCGCGCCCGCTTCACGCAACTCCGCCAGCGCGTTGCCGCTGATGCTGTCCTGCGCATGAAGCACGTCGAAGCCGGAAGGGCCATCGTCAAGCAAGGCCGCTTTCAGTGCGTCGATCCGCGCCCGCACCATCGAAACCGTATCGTTGCCGTGGGCCGCGACGGGTGCGAGCACGACACGGCAAGGCGACGCGCGGAACATGGGCGCGCCGCCGGCGGACGGCGCGAAGATCGTCACGTCCTGCCCGGCTTCATGCAGTGCGCGGCCCAGTTCGAGCGTATGCACCACGCCGCCGCGCGGATTGACGGAATGCGTGAACAGCGCAATGCGCATCGCGGCGCCGTTCATGCCTGCGCTCCCACAGGCGCGCCGATGAACGCGCTGTCCCTGAAGCTCCACAGCAACGCCGAATCGCCCTGCTGCGCGAGCACGGCTTCGCGCGACGCATCCACGGTGCCGATCGTCGCGCATGCGAGGCCGCGTTGCGCGAAGCGCGCGAGCACCTCATCCACGTGCGCATCGCGTACCGAAAGCACGAAGCCGTAACTCGGAAACGCGCTGAGCCAGCGTTCGAAGTCCACCCCCTCCGGACGAGGGATTGCATCGAGATCGATGCGTGCGCCCACGCCCGAGCATTCGAGCAGCATCAGCGACGTGCCCAGCACGCCAGCCATGCTGATGTCCTTCGCCGCGTCGCACAGGCCGCTCTCCGCGAGTAGCGGCAGCAGTTCGAGATCGTCGCGCAGACGCCCGGCGGGCGCGCCCACGGACGCATTCCAGAACGGATACGGATCTTCGAAACGGCCGCGCAGATCGACGGCCATCACCAGACGGTCGCCCGGTCGCGCGTTGAAGCTCGACAGTAACGCGTTCGCGCGGCCGAGTATCGACACTGCAAGCTGCGCCTGCGCGCTGCGCGTGTTGCTATGTCCGCCGACAACGGGCACACCATACGCACTCGACGCCGCCGCGATGCCCGCGAGAATCTGCCCAGCGGCATCGAGCCCGTCGCTCCACAGCGCATCGACGACGGCGAGCGGCCGGCCGCCCATCGCATACACGTCGCTGATGTTGACCATCACACTGCTGTAGCCCGCGAACCACGGCATCGTCTCGACGAAATCGCTGACCAGCCCTTCGATCGCGAACAGCAGATAGCCGTCGCCATCGGCCAGCGCCGCGCAGTCGTCGCCCACGGCCACGGCTTGCGAAAGATCGCGTGCGCCGTTCGGCAAACGCGACGCCAGCGACGCCACCACGCCTGCGATATCCGTCTTGTGCCGGAAGCCGCGGCTTGCGCGCATCCGTTCGACCAGCGCCTGCAGACTCATGAGCGGCCTCGCGACGACGTGACGAAGCCGCTTTCCGGCGTGAAGCACGGCGGATAGTGCGCGAGGTCCGCTTCCATCAGATCGTGAGGCCGGCCGAACAGCGTTTCCTCCGCAACCGTCTGCCAGTGCAGGCGCCTGAACAGCGGCACGTTCTGACGCTGCACATGCGCGAGAAAGGTATCGCATCCCAATGCGTGCGCGCTGCTGACGGCAAGGCGGATCAGCGTCGAGCCGAGCTTGCCGTGCGAGCGGAACGCCGCATGCACGGCAAGACGCGAGCCGAGCCACGTGCGCGGCTGCGTTTCGTGAATCCGCACCGTGCCGACCACCTGCTCCGGCATCCCGGCAATGCAGCTCAGCGCGACCAGCAGTCTGGCGTGACGATCGATCTCGTCGCGGTCGTCGCCGACGAAGATGCCCTGCTCGACGCAAAACACCGCGCGCCGCAACGCATAGGCTTCGTTGCTTTCCCACGGCAGCGTCGCCCATTTCACGCGATACTCGGCGGGCGTGAAGTCGAGCGGCAATGCATCCAGTTCGTCGAATGTCTCGCAGAACATGATCAGTCCTCGTACGATGCGAGCGACGAACACGCGCCGCATTTGCCGCAGCCCGCCTTGATATCGGCCGAGCGCATCTGCGCATCGCGCAGCATCGCACCGAGCGGCGCCAGGATCGACTTCATGAATTCGGGCGAAGGCGCGGGATGGTCTTCGAGCGGCGTGCCGCTGATCGGCACGAAGGGCACGACGAACGGATACACGCCGATGTCGATCAGTTCGCGCGAGATCGACAGAATGGCTTGCGCCGTATCGCCGAGGCCCGCGAGGATATACGTGCTGACCTGTCCCTTGCCGAACACCGCGACGGCCGCCCTGAACGCTTCCATGTAGCGCGAAATGGGCACGCTCGCCTTGCCCGGCATCACGCGCGCGCGCACTTCGGGCGTCACCACTTCGAGATGCATGCCGAGCGTGTCGATGCCGCTCGCCTTCATGCGCTCGAACCACGCATCGGTGTCGGGAGGCTCGCATTGCGCCTGGATCGGGAGATCGACGGCCGCCTTGATCGCAAACGCGCTGTCGCACAGGATCTGCGCGCCGCGATCCGGCGTGGCAGGCGTGCCCGTGGTCAGCACCATGTGCTTCACGCCGTCCAGCAGCACAGCAGCGCGCGCGACTTCCGCAAGCTGTTCCGGCGTCTTGCGCGCAATCGTGCGGCCTGCCGCGAGCGACTGCCCGATCGCGCAGAACTTGCAGGTCTTCTTGCGGCTCTCGTAGCGGATGCAGGTTTGCAGCACCGTCGTGGCGAGGACGTCGGTGCCGTGCAGCGTCGCGATGTGCGAGTACGGCACGCCATCGAGCGTTTGCAACTGCGTGAAACGCGGCGCCTTCGGAAAACTGATGCTGGCGATGGGGATCGTGCCGCGCATCAGCGCGCTCGCGCCCGCTTCATCCGGCGCCCCCGCGACGAACGGCGAATGCCACGCAGAGCTGGTGTGCACGGGCACCATGATCGTCACGCCGTCGACGGTCACGGCCTTGTGATCCGACGGACCCGCGCCGCCGCGCCGGCTCGCGGCACCCGCGTTCGGATCGACGAGGCGCAGCCCCGCCGACTGCAGTTCCGTGCGCAGTTCCATCAGCTGGCGCGGCGTGCGCGGTTCAACCGGCGACAGGTTCACGCTGCCATTCATCCTGACCTCCACTGGTGGTTTCGTCGGGTGCGGCATCCGCGCCCGCGTGTTCGAACGACCTCGACATCGGCGCAACGGGCAGCGCCGGACGATCGTTGATGGCGAGACTCAGCAACTCGGGCCGCGCATAGTGGCCGACCGAGTCCATCATCCGTTTGCGCTTCGTGATCAGCGACATGTCGAGATCGGCGACGACCATCCCTTCGCCTTCGCGCAACGGCTCGGCGAGATGCTGGCCCTCGGGCGACACGATCGCCGTCATGCAGCCGCCGCGCAGCGCCTTTTGCAGCTTCGGGTCCGTCGTGACGGACTCGATCTGCGCCTCGCTGAGCCAGCCCGTCGAGTTCACGACGAAGCAGCCCGATTCGAGCGCGTGATGACGGATCGTGACCTCGATCTGCTCCGCGAAAATCGGCCCGACCAGCGAGCCGGGAAACTGGCTGCAATGGATCTCTTCGTGCTGCGTCATCAGCGCGTAGCGCGCGAGCGGGTTGTAGTGCTCCCAGCAGGCGAGCGCGCCGACGCGCGCAATCCCCGTGTGCGCGACCTTGAGCCCTGCCGCGTCGCCTTGCCCCCAGATCATCCGTTCATGAAACGTCGGCGTGATCTTGCGGCGCTTGAGCACCAGACGTCCGTCGACGTCGAACACGAGTTGCGTGTTGTACAGGCTGCCGTGATCGCGCTCGTTCACACCGAGCACGACCACCATCGAATGACGGCGCGCGCGTTCGCTCACCGCCTGCGTGACGGGACCCGGCACGACGACGGCCTGTTCGTAGAGCCGCATATGCTCGGCGCCCGACGCGACAGGCGGACGCACGAACGAGAAGTACGGGTAGTACGGCACGAACGTCTCGGGAAAGACGATCAGCTGCACGCCCTTCGATGCGGCTTCGTCGATTGCGGCGCATACCCTGTCGAGCGTGCCGCCGGGACGCTCGAACTCCGGCGCAATCTGCACCGCCGCTGCACGGATGATTCGCTGCTCGGACATGATCGTCACCCGGCGCGCTCAGACGGTCCACGTATGGATGATCAGCGCGTTCTCCTTGCGATGGAGAAGTTGCAGGTCGAGCACGTCGAGCGGATTGATTGGCCGGATACCTTCGATCAGCGACGCTTCGCCATGTCCATACAGCGCCTGCAATGCGAAACGGCATGCGTAGACCTTGCCGCCCTCTTCCATGAACTTGACGAGTTGCTTGTTGAAGTTCAGATGGCCGGGAAAGGCTTCGTCGCCGAGCGTCGGAAAGCCGCGTTGCAGGCCGAGCGTGACGCCGGGGCCATACAGCAGCACCGACGTATCGAAGCCCTTGCGTTGCAGGCGTGTGGCCTGCAGCAGGTTGACGAAACCGATCGAGCCTTCGAATGCGACCGTGTGAAAGGTGACGAGTGCTTTCTCGCCGGGTTCGGCCTTGACGTCGGGAAAGACCTTTTCTTCGTAGTCGACCAGGTAGTCGCCTTTCTGATGCAGCGGTTTGTTGACGGCAGGCATATCGCTCTCCAATAAGTCGCGTAATTGATCGGATTGCTCGACGGGAAATATCCCGGTTGGCGAATCTCTTAACGCAACGGATATGCCAATTTCCGGCCCGCTTCATGCAATCAACTTCCAATCAATCAAATCGCGATTGTTCGAGCGACCCGAAAATTTCTTTGCGAGCCTTGTCTGATGCGGGTTTTCGGCGATTGGCGGCGAACCCGGGCGCACCGGTTTCGCACAACGACGCAGCGCCTTTTGCGTGCGAATGGTGCGCGATACCCCGCAATCGTGCATTCATCCAATCAATGCAATCAAGTTTCGAATTGAATGGAAAGTGATTTATTTTTCGCGGAATTCGCGTGTTACCTTGAATGACGCTTTTAGGTCTGCATTGGAAATGACAGCATGGACAGTCTCGCGCATCACTGGCTCAAGCGGCTGACTGAGAGCCGCAAACCGGCGTATCTCGTGATACCGGATCTGATCGAGGAAGATCTCGCGAGCGGGCGTCTGCGCCCGCGCGACCGTCTGCCCGGCTTGCGCGATCTGGCGGGCGCATTGCAGTTGAACTACACCACCGTCGCGCGTGCTTACGCCGAGGCGCGCAAGCGCGGCCTGCTCGATGCCCGCGCGGGCAGCGGCACGTTCGTGCGCGGGCGCACGCAGACCTTGCCGCTCGCGGGCGGCAGCAGCGTCGAGATGTCGATGAACATGCCGCCCGAGCCGCCGGAGTTATCGGCGCGCCTGAGAGAGTCGGCGGCGCATCTGCTTGCGCACACCGATCCTTACCGGCTGCTGCGCTATCAGGATTTCGGCGGCACGCCCGACGACCGCGCAGCAGGTCGCGCGTGGCTGAAGGAGCGCTTGCCCGAGTGCGAAGACGATACCGTGCTGGTGTGTCCCGGCATTCATAGCGCGCTCGTCGCGCTCGTATCGCAGCTTGCGAGACCGGGTGAAACCATTTGCCTCGACACGCTCGCGTATCCCGGCATCAAGGCGATCGCGTCGCAACTCGGCGTGCGCTTGCAGCCGCTGCCGCGCGACGAAGAAGGACCGCTGCCGCACGCGTTCGAAGCGCTGTGCAAGAGCGAGAAGCCGGGCGCGTTCTACTGCAACCCGACCTTGCAGAATCCGAGCACGCTGACGCTTTCGGTACAGCGGCGCGAAGCGCTTGCCGATGTCGCATTGCGCTACAGCGTCCCCATCATCGAAGACGATGCGTATGGCTGGCTGCCGGCGAACAGGCCCGTTGCGCTAGCCTCGCTCGCGCCCGAACTGACCTGGTACGTGACGGGTTTTTCGAAGACCTTCGGCGCGGGGCTGCGCGTCGCGTATCTGCGCGCGCCGACAGCAAGGCAAACGCAACGCGTCGCCGGCGCGTTGCGCGCGACGACCGTGATGCCGAGTCCGTTCACGGTGCTGCTTGCAACGCAATGGGTCAACGACGGCACCGCGCACGAGATGCTCGACGCGATCCGCAAGGAAGCGAACGCGCGCCAGGCGATTGCGTCGCAGGAACTCGCCGGCTGGGATTACGAAGCGCAGTCCGACGGCTTTCATTTGTGGTTGCCGATTCCGCCGCAATGCGACTGGAGTGCGCCCGAACTTGCGCTGCAATTGCGTAATCAGGGTGTCGGAGCGGTGGCGGGTGCAGCGTTTTCGACGGACGGAAACCCGCCCAATACTATTCGCGTCTGTCTGGGCGGCCCGCAGGATCGGGAAGATTGCCGCGACGCGTTGCAGCGCGTCGCGGAAACCTTGAGCGATCCCCATCATCTGCATATGCCGATGATGTGACCGCCAGTTGAAGATGAATCAGCGCAGACCGCCGCTCGCGACGACGCGTTCGCCCGTCAGCCAGCCGGAGTCGTCGGAGGCGAGGAACACGGCGATCGCTGCGATATCGCGCGGTTGGCCGGCGCGGCCAAGCGGCGTCTGGCTGACCGCGTTCGTTTCGAAGTCGGAGCCGGCAATCCCTGCTTCATGCGTGCCTTCCGTGATCACGAAGCCAGGATTGATCGCGTTGACGCGAATCTTCTTCGGCCCGAGTTCGCGCGCGAGCACGCCCGTGATCGCGTCGACAGCGCCTTTCGTGCCGCTGTAGATCGCGCTCGTCGGCGGCGTGATGCTCGTCACGACCGAGCTGATGTTGATGATGCTCGCGCCCTCGCCCAGATGCTTGACGGCCGCCTGCGTGGTCAGCAGCAGGCCGAGCACGTTGATGTTGAACTGCCTGTGGAACTGGTCTTCAGTGAATTCTTCAATCGGCGCGAATTCGTAGACGCCTGAATTGTTCACGACGACGTCGAGACGCCCGTAGGTTTCGACAGCGGCCTGGATGATGCCTTGGGCGTCCGCCGCCTTCGACACGTCGCCGCCGACTGCAATCGCCTTGCCGTTCGCCGCGATGATGTCGGCGACGACTGCATCAGCAGCAGCCTTGCTGCTGGAATAGTTGACGACGACGGATGCGCCTTCCGCTGCAAGCGCCTTGGCGATGCCCGCACCGATTCCTTTCGAAGCGCCCGTGACGACAGCGACCTTACCTGCAAGCTTGCTCATAATCTGTTTCCTCAATCGATTCGATACCGTTTGACGGGACCGGCGGCTACTCGAATCCGCCGGCCTGCGATGGAGTGAATGTAGACAGACGATTCGCCGCGATAAAGCGGCTCAAGGCGAATTGACTTGAAGGATCTGGCGAACAATCGAAAACGGATGATGACCTGGAGCCGCCGCTGTGGATTCTGCACCCGAAATGCAAACCGCGCGACGAAGGGCCCGACATGCGTCAAGGTCCTTCGCCGCGCGACTCACGGCGCGGCTTGCAAGCTCATTGCAACGTCATTGCAACGTCATTGCAATCGTCACATCAAAGGCATGGGCGTCGGATAGCTCAGGTGCGCGCGCGCTTCCTTGACGCCCTTCACTTCGAGCGCGGCGATGCAAAGCGCACGCTCCTCTGCTTCGGATTCGATCACGCCCCACAGATGCGCGACGCCGTCCTTGACGATGACGTTTCCCTTCGACAAGGCCCAACGCTTGTCGCTCAGCGCGGCGACGATCGCATCGGCGATTTCGCGGTCGTCGGCGGACGGCGTGTCCTGCGCGGGCGCTGGTGCAGCGGTGCTCGCCAGCGCGCGTATCAGGTTGCCGCGCGTGATGATGCCGACCAGCGCGCCGTCACGCGTCACGGGCACGCGTTTGATACGGCGCGTCTCCATCAGTTCGGCAATGTCGGCGAGAGGCGTGGTTTCGTCGACGGCGATCACCGTCGCGGTCATGACGTCGGCGACCCGCCGCCCGTGTTCCTTCACAAAGGTGCTGGCCAGATCGCGCGTCGATGAAAAGAGTTCGAGCCAGCGCGAACGGCGCTTCTCCGTGCCCATCTCGACCCTGTGCAGCAGGTCGCCCTCACTCAGGATTCCCACCAGCGCGCCGTTTGCGTCGACCACGGGCATGCCGCTGATCCTGTTTTCGACCAGACGTTGCGCGGCTTCCTGCACGGTCATCTCCGGTTGCGCACAGATGACGGACGGCGTCATGACATCGATAGCTAACATGGTTTTCTCCTTTGCACACGAACCAGTGTGTGCTTCCCAGAGCGGGACCGCTTGATCTGTATCAACCGGCGCGATTCGAAGCGTGGGACGATGGACTCACGTTCTTACGGAGGTCCGCACGTGGAAGTCGCCTTCCCTACGCGGACGGCACACCATGACCAACCCTCTGTTCCGCATCGGTTCCGCGCTGCTCAATACGCCTGCGCCACGGCCCGTCGAAGGCACACCTGTTCCGTATATCGGCTTCGCGCCCGCGCAACGCACAGGCGGCATGCCCTTGCTCGACGCGCTCGCCGCGCGGCAAACGTCGCGCGAGTTCGCCGACACGCCGCTCGATCACGGCACGCTCGGCGATCTGCTGTGGGCCGCCGACGGCATCAATCGCGCGCGCGGTAACGGCCGCACCGCGCCGTCGGCGCTGGGCGGCTACGAGATCGACATCTACGTGCTGCTCGCGAGCGGCGCGTATCGCTACGATCCCGTCGCGCATGCGCTGACGCTAGTCGCCGCCGCCGACCTGCGCGCGATGACGGGTTATCAGGAGTTTCTCGGCCACGCACCCGTCAATCTAGTTTATGTCGCCGACCTGACACGCATGCAGGACGTTCCGGCTGCGCAGCGCGAAGCGTTTGCGTCGGCGAGCGCGGGCGCAATTCTGCAGAACGTCTACCTGTTCTGCGCGTCGACGGGGCTGGCGGCTGCCGCGCGCGGCTGGATGAACCGCACGGCGCTCGCTGCCAATCTGAAGCTGCCAACAGGATCGGTCGCGTTGCTCGCGCAAACGGTCGGGCACTTCGCAGCGGGCCACGAACGCCGCGCCTCCGATGAAGACTGCTCGACGACCTTTTTCTGATCGTGCGGGCGCGCCGCTCGCGCTGACGCGAACGGCGCATGCTTCATTCCTCTGCCTTCATTCCTCTGCCGCGGCAGGCTCCGCTTCGTCGCTGCCGCGCACCAGCAGCACGGGACACGGCGCAATCCGCACGAAGTGTTCCGCGACGCTGCCAAGCACGATCCGTTTCATGCCCCGCCGCCCGTGGGTGCCAAGCACCACGAGTTGCGCGCCCAGGCGCCCGGCGCAGCGTTGCAGTGTCTGTGCGACATCGTCGTTGAGCGGCCCGGTTTCCACCAGTTCCTTCGCGCACGCGACGCCCGACTCCCTGCATACGGCCTCGACGCTTTCCAGCGCGTTGCGCCCGTCGCTGCGCAATGCGTCGGTCAGCACGGTCGGGTCGAAATAACCGGCGTAGTTGAAGATCGGCGATTTATCGACGACATAGACGGCATGCACCGTCCCGCTCGTCAGCGATGCCAGCTTCACGGCCTCCTGCACGGCCAGCTTCGATGTGTGGCTGCCGTCCACCGCGACGAGGATCTTCTTGTACATGTCGACTCTCCTTGAAATGCCCCAACATAAGACCGCTGGTTAATGAAAAGCGCGCCCGCTTCACGAGACTTCGATCAGCACCTTGAGCGCATGCGTGCTACCCGCATGCGAAAACGTTTCGTACGCAGCGAGCATGTCGTCGAGCGCGAAGCGGTGCGTGATCAACTGCTTCGGATCGAGGCGGCCCGAGCGCACGGTTTTCATC
Source organism: Paraburkholderia caribensis (assembly GCF_002902945.1). NCBI lineage: Bacteria > Pseudomonadati > Pseudomonadota > Betaproteobacteria > Burkholderiales > Burkholderiaceae > Paraburkholderia > Paraburkholderia caribensis. The sequence goes on from NZ_CP026103.1 coordinate 1,190,377, forward strand.
AGCATCGGCGTGCTGACGGTATCGACCAGACGCGTCGTGATCGAAATGTTGCGGTCCCACAGTTTCTCCAGATGGAGATCGCACTTCACGCCATGCACGCCGACGTTCGCAATCGTGCCGCCGGGCGCGATCAGGGCTTCGCAGAGTTCGAAGGTTGCGGGCACGCCGACGGCTTCGATCGCGCAATCCACGCCCGTCGATTCCGTCAGCGCCATGACCTGCGCGACGGCATCCGCCTGGCTGTTGTCGATGCAGGCCGTCGCGCCGAAGCGCTGCGCCACGTCGAGCCGGTTCGCGTCCGGGTCGATCATGATGATCTGCGCGGGCGAATAGAACTGGGCGGTCAACAGCGACGCGAGCCCGATGGGCCCCGCGCCGACGATGGCCACCGTGCTGCCCGGCTGAACCTTGCCGTTGAGCACGCCGCATTCGAAGCCTGTCGGCAGGATGTCGGAGAGCATCACCAGCGCTTCTTCGTCGAGTCCGGCGGGAATCCGGTAGAGACTCGTCTGCGCGTGCGGAATGCGCACGTACTCGGCCTGCGTGCCGTCGATGCGATGGCCGAGAATCCAGCCGCCCGTCGTGCAATGCGAGTACATGCCGCGCCGGCAATAGTCGCATCGCCCGCACGACGAAATGCACGACACCAGCACGTGATCGCCGACCGCGAGGCCGCTCACCGCGCTGCCCACGCTGTGCACGACGCCCACGCCTTCATGGCCGAGGATGCGGCCAGGCTCGCAAGTCGGCACGTCGCCCTTGAGGATGTGCAGGTCGGTGCCGCAAATGGTGGTGCGCGTCATCCTGACGATGGCATCCGTAGGCGCCGCGAGTTCGGGCATCGGGCGTTGGTCGAGCGACTTCTCGTTGGGACCGTGATAAACGAGTGCTTTCATGACGACATCCTCCATTGAAGGAATGAAGTAATTCACACACGCCAATCTAGACGCATGCAGGGCGACCCGCTTGACGTCGATCAATCAACGGGCAAACGTCTGCTTGATTTCCGATACGACACCGCTTGATCTGCATCAACCGGCATGCGAGCGCACCTCGTAGACTCGATTGCATCGCGGGCCGATGCCCGCCCACGTCTCTGTGTTCTGGAGTAACGGCGATGAGTTACAAGAGCATTCTCGTGCAACTCGATACGGGCATTCACGCGCATCCGCGTCTCGAAGTCGCGCTACGTGTCGCCCATCAGTTCCATGCAAGGCTGACGGGCCTCTTTACGACTTACCTGCCCGATCCGCACGCGTTGTTCGTGATGGGCGGCACGGCTTCGTACTATGTGGAGCATGAGCGGGAACGTCACGAACGGTGCGCCGCGCTCGAGCGCCTGTTCCATGCGGAAGCCGCGCGCGCAAAAGTGGACGCGCGCTGGATCGCGGCGGCAGGCTATGCGAACGACGTCGCGCCGCCCTACGCGCGCCTCGCCGATCTGGTGATCGCCGGACAGACGGATCCTCAAGACCCCGAATCGTTCATCGCCGACCAGTTCGTCGAGCATCTGCTGATGTCGGCGGGCCGCCCGGTGCTGCTGGTGCCGTCGGCGGGCGCGCACACAACGGTCGGCCAGCGCGTGCTGGTCGCGTGGGACGGCAGCCGCGAAGCGACGCGCGCGATTCACGATGCGATGCCGTTCCTGTCGCACGCGGCCGACGTCACGCTGCTCACCGTCGGTGCGACGCGCGACGAGCCGCCGTTGTGGCGCATTCCGGGCGCCGACATCGCGCTGACCATCGCGCGTCACGGCGTCAAGGTGAACGTGCGGGAAGCGTCCGCCAGCGGCGACACGCCGATCGGCGACGTGCTGCTGTCGCAGGCGGCGGAATCGGGTTGCGATCTGATCGTGATGGGCGCCTACGCGCATTCCCGTTTGCACGAGCTGGTGCTGGGCGGCGCGACGCGCACCGTGCTCCAGTCGATGACCGTGCCCGTGCTGTTGTCGCATTGAGCGTTTCGCTGAGAAAAAGGAACTGACATGAGCTACAAGACCTTGCTCGTCCATATCGACGATAGCCGCCGCAGCCACACGCGCATCGCGCTGTCGCTCGAACTCGCGCAGCGCTGGGATGCGCATCTGATCGGCCTGTACGTGGTCTGTCAGGATCTTTTCAGGCCCCTCTTCCGGCAGGACCGGACGCTGTCGTTCGGGCAGCTCGAAGCGCACGCGGACGAGCGCCGCGAGAAAGCGCAGAACGCCTTTCTCGCCGCCGCCGAACGCGCCGGCCGCAGCGCCGAATGGCGCGCGCCGGCCGGACCCGCGCTCGACGTCGCCACACTGCATGCGCGGCACGCCGATCTGCTTGTGCTCGGCCAGCAAGACCCGAACGATCCCGCTTCGTTCGTCGCGCCGAACTTCGCCGGCGATCTGGTGCTGGGGGCGGGCCGTCCCGCGCTCGTCGTTCCGTATGCGGGCGACGTACGCACGCTCGGCGAAAACGTGCTGCTCGCGTGGGACGGCAGCCGCGAAGCAGCGCGCGCCGCCGCCGACGCAATGCCTCTGCTGCAACGGGCGCGCCATGTCGGCGTGGAGATCGTGCGGCACCGTGCGCAGCATGACGGTCAACCAGGGGCGGATGCGCCCGAAGGCATCGACGTCGCCGCATGGCTCGACGCACACGGCGTGCGCGCGTCGTTTTCGACGACGCCGCACCCTATCGGCGTCGGCACGGGCGCGACGCTGCTCAACCGCGCATCCGATCTGCACGCGGACCTGCTGGTGCTGGGCGCATATGGGCACGCACGGGCGCGCGAACGCGTGTTCGGCGGCGTCACGCGGACGATGCTGGAATCGATGACCGTGCCCGTGCTGATGTCGCATTGACGCGTAGATGAACGTGGCGTCGCTGCCGGGACGCCAGACGCCAGGCGGCGGACGGGCACGGCAGCGCGCAACCTGGGTGCATCGGCGCGCCGCGCACAAAACGGCGCGCCATGTCGGCGCCACGCGCGCGCTTCGCAGGAAGGCGGCATTCGTCGCGAAGCGTTGCGCGCTGTCCGTCTTTCTCGCGGGGCAGGCACGGATGAAAGTCGACCTCGACGTCGCCAGCAAGTCTCTCGCGCATCGACGCGCTGCCCGGGCGCAACTTGCCGCGCTCGCCTGCGGCCTGGCGGCAGTCGCCGTGCTTGTCGTGGTCGCGTCGAGCGGCGCGGCGACGCTCGCGCTCGTCGCGGCGCTGTGCGCGTTGTCGATTGCGGCCGCCGTGGTCAGCGTGATCGCCGCCGCGCGCACGCAGGCGCTTTCCACCTCCAACGCGGGCCGCGACGAATCGCGCATGATGGGCATCATCCGCTCGTCGATGGAAGCGATCATCACGATCGACGAAGCGCAGAACATCGTCATTTTCAACCCGACCGCGGAACGCATCTTCGGCGTGTCCGCCGCGCAGGCGCTCGGCACGCCGCTGTCCCGATTCATCCCGCAGCGGTATCGCGACAGCCACGCGCAGCACGTCGCGCAATTCGGCGCGACGGGCATCTCCGAGCGAATCATGGGACGCCAGCCGATTCTGTTCGGCTTGCGCGCGAACGGCGAAGAATTCCCGCTGGAGGCATCGATTTCGCAGATACGCGAGGACGCCGGCAAGCTCTATACGGTGATGTTGCGCGACGTCACCGAACGCGTGAAGTCGGAAAACGCGCTGAAGCAGTCGCGTGAGGAACTGCGGCGGCTGTCGGCCAACCTGCAGAGCGTGCGCGAGGAGGAAAAAACGCGCATTGCCCGCGAGCTGCACGACGACCTCGGCCAGCAGCTCACCGCGCTGAAAATGGAGCTTTCCGTGCTCGAAGACCAGCTGACTTCGCGTTCGGGCACCCGTGAGCGGATCGACGCCATGTCGCGCCTGCACGGCATGGCTCGCACGATCGATGCGACGGTGGCGTCATTGCGCCGCATCGCCGCCGATCTGCGCCCCGTGATGCTCGACGATCTGGGCCTCGCGCCTGCCATCGAATGGCTTGCGAACGATTTCACCAGCCGCTATGGGATCGCTGTCGAACGATACATCGACGCAGGCGACGCTGCGTTCAAAAAGGACGCTGCGACGGCCCTGTTCCGCATCGTCCAGGAAGCGCTGACCAACGTCGCGCGTCACGCCGAAGCCAGTGCCGTCGAGCTGACGCTGCACGCGAGCAGTCAACACTATGTGCTGCGCATCGCGGATAATGGCCGTGGCGCCGAACCCGACGCGGGTACGGGAGAGCACGCGGGCATCGACCGGCCGTTTGGCCTGATCGGCGTGCGCGAGCGGGCTCATATGCTGGGCGGCTCGGTTCGGATCGACACGACGAGGAACCAGGGCTTTGCGTTGACGGTGACCTTTCCCTTGCCAGCCGTGCAACAGGAACATACGCATCCATGATCAAGGTATTGCTTGCCGACGACCACACACTCGTGCGCGACGGGTTGCGCCACATCCTGCAATCCGCGAGCGGCTTCGAGGTGGCGGGCGAGGCATGCGACGGCGGCACGACCATCGCGCTGATCCGCGCCACGCAAGCCCATGTGCTGGTACTCGACCTGTCGATGCCGGGCCGCAACGGCGTCGATCTCATCAAGCAGATCAAGGACGAGCAACCCGCGCTGCGCATTCTCGTGCTGACCATGCACGCGGAGCAGCAATACGCGGTGCGCGCCTTCAAGGCGGGCGCATCCGGCTATATGACAAAGGAAAGCGCCAGCGCCGAACTGGTCGGCGCCGTGACGAAGGTGGCGTCGGGCGGCGTCTACGTCAGTCTCGCCATGGCCGAGCGCTTCGCGCAGCATCTGAACGAACCCGCCGAAGCGTTGCCGCATCACCGCCTGTCCGATCGCGAGTACGACGTGTTCCGCCGCATCGTCTCCGGCCAGAGCATCACCGAAATCGCGCACGAACTGTGCGTGAGCGTCAAAACCATCAGCACGCACAAGACCCGTATCCTCGAAAAAATGCAGATGCCGAACGAAAACGGCCTGGTGCGCTATGCGATCCGGCACAAGCTGATCGACGACGGGTCCGACATCTAGCCGCGACTCCTAAGGTTGCGCCGCTGTCAGTAGGAATATTCCTATAACACCCACCTAAACTCCTAGGGCCGGTTCCACCGTCTCCTATACATTTTTGAGATAGAGCCGTCGATACTGCTGGACATGGATACCGCCGTGCCAGCGCTCGCCGCCAAGGTCTATCTCGTCGACACCGCCGTCGAAGTGAGGCGCCGTCTTGCTTGCCTGCTGGGCGCCATTGCGGGCGTGGAAATCGCTGGCGAGGCTGAAGACGGGGACTCGGCGCTGGAAGGCATCCGTGCCTGCGACGCGGATATCGTCGTGCTCGACCTGCGCCTTGCCGACGGCAACAGCCTCGCCCTCATCGAGACGCTGTCCCGGCTGCACCCGGCCATCGTCAAGATCGTGCTGACGAACCACATCGCGCGCGCTTTCCGCGACGCATGCAACGCGGCGGGCGCCGATTTTTTCTTCGACAAGACGTCTGAATTCGACGCGGCCTGCCGCGCCATCGCAGGCATCGCCCGGACGCAACGCGCGTCCTCGTGAGCGAACAGGAGCCGACCATGCTTGCCGCCACTGCCACTGTCACTGTCACTGAAACCGCCGCCGCCGCCGCCGACAGCGATCGTCCGATCATGCGCGCGGCGCGCGTCGTGCCGATTCATCCCGTTTCGCGCGCTGAGCCGCCGGCGCGTCGCGCGCCCCGCTGCTCGGCGTGCGCGATGCGTGCGCTCTGCATGCCCGCCGAACTGAGCGCGGATGAACTGACCCGGCTCGACGCCATCATTTGCGCGACGCGTTCCGTCAAGCGTGGTGACGCGCTCTATCGCGCGGGCGACGCGTTTCACAGCATTTACGCGGTGCGCGCGGGCTCTTTCAAGACGGTCGTGATGCATCGCGAGGGCCGTGAGCACGTGACGGGCTTCCAGATTGCCGGCGAGGCGCTGGGGCTCGACGGCGTCGGCACCTGTCAGCACAACTGCGATGCGATCGCGCTCGAAGACAGTGTGGTCTGCATCATTCCGTTTGCGCAGCTCGAAGCGGTCTGCCGCGAGCTGAAGCCGATGCAGCATCACATCTACCAGATGATGAGCAGCGAGATCGTCCGCGAATCCAGCCAGATGATGCTGCTCGGCACGATGACGGCCGAGCAGCGCGTCGCGACCTTCCTGCTGAATCTGTCGCGGCGCTTCAAGGCGCGCGGCTTCTCCGCCGCGGAGTTCCATCTGCGCATGACGCGCGAGGAAATCGGCTGCTATCTCGGGATGAAACTCGAAACCGTGAGCCGCATGTTCTCGAAGTTCCAGCGCGAGCGGCTCGTGGATGCGAACGGCAAGACGATCCGCATCCTCGACCACGAGGGGCTCGCGCGGGTCTAGCGCGAGCACGCCGGGATGGTCCACGCCAATCCGCGTTCGGCATGGGAAATCGACGAAACCCGGTTCGATCCCGCCGCGCCGCTCGCCGAGCAACTGCGCTTTGCACTGCAATACGCAGTGCTCGCGCCGTCCAATCACAATACGCAGCCGTGGCGCTTCATGATCGACGGCAGCACCGTGCAGGTGTGCGTGGATCGACTGCGGGCGCTGCCCGTCGTCGATCCGTTCGATCGCGGGTTGATCATCAGTTGCGGCGCGGCGCTCTTCAACCTGCGCGTGGCGTTGAGCCACTTCGGGTTCAGCTACGCGATCACGCTGTTTCCTTCGGACCCGGACCCCGATGTCGTCGCGCTGGTGCATGTGTCGCGTGACGGTCGCGGCGACGCGGCCGTGGCGTCCCTGTTCGACGCGATCACGCGGCGCGTCACGACGCGCGCGCCCTTTGCCGACCAGCCCGTTCCCGCCGACGTGCAACAGAAGCTGGCCGACGCCTGCGAGGCGGAAGGCGCTTTCGCGGGCTGCCTGCATGCGCGCGCCGATCGCCAGGCAATCGCGCAGCTCGTCGCCGAGGCCGACCATACCCAGTTCGCCGACCCGCGCTTTCGCCGCGAACTTGCCGTCTGGATTCATCCGCGCCGGGTCGACGACGGGATGCCCGCGTACGGAACAGCCGTGAGCGGGCTGCTCGATTTCGCGGTGCCGCTCGTCTCCGCCGTGGTCCGCGTGTTCGACGCCGGCGCGGGGACGCCTGCCACGCACCGGCATCTGGTCGACGGCTCGCCGCTGATCGTCGGCATCGCCACCTCGCGCAACGACCGCGAGGCATGGGTTGCCGCCGGACAGGCGCTGGAACGCATGCTGCTGGTCGCCACCGCCGAAGGATTGACGGCCTCCTACCTCAACCAACCAATCGAAGTGAGCACGCTACGCTTGCAGATCAGCGGCCTGCTGCATCTCGACGCGACGCCGCAACTGCTGTTGCGCGTCGGACGCGGCCCGCAGGCTGCGCACTCGCCGCGCCGCCCGCTCGCCGACGTCGTCATCTGACTTCGCGGCAGCAGCGCTTTGCCGCAGGCGCATGTCGGCGGCCCTTGACGTGCCTCAACTTCCAGCGACGCACACGCGGTAGATTGAAAGCGTCCGCCACGCCGAAAAGGAGCCGTCGATGCGAATCACCCTTCACCTCGATACGTTCGAATGCACCGAGCCGTCTGTCTATGCCATTCTCTGGCTCGACCGCGACGCCCGTAAATGGTCGCGCGAAGGACATGCCGTCATCGATCTGCCGGAATGGGGCGCGCTGGCACTGTCGAACGACAGCACGCGCATTCTCGACGCGGCAGGCGATCGTGTCTGCTGCGAGTTGGCGGGCCTCGATCTGCTCGATCTCGACGGACCGTTCGAAGGCGAATCCGGGCAGGCGCGCTGGTACCGCGATGCAGGTCGTGCGCCCATCGCCGGGCAATGGCATGTGCAGTGGATCGACGGGACCGAATCCGAGCCCGAGCACGGCGTTTTTGCCGACGAAGTGTGACCCGGCGCGGCACACGGCACGCACTCAACGGCGTGTCGTGGATGCAGCGGCCGCTGCCTGGAGCGCGCACTCCGCGGCGTCGAACGCGCGGCGCACGGCCTCTTCCGCGCTCTCCGCCGCATGGCGGCCGATCGGCTGTCGCTCGTGTGTCGCGGTGACGAGGTCGAGGCGCACATCGTAAAGCGGCTTGCCCGAACGCAGCCGCAGCGCTTCGATGGCCAGATGGCAGTCCGACAGCGATGCGCCGAACGGTTGCAGTCGCATCAGTTGCATCGCCGCCTCCGCTTCGAGCGCCGCCGTCGCATGACAGCCCAGATAGACAATCTGCATGCCGATGCCCACCATCGCCTCCCATTGACGCGCTTTCATCGGATCCGCAGAGCGAGTCTTGCGCAGATCCATGCCGTCAGGGTATCGGCGACGCGTGAAAGCGCGATTGACCCATATCAACGCGGCAAAGCGTCTGCCGCCGGACGCGCCCGGCCAACTGGCACAAGCGTTCGCGAACTGATATAAATCAACCGTCTTTCACCAACCGCCGGGAATCACGATGACCGCGCCGGGCAACGATCCGTCCCGCAACGATGACGCGGCGTCCGCATCGGATGTGCGGCTCGACGACCGGTTTTTCCTGTTGATCGAAGCGGTTCAGGACTACGCCATCTTCATGCTCGATCCTGCCGGCAATGTCGCCAGCTGGAATCGGGGCGCACAGCGCATCAAAGGCTACTCACACGACGAGATTATCGGCCGTCATTTTTCGACGTTCTACACGGAAGAGGACATCGCCGCCGGCAAGCCGGCCCGCGAACTGGCAACGGCCGCCGCCGAAGGGCGCGTCGAGGACGAAGGCTGGCGCGTGCGGCGCGACGGCTCGCGGTTCTGGGCCAACGTCACCATTTCAGCCGTGCGCGACGCCAACGGCACGCTGCTCGGCTTCGCCAAGGTCACGCGCGACATGACCGACCGCATGCGCCTTGAGGAACTCGAACGGGCGAGCGAGGTGTCGGCGCAGGTGCAGATCACGCGCGAGAACGAGCAGAAGCGCATCGCGCGCGAACTGCACGATGACCTCGGGCAGCAGTTGACCGCGCTGAAAATGAGTGTCGCGCTGATGGAAGCGACGCTGGCCGCGAAGACCGAGACCGCGCCGCTCGTGCCAAAAACGCGCGCGCTGCAACAGGAGATCGACGCGATGGCGACGTCGCTGCGCCGCATCGCCTCCGATCTCCGCCCGCCGCTGCTCGACGATCTGGGCCTCGCGGCCGCGCTCGAATGGCTCGCTGAAGACTTCACGAAGCGCTACGGCGTCGTCGCGACGGTTCATATCGAAGCTGGCGATCCGCATTTCCCCGCCCGGTTCAATGAGTTCGCTTCGACCAACCTGTTTCGCATCGTGCAGGAAGCGCTGACCAACGTCGCGCGTCACGCGAACGCGAGCCGCGTGCGCATCGAGCTGGCGCGCACCGGCAATCTCGTCTCGCTCGACATCGAGGACAACGGCGTGGGCGCAACGCTCGCGCTGCCGCCCGTCAGCGCGTCGTTCGGGCTGCTTGGCATTCGCGAGCGCGTCAGGCAGCTACAGGGCACGGTGTCGTTCGTCAGTGCGCCGGGCGAGGGCTTTCACATTTCGATTCGCGTGCCCGTTGCCGCTGTGGCGGCGGTGCAGTGAGGGCTGCTGTCGCCCGTCACGGCTTGCCTTTTTGCTGCGCGTCGGCGTCGTCCTCCCAGTCGTGCCATTCCACGTTGTGCTGTTCCAGGTACGCATCCACGGCCACGCCCGTCGTCGGAAAGAAATGCTGTTCGCCCATCGTGTCGAACAGACCGTAGCGCCGCAGCATGTCCTTCACCGGTCCCTTCATCTCGGCAAAACACAGTTCGATGTGCCGCTCGTGCAGACTTGCATGAAACGCGCGCAGTATTTCGCTGGCCGTGACGTCGACATCCGTGATCGGCTCGGCGGCGACGACGACCCACCTGGCGGGCGCGGCCGCCGTTTCGATCGCGCGCTGTACATGGTCGCGAAAAATCTCGGCATTCGCGAAGAAAAGCGGCGCATCCCAGCGGTACAGCACCAGCCCCGGAATGGTCCGCGCAGCGGGATGCCGCGAAATGTCGTGGTAGCCCTTGCGTCCGTCGACGCGGCCAAGCACGGCGTCATAGGGCCGCCACGCGCGCCAGACGAATGCCATCAGCGCCAGCCCGACGGCGATGAAAATGCCCTGGATCGGACCGATCAGCGCGACACCCGCAAAGCACGCCATCGACTGCGTGAACTCGCTGCGACGCAGGCGCAACAGGCGGATCACGTCTCGCACTTCGAACAGCCCGAGGCCCGCCGCGACGACCACGGCGCCAAGCGCGGCGGCGGGCAGCGAGCGCAGCAGCGTCGGCGCGAAGATCAGCAAGGCGGCGACGCACAGCGCGGCGACGACCCCCGTGAGCTGCGTTTTCGCGCCCGCTGATTCGGCAACAGGCGTGCGCGACGAACTGCTCGTGACGGGGAAGCCGTGGAACAGCCCCGCGGCGATGTTGGCCGCGCCGAGCGCGACCAGTTCCTGATTGCGGTCGACGCGCTCGCCGCTGCGTTCCGCGAACACGCGCGACAGCACGCTGATATCCGCGAGAGAAATCAGCCCGACGGCAATCGCGCCGGGCACCAGCGCGACGATCTGATCGAATGAAACGGAAGGAAACCACGGCACGGGCAAGCCCTGCGGCACGTCGCCGACCACGGCGACGCCCGCTCGCGCGTCCAGCCCGAGCAGCGCGACGGCCAGCGTCGCACCGACCATGGCGACGAGTATCCCCGGCACCACGGGCATCCAGCGCTTGCAGGCGAAAATGACCAGCAGGCACGCGGCGCCGATCGCGCACGTCACCTCGTTCAGCTTGCCGTCCACTACGCCGCGCGCGAGGCCCGCCACGACCTGCACCAGGTTGCTGCCCTTGACGTCGAAGCCGAGCAGCTTCGGCGCCTGGCTGATGATGACCGTCAGCGCGACGCCGTTCAGAAAGCCCTGGCGGATCGGCTTCGACAACAGGTCGGTGAGAAACCCCAGACGGCATGCGCCGACCGCGATGCAGAACACGCCCGACAGGATCGCCAGCATGCCCGCCAGCGCCGCCACGTGCTCCGGGCGCGCGCCTGCAATCGGCAGCACGATCGACGCGATCAGCGCGGCCAGCGCCGAGTCGGGACCGAGCACGAGAATGCGGCTCGGCCCGAACGCCGCATACGCGACGACGGCCGCGATGGTGGCGTAGAGCCCCGTGATGGCGGGCAGGTGCGCCGCTTCGGCGTAGCCCAGCCCGGCGGGCACGAGCACCGTGGTGAGCACCATGCCCGCGATCAGATCGTGCGAGAACCATGCGCGCCGATACGCGCGTAGCGTCGCGATGCCCGGCACGCGGCGCAGCAAGGAATGGAGGCGGCGGGTGCCGGCATGATCCCGATGACTGGTGGCTCGGCTCATCGCCCGCCCTGTCGAGTAAACAAGCGCTTCACGTCGGATGCGCGGCCGCGAGGCGCCTGCCGCCCCGCCGCCGCCGCATGTCACATGAACCAGCTTATGCCCGCAGATGGGGTGACAGCAATCCGCCCGTCATTCGACGCGTCGCAACTCGCGACGAAGTATCTTGCCGACCGTCGACTTCGGCAACGCATCGACGAAGTGAACGACCTTGGGCACCTTGTACGCCGCCATGCTCGCGCGGCAATGCGCGATCAGCGCCTGCTGCGTCACGTCCGCGCCCGGCGCGGTGACGACGAACAGCCTGAGCGCCTCGCCCGTCTTTTCATCGGGGACGCCGACACACGCGCATTCGGCGACGCCGGGGAATGCGGTCGCCACGGCTTCGACTTCGTTCGGGTAAACGTTGAAGCCGGAGACGATCACCATGTCCTTCTTGCGATCGACGATTTTCAGAAAGCCCTTGTCGTCGAATACGCCGATGTCGCCGGTGCGGAAATAGCCGTCCGCCGTGAAAGCGCGCGCATTGGCCTCGGGCTGCTGCCAGTAGCCGCGCATCACTTGCGGGCCCTTGACGCAGATTTCACCCGCCTCGCCGACGCCCGCTTCGCGGCCGTCGTCGTCGAGCAGCTTGACGTCGGTGGAAGGGACGGGCAGACCCGTGTTGCCCGTGAACCCGTCGATGAACTGCGGGTTGAACGACACCACGGGCGACGTCTCCGACAACCCGTAGCCCTCGCGGATAAAGCTGCCCGTCACGGACTTCCAGCGCGCCGACACGACATCGATCATGGCCGCCCCGCCGCCCGCGGACAGCCTGAGCCGCGACCAGTCCACTTCCGCGAGGCGCGGATGCGCGGCCAGCCCCGCGTATAGCGTGTTGACACCGACGAAGACGGTCGGACGCGCGGCCTTCAGCACGTCGATGAACGGCTCGACGTCGCGCGGATTCGCCACGAGCCAGTTCTCCGCGCCGACGGAGAAGTACGTGAGGAAATTCACCGTCAGCGCGAAGATGTGATAAAGCGGAATCGCCGTGACGACGACCTCGACGCCGGGTCGCAGCGAATCGGGCATGAAGGCTTTGAACTGCTCGATGTTCGCGACCAGATTGCGATGCGACAGCGCGGCGCCCTTCGAAAGCCCCGTCGTGCCGCCCGTGTATTGCAGAAAGAGCAGATCGCTGCCCGTGACGTCGACGGGATCGGCGGCGAGCCGCTCGCCCTGCGCGAGCGCTTGCGGCAGCGTGAGCGCGTTGTGCAGCGCGCCGTCCGGCTTCACATCGGCGGCGGGTCCGGCAAGCGTGGCGCCGCTGCCGTCGCCTGCGCCTGCCGTGATCACCGTGCGAATCTTCGTGCCGCCGATGACTTCGGCCAGCGTGCGCGTCGCGCCGTCGAACACGACGATCGTTTCGACGCCCGCGTCGTTTAGCTGATGCTCCAGTTCACGCGCCGTGTAGAGCGGATTGACGTTGACCTGCACCGCGCCGATCCTCGCGATGGCGATGAACGCGATGGGAAACGCCAGCACGTTTGGCAGCATCACGGCCACGCGGTCGCCCTTGCCGACGCCCGCCACCTTCTGCAGATACGCAGCGAATGCCGACGACAGGCGGTCGATGTCCGCATAGGTCAACGTGTGGCCGAACGCGCGGAACGCGGGCCTGGCCGCGAACTCGCGCATCGCGCCTTGCAGCAGCGCGTTGATCGACGGATAGCGGCCGGCGTCGATCTCCGCAGGGATCGAGCCATACGAGGCAATCCAGTGCCGTTGGCTGGCGTGGCTTTCCACGGGCGGCTTCATGCAATGACGGGGGCTGAGGTGGCTGTCGTCCACGCTGTCTCCTGATCGATCTTTTATGCAGGTGGAACTATCGCGCGCGCCCGCGCGGATGCAAATGATCGGCGAGGCCGAAATGGTGATCGCAACGGACAAGCTGCTTCGCCCTCGATCGCTGCGCGAGCCGCCATTCATGTGTGTTTGCGCGAGGTATTGGCAGGGTGAATAAGGGTGAACCCTATGGCGAGCGAATGCGTTCGGGCGAAGAATTCCGGGCACGCAAGCGGTATCTTTTCGGACACAGGACTCATTCACGTATGCAGCAACGCGCGCCCGCACACGCGGCGGCAACTCATCGGCACGCGCCGTCCGTGATCGGATGGCGCGAAAAGCGCTTTGCGCCGTCCAAGCTCGTCGCGCTGCTCGACGTGACCTCGGAAGCCGGCATCGACGCGAATGCCGTGCTCGCGGGCACGGAACTCGACGCCGCGGCCGTCGCCAACCCGTTCACGCTGACTTCCTCGCTGCAATTCCTGATCGCGGCGCGCAATGCCGTTCGTCTATGCGAGCGGCCCGATCTCGGCGTGCGTGTCGGCTGCCGTTTGCATGCCTCGAGCTACGGCATGTATGGCTACGCGTTGCTGTGCTCGGAAGCGCTCGCGCAGACCTTCGATACCGCCGTCAAATACCATCAACTCGCCAACGGCATGCTCGACATCCGCTGGTTCGAGCATGACGACGCGGCATCGTGGGTCTTTCCGAATCGCGACGAAGTGCGCATGCCCGACATCGGCGAGCCGTTGTATCGCTTTCTGATCGACCTGCAGTTCGCCGTGCACGTGACGGTCATCAAGGACGTGATGGGCGCATGGTGCGTGCCCGCGCGCGCGATGTTCACGCAGGCGCAACCGCCGCATGCGGCGTTGCTGTCGGACGTGCTGGAGTGCCCGCTCGCCTTCGAGCAGCCGCAGAATCTGTTGAGCTACCCCGCCGCGTGGCTCTCGCGTGCGCCGCAACTCGCCAATCCGATCACGGCCGCACAAGTCTCGACGCAATGCGCGCGTCTGGTCGAACAGTTCCGCTGGCAAGCGGGCGTGACGCGGCGTGTCTACCAGGAACTCACGCGTACGCCCGGCAGATTCCCGGACATCGAAGAGATCGCGCAGAGCCTGTGCATGACCTCGCGCACGCTTCGCCGCAAGCTCGAAGCGGAAGGCGCGTCGTATAGCGAGCTATTGACGGGTGTGCGCAAGGCGCTCGCTGTCGACTATCTGGGCACGACGGCGCTGAGCATCGAAGACATTGCCTTGACGCTGGGTTTCAGCGACGCCGTGAGTTTTCGTCATGCGTTCAAGCGCTGGACAGGCAAGACGCCGAACGATGTGCGGCGCGATCGCGGTGCGGCGCTTCCATAAACGAACGTCAATGGCGTGCCAAAGTTTGTTTTATTGTTCGGCGCGAAAGCCGCGACCTTACACTTGCCAGAATACTCTGGAGCCGCTAGCGCTGCACAGCGCGTTCTCCTCATTCGAAAACATCCAGACCAAGGAGACGATGCCCGGCCTTCCGCGCATCAGCACCCCATGCCGCCCACTCTCGTCTACACGCACGCCGCCTGCCTGAACCATCAGCCCGGTCCGCATCATCCCGAATCGCCGGAACGGCTGAAGACCGTGTTGCAAACCTTGCGCGCGCCGGAATTCGCGGCGCTCGAATGGCGCGACGCGCCGATGGGCACGCTCGAACAGGTGCATCTCATTCACAACCAGGACTTCATCGACGAAGTGGCGGAGATCGCGCCGCAGCACGGCTATATGCCGCTCGACGGCGGCGATACCGTCATGTCGCCGGGTTCGTGGGAGGCCGTCATGCGCTGCGTCGGCGCGGCATGCGCGGGCGTCGATGCCGTGCTCAACGACGATGCGCGCAACGTATTCTGCGCGACGCGTCCATGCGGGCACCACGCGGAGCCCGGCAAAGCGATGGGCTTTTGCATCTTCAATCAGGCGGCCATCGCGGCGGCGTATGCGCACGACGTGCACAAACTGGAGCGCGTGGCCGTCGTCGATTTCGACGTTCATCACGGCAACGGCACCCAGGCTGCGTTTTACGACCGGCCCGAACTCTTCTATGCATCGAGTCATCAATCGCCGCTGTATCCCGGCACGGGCAAGTCGGCTGAAACAGGCGTGAGCCACAATATCCTCAACGTGCCGCTGCCGCCGGGTTGCGATTCGGATCTGTTCCGGTCGCGCATCGAGGCGGACATGCTGCCCGCCGTGCGCGAGTTTCGCCCCGATCTGATCATCATTTCAGCGGGCTTCGACGCGCATCGGCTCGATCCGCTCGCCGCGCTGCGTCTCGACGATGACGACTTCCACTGGATCACGCGCGAACTGGTGCGCATCGCCGACGAAACCTGCGAGGGCCGCGTGGTGTCGATACTCGAAGGCGGGTACAGCGCGGAAGGGCTGTCGGGCGGCACGCGCGCACATGTGCGCGCGTTGATGGGGAACTGATCCGCAACGCTGCGTCTGGCATTGCAAGAACAGCCCGCGCATCGACGTCGACCGATGCGCGGGCTTTTCTTATTGCCCCTGTTGCTGCTGCAAATACTGCCTGACGTCATTCAACGACACCCGCCCCGAATGCGCGGTGTCGATCTGATCGAAGTGCTTCGCGATAAAACCAAGACCGCTGCTTTGCGCCTGCGCTTTCGTGATCGACGCGCCATTGCTCAGCACCGAATTCGCGCCCATGCGCGCGTCGATGCGCTGTTGCGCCTGCTGCTGCAATTGCGTCCCCGTGGATGGCGTAATGGCCGCTGCGCGGGTGCTCGGGAAAAACGGACCGTCGACGCCATGAGCGCCCTTTGGCAGCGTCACAGGCGCAACGGCCTGCGTCGCCGCGTGCGCGCTGCCCATCACGGCGCCGAGCACGACGATGATGGGAACAACGCGCGACAACCTATCGATTGATGACATGATCACTCGCCCTGAATAGATGAGCCGGGAATCCCCGCATCCGTGTCGGGCGGGGACCTGTTCCATTGAGCCTACTGCGCCGTCGCAGCCTGTGCGGTGGAAGTCGGCGTGCCCGCCGGGCTTTCGTCGCGCCACGGCGCGGGCAAGGTCCACAGCGATAGCGCGAGCGGAATCGGCTGCCCGCCGTAGTAGTTCACCAGATCGCTCTTCATCTTCGGACGCGCCACATCGTCCAGATAGATCATGTGCCCGCCCTGGAAGAAATTCACCTGGAGGTTCGGATTCAGGCCACGCACCGTTTGCAGACGCGCCAGTTCCTTCTCGGTCGTAAAGAACGGCGTGGCGAGATCGTGGAAGCCGTTCTCCGCGAGCACCTTCAGCTTCGGATTGAGCGTGATCGCGCCGAGCAGATCGGGCAGCGTATCGGGCAGCGGCTGGCCGTCATGCGAGAAGTCCCATGCCTCGATGATGTCGTCGTTCAGCGGCATGTAGGTCGCGTTCGGCGCCGTGTAGCCGAGATAGTCCGGCATCTGCGTCGCGAGCGCCGTCGTGAACGGCTGCGAGATCAGGATGTCCGACGGGTCGCCATCGGTTTGCAGGCGCGGGTCCGAATTGGGCAGCGACACGCGTCCGTCGTAACGGCCGATCGTATAGCCCGGCACCAGCGCGAAGCCAAACGAGTCGGTGCTGAAGTAGCCCTGCAGCGCCTGCAGCGTGAGACTCGACGGCCACTCCCACGATTGCAGCGTGCGCGTCGGCGGGACCACGGGGTTGCCGAGCGCATCGGGTATGCCAAGCTGGCTCAGCACCCACGTCTGCGCATACTGCTTGAAGTGGTTGTACTGACCCGTCGCGAAGATTTCCGATTGCAGCGCGAACAGGCCTTGATCGATCAACGGCGGCGACACCTGCCGATAATACGCCGCGACTTCCGCATAACCGGGGTAATAACCGGCGAGCGTGTCGGTGTCGAGTTGCAGCCCCTCCGTGGTCAACAGAATTGCCACGGCTTCGATTGCGTCGGCGAAGTAGTTGAGAATCGACGACTGCAGCACGATGCCCGTCAGCGGCACGCCTGCCGTTTCCAGCGCCAGTGCGAGCATGTCGGTGCGCGGCGTGCCGTACGACTCGCCGTAGAGATAGATCGGCGACCCGGCGCGATGGTTGGCCGCCAGATAGCGGATGATGAAATCGCGCATGATGTTGACGTCGGAATCGACGCCCCAGAACTGCTTGTTCGTATGCGGCAGGACCGCTTCCGAAAGACCCGTGCCGGGCGGATCGATGAATACCATATCGGTCGTGTCGATCAGGCTTTCAGCATTGTCGACGACGGGATAGTTCGGCCAGTTGGTGAGCAGCGGATCGGGCGTCGCGACGCGCGTGGGCGCGAACGAACCGAGCCGCAGCCAGATCGACGACGACCCCGGACCGCCGTTATAGAGAAACGTCAGCGGGCGCGGCTTGCCGTTCGTGGCTGGCGCAGTGTAAGCCACGTACGACATCGTGGCTTCCGGATTGCCGTTTGCGTCCGCTGCCGTCAGGTGGCCTGTCGTCGTCGTATAGTTGACCGTCGTCTTGCCCGACTTCCACTGGTAGTGCATCACAGCCGCTTTCTCCGTGACCTGCGATGCGGCAAGGCCGTCGTTCGCATGCGGCGAATAGGGAATCGGATCGGTGTATGGCTTGTTGGCCGCCTGCGGCTGTGCCTGCTGTTGCGCGAGCGCTTGCGGATTCGCCGCCTGGCTCAACGCGCTCGTTGCCGACGAAGCGGGACTGCCGTCGCCTCCCCCGCATGCCGCCAGAACCAGCAACCCGAGAATCATCGCGCCTGAAGCGGCTAGCTGCCCCAGACGCGGGCGGCTCCAGCTAATGCTACGGTCTGGTTTCATTTCTGTCCCTGTGACAGGTAAGTTACCGCTACACGAAGGCCGCCTTCGCCGATGAGGCGCATAGGCAACAGACAGCAGTGCAGAATTCGTCGGCACTCACAGCGGCTGACATTAAACTTTCTTGTTTCTAACAGCCTCGATACAGCCCGCACCAATTTTCTAATAATTCGGATCACTAATTACAAACGTCAATCCACCCCGGTAAGTTGTACTCGGTCCTTTATTTCTTTCCGATCAGGAAAGATTTGGTAATGAAGGTTGGCAGAGGAAAAATAGGAGGTCGAGCGGGACTTTGTCAAGGCACGTTTTTACGCGCGATGCGTGGCGAATAGGAGCGAAACTTGCGTTCGCATCTATTGTTTCGGCTTCGAAAAATCACATCGAAATCATTGTCGTAATGTTTTATCGCGCGACCGACAAACCGAATTGAAGAATTACGCTTTTCTTTTCAACCAGGTATTGATCCGTGCCGAACCGGATTAATAACCGCTTTCGCCGCAACTAATGCGCGGACAACAGATTCGCCACCTGATTCGATTGTGTCTGCGCGGCAATGTCCTTCGCCGTCATGCCGCGATTGTCCTTCAGCGACTCATCAGCGCCGCGTGCGAGCAGCAGCTTGACGGTATCGGCGCGATCGTATCCCGCGGCCCACATCAACGCCGTGAGATCGTTCTTGTAGCGGCGGTTCACGTCAATGCCCGCATCGAGCAACTGCTTCACCACTTGCGTTTGCCCCTGCCCCGCCGCGTATTCCATCGCGGTCTTGCCGACGCGATCCGTCGCCAGCGGATCGGCGCCACGCGCGAGCAGCAACGCGACGATGCCGTCGTAGCCGCCATACGCGGCCGCCATCAGCGGCGTGACGCCGGACGCGTTGGCATGCTTCACGTTCGCGCCATGATCGACCATCACGCGCGCCAGTTCGGCGTCGCCCTTCTTGCACGCAGTGAGCAACGCTGTATCGCCGATGCGGGTTGCCGTATCGACGGCCGCGCCGCGATCGAGCGCGGCGATCGCGCTCGCGCGGTCGCCGTCTTTCGCGGCGGCGAGCAGCGTGCGATTCACCTCGCCCGCTTCTTCGGCGGCTGCGGGAAGCGCGGCGCCCGATGCGGCCCACAGTGCGCCCGCCATCAACAACGCAGTCGCCCCATATCGCACGGCGTGACACATGTTCGTCTCCCGAGGCTACTGCAGGTTCGCGACGTAACTGGCGAGGTTGCGGATATCGTCGTCAGTCAGATTGCGCGCGACGCTGCCCATGTTGCCGGCATCGTTGGTGCGCGTGCGGGAACGGAAGTCCTGCAACTGCTTGACGATGTACTGATAGTGCTGCCCGGCCACACGCGGTATCTCGTTCTGCCCCGCGAAGTTGCCGAGGTGGCACATCGTGCAAAGCTCCGCAGCGGACTTCTTGCGCCCCGCTTCGACCGCCACGCCGTCCGCCTTGAAATCGACGGGAACGGGTTTCTGCGCGGCGAAATAGTCGGCGAGATCCTGCATGTCGTCTTTCGAGAGGTTGGCCGCCATCGGCGACATGCGCGGGTCCTTGCGACGGCCTTCCTTGAAGTCCTTCAACTGAAGGTACATGTAACGTTGGGTCTGTCCGGCGAGCACGGGATACTGCGGATCGGTCGAATTGCCCATCGGGCCGTGACAGGCGACGCAGGTCTGCGCCTTCGTCTGGCCCGCTTGCGCGTCGGCGCGTGCGTCGGCTAGCGGCCACATAGCACCGCCCACACAAAGAAACACCGCGCAGACGCGCGCCACGATACGCGCGGCGCGCTGCGCGGTTGGAGATGACGTCCGGGCTCTCGTCATCACGGCAACGCGAAGACCAGCACCGTGTTGCCGCGTTTGAAGTCCAGTTGCGTGTTGCCGCCCGCCGCGACGGCGACGTACTGCTTGCCGCGCACGCTATACGACACGGCCGGCGCATTGACGCCCGCGCCGCACTGAAATTCCCAGAGCTTCTTGCCCGTCGATGCATCGAACGCGCGGAACAGGCCATTGCCTTCGCCGTTGAACACGAGCCCGCCCCCCGTCACGAGCACGCCGCCGATCAACGGCTGTGCCGTCTTGAAGTCCCACGCCACCTTGCCCGTGTCGACGTTGACAGCCGACAGCTTGCCCCATTGCTCTTCGGACGGAATCACCTTGAACGCGCCGCCCAGCCACAGCTTGCTGCCGCCGGGATAGGGCGCGTCCGTGACCTGATAGGTCATCGGTTGATGCAGGTTGGCCGCGTAGGCGAGGCGCGTCTTCGGATCGAACGCCATGGGCGACCATTCGACACCGCCGTTCGCACCCGGCAGCATCCGCGCGCCCTCGGCGGTGGGCAGCGTCCACATGTTCTCCTGCGGAATCATCGCCTGCGAGAAGCGGATCAGGCGGCCTGTTGCGCGATCGTGCACGTAAATATGGCCCGTCTTGCCGCCGTGGATCACGCCGGGAATCATCGTGCCGTTCGTGTCGCGCACGTCGATCAGGATCGGCGGGCTGACGGCGTCGAGGTCCCACACGTCGTGCGGCACGTACTGGTAATGCCATTTGTACTTGCCCGTGTCGAGATCGATGGCGACGAGAGAATCCGTATAGAGGTTATCGCCCGGCCGGATCGCGCCATACAGGTCCGGCGACGGGTTGCCGACCACGAAAAACACCGTATGCGTCTTGCGGTCGACGGCAGGCGTCATCCACACGCCGCCGCCGAGCGTCTTGTAGAAGTCGCCGCCTTTATCCGCGAGCTGCTTTTTCTCGGCGGCGATATCGCGCTTCTCGTCGCGGCCCGTTGCGTCCTTGGTCGCCCATACGCCTTCCTGGCCGGTGTCGGGGATCGTGTAGAAGGTCCACAGCAGTTGCCCGGAATTCGCGTCGAACGCCTTTACGAAGCCGCGTATGCCGTATTCGCCGCCGTTCGTGCCGATCAGCACCTTGCCGTCCACCACCGTCGGCGCCATCGTTTCCGAATAGCCTTCGTCAGGATCGGCGATCTTGGTTTCCCACAGCACGTTGCCCGTCTTCGCGTTGAGCGCGACCAGTTTCGCGTCGAGCGTGCCCATGAACAGCCGATCGCCGGAGATCGCCACGCCGCGATTGTTGGGCCCGCAACAGAACGTCGTGACCGGCCCCATCTTGTGCTTGTAGTGCCAGAACTCCTTGCCCGTCACGGCATCGACGGCATAGACGTGATTGAACGACGTGGTGATGAACATCACGCCATTCGACACGATCGGCGCCGTTTCCATCGATTCGTTGACAGCCGTCTGGAAGATGAACACCGGCCTGAGCTTCGCCACGTTGGTCCGGTTGATCTGGGTGGCCGGATAGAAGCGCGTCTGCGCATACGATCCGTTCGGATGCAGCCAGTCGGACGTGTTGCCGGCGGCGCTGTCGAGCTGCGACTGACTGACGGGCGCAAACGTCGACGGCATCGGCGACGACGTGGTGGTGGACGTGTTCTGCACTTCGTCGGCGGCTCGCGCGGTGGGCGATGCGAGCGCGGCGAACAGCAAGGGAACGAAAACGGCGAGGTACCGCGGGGATGGAATCATGAGCGTCTCCTCGGCTTTTTATCGTTTGAGCTTGCGAGCGCTGGAGCGCGGCGGCTGTCCGCACGTAGACCACGGGTGGACGGGCACGCTCGCGCAACCCCTCTCAAACAACAAAAGCTTTGAAATTGGAACCGTTTGATTGCTTGGTCGGGACGGGTCGGCTGCGCAGATTCGGCGAGTACGGCATCACTCTCGCCCTCAAGGCCGGCTCAATTAAGCGTAGACGAAGCGATGCCGATTTACCAGGCGCGCGGCAGCGCATTGGCGCCCGGTTGCCGCGCAAATGAAGGTCGGTTCACGTATGAGGATTGACGGCCGCTCGCGCTGCGTTGACGACCAGACCGGCGTAGTGCGGGGTTTATAACGTGCTTGTGGACGCACGCATTGTGCGTTGCATCGAAGCGATGCGAAGCCGGCGGCCGGGTTCGCACCGGCTTCGCACCGGGATCGCTCAGGCTTGCGCGTCGTCGCTCTCGCCGAGCATGCGCATCGCGGCTTTCTCCGCGTTCGCCACGTGCAGGCGCGCGAGCGCCTGGGCTTCGTCGGCGTCGCGTGCCTTGAGCGCCTTGTAGAGTTTGTCGATTTCGCGCAGGCTGCTCGGCAGCCGGTCGGGATGCATCAGCGACGTGGCGCGCAGCAGATTCACCCGCGAATACAGGCTGTTCAGAACCTCCTTAACCAGCGCATTGCCGCAGTTGTCGAGCAGCACCTCATAGAGCGCGGTCTTGGCCTTGAGCACGCCCGCCTGGTCTTGCGCCATCGCCTGGGTGCGCAGTTCCTTCGCGGCCTCGCCGAATTGCGCAATGGCCGCGTCGCTGGCGAGTCTGGCGAACTCGTGCGCCGCGAAGCCTTCCAGCAACCCGCGCAACGCATACAGTTCGCTCGCTTCCTGCTGCGAGATGACGGCGACGATAGGGCCTTTGTGCGGCACGCTGCGCACGAGCTTCTCCGCCTCGAGCTTGCGCAGCGCTTCGCGTACCGAGGTACGGCTCACGCCGAGCGACTCGCACAGTTCGCGCTCGATCAGACGCGCGCCTGGCGCAAAGCGCCCGCTCATGATGGCCTGCCGCAGCACGTTTTCGACCTGATGACGTAGCGTCTCAGGTCGGACCAACCCGATATCAGTCGACATTATTGTCTTCCCGTCCGACAAAGTTACAGTCGCTATGATACTTCACCGCCAGCCGTTTTCCGTCCTCCGTTACGCATAAAACGCGTTCATTGTTGCCTCGCCGCAGCGCTTCAGTTGTAGCCGAGTATCGCCACGGCCCGCACATGCGCGTGGTCGGTGCCGTTCGCGGCGAGCCGCGCGAGCGGCAGCGCCTGCAATGCGCGGAACGTCGAATGGGAATCGCGCCCGCCTGAATCGGGGTTTCGAGGCGGGCGCGCAGCACGCGTGTCGGTCCCGCTCGATGCGTTCAGGCGAGACTTTCCGAGGTCAAGCATCGACGGCCACGCGCTGCTTCGCCAGTGCCGCTTCGAGCAGCGGCGCGCCGAGTTCGGCGCCGTGAATGCCCGTCGTGCTGACGATCTCCAGCAGTTCCATCAGTTCGTCGGCCGTCGCGCCGTAGCGCAGCGCGTTGCGTATGTGCAGCTTGAGGCCGGGCACATACAGATGGGTCGACGACGCGTCGAACGCGCAATACATGAACTCCTTGATCTTCGGACTCAGCACGCCCGTGCGCCACGGCACGGAAGAAAACTCGACATACGCTTCGAACAGATCGGGATCGAGTTCGAGCAGCCCTTCCCACGTTGGATGCCAGTAGCCGCGATTCTTCTCGAATGCATCCTTGAGTGCGCGGCGGCGTTCGTCGAGCGGCGCGGGTCCCGCGCGCAAGCCTTCTTCCTCGAGCACTTCGAGCAATACGGGCACGCCGACATTGCTGGTGTGAATGCCGATCGTACTGATCAGCTCCAGCACTTCCATCAGCTCTTCACGCGTCGCGCCGAACCCGAGCGCGCGTTCGATATGATGCGCGACGCCCGGTCCGTACAGCTGCGTCGCGCATGCGTCGGCGGCGAGCGCGATGAACGCGCGCGTCTTGTCATCGAGATGGTTTCTGCGCTGGGGCACGGCGGAGAACTTCACGTACGCATCGACAAAGCCCGCATCGAGGCGCAGCATGCTGTCCCACGCGGCATTCCAGACGCCGTGCACGCGCACGAAGTCATCCCTGATCTGCTGCGGCTCGCGAGGCGCGCGCGCCGGCTGCTCTCCCTGCTTCATTCGCTTGCTCCTTCCGATGACGACAATGCTTTCCCCGCGCCGCGCGCCGTGTCAGCCCGCCGCGACGAGCCCCTGCGGATAATCCGCTTCGGCCACTTCTTCCTGCCACGTCGCCTTGCCGATCGACGTCGCGATGTGCACCATGTAGCTGCCGTCGCTCGCGCCGTGCCAGTGACGCTCGTTCGGCCCGATGAACACGATGTCGCCCTGGCGGATTTCCTGCGGCGCCTCGCCCTCCTTGCAAATCCAGCCCTTGCCCGCCGTCACCTGCAGCACCTGGCCCTGCTCGTGCGTATGCCAGTAGGTGCGGCCGCGCGGCGCGAAGAACACCGTGTTGATGGTGACGCCATCCGTCGGCGGCATCACGGGGTCGGCCCACACCGTGCCCGAAAACGTCTCGCCGCGCAGTTCCGACAACTTCCCTTCCGCCCTGCCGTGAAATACCTTCATGCCTGCTTCTCCTCTTTGCGAATCTTCCCGTCGTACAGTCGCACGCCGCCCGACACATCGCCGATCGCATCGACCACGCGGTTGCTGATCACGTCGCCATAACCCAGCGCCGTGCCAAGACCGAAGCTCGCGAGCGGCCCCGCTGCGTTCAGCGACACCACGCCCAGCTCGCGCGCGCGATCGACATACAGCACGACATCCTTGGTCATCAGCTTGCCCGTCAGCCCGCCTTCCAGATAATCGCCATCGACGATCTTCGGAAAGCGGTTCAGCGTCGCGAAGTTCACGCCGCTGCTGCTGTTGAGCACGTCGAGCAGCAGATGCAGATCGAGCCCCGCCTTCTTGCCCGCCACCATCACCTCCGCGCTCGCCGCGAGGCTCACGGCATTCAGGAAGTTGTTCAGCAGCTTGGTGGTGTGGCCCGCGCCGCTCTCGCCCATGTGCGCGACCTTCGAGCTGATCGGCGCGAATGCCCATTTGAGCGCTTCGACGGCGCTCGCGTCGCCGCCGACCATCAGCGTCAGCGTGCCTTTCTCCGCTGCTGCCGCGCCGCCTGAAATGCCCGCATCGACATACTGCACGCCACTCTGCGTGAAGCGCCGCGCGAGCCGTATCGTCGAACTGGCGGCGGCCGTGCTCAGATCGACGACGATCTGTCCGGCGCGGCAATGCGCGAGCACGCCGCCCTCGCCTTCGACCACGGCCTCGACGACCTTGCTGTCCGGCAACGACATCATCACGACGTCGGCGAACTTCATCACGTCCGCGATCGATGCCGCGGCCTGCGCGCCCGCTGCCTTGACGCGCTCGGGCGCGGTGTCGTAACCGAGCACGGCAATGCCCGCATCGACGAGACGCCGCGCCATGCGGCCGCCCATGTTGCCGAGACCGATGAATCCGATCCGTTCCTTGTTCATTTCCGCTATTCCCTTGAAGTCAGGTGATTCGTCAGAAGTCGACGTCCTTCGTTTCCGGTCCCATCATCGCGCCCACCGCGCCGATTAGTCCGCCGATGCACAGCAGCACCACGGAGGTCATCCGCAACGGCATGAACGCACCGAGCCAGTTCATATAGAACGCGTAGAACGACGGGATGATCACCGAGAGGCTGAAGCCGACGCCGAAGCCCGTTGCGCGCACATCGGTGACGAAGCGCTCGTTGATGTACGTGACGATCACGCCCCACGGCGACGTGACGAGCACGGCGAGCACGCAGACCAGCGCGATGATGGTGGGCAGCGACAATCCGTCGTTGTTCGCGAGCACGTATAGCAGCCCTGCGCCGACCGTCGCGATCAGCGGGCCGACGATCACGAAGAAGCGCCGCCGCCCGATCGCCTGCGCGATCAGCCCCGAGCCGATGTAGCTGAAGAACAGCACGAAGTACGTGATCATCAGCGTGGACGTCATCTGGAAGCCCGTCAGATGCAGCGTCTTCACGAGCAGGCCCGTCGGCAGGTAGATCGTGATGATGTTCTGCGTGAGCCAGAAGCCCGTCATCATCACCAGCACCTGCAGCAGGTTGCGGCCGCTCTTGCCGCGCAGCAGGTCCGTGAGCGGCAGTTTCTCCGGCTGGTCGGCCTTGTCGGCGGCTTCGCTTTTCCAGATCTCCGATTCGGCGACCTTGTGCACGTAGTACAGCGCGAGAATGCCCGCCAGCACGGCGCCCAGCACGAACGGAATGCGCCAGCCCCATTGCGCGTAGGGCGAGTTCATGCCGTTCAGCGGAAAGAGCGCGAACATCAGCATCGCGACGAGATTGATCGACACATACGCAGCCGGAAAGCCCGCGATGATGAAACCGCCGACAAAGCCGCGCTGCTCTTTCTTCGAATACTCGATGGCCAGCGGCATCGCGCCCGTGTAGCCGCCCCCCAGAAAAATCCCGTCGACAAAGCGCAGCAGCACCAGCGCCCAGTACGACACGATGCCGATGCTCTCGTAGCCCGGCAGCAGCGCGATCAGCAGCGTGACCACGCCGAAGCCCGACACCGACCAGATCGACGCCTTGCGACGCCCGATGCGGTCCGCGATCATGCCGAACAGCAGCGCGCCGATAGGACGCCCGAGCAGCGTCGTGATGAACACCAGCGACGCGAGGATCGTCTCCATGCCGCTCGACAGATGCGGCGGCTGGAAAAACGCCAGCACCGGCGACAGCACGACGACGGGTAGATAGATATCGAACATGTCGATGTACTCGGAAAAGAACGCGCCTTTGATGGCATTGCGTCTTTTCGTTTCGATCGATTGCTCGCCTTCGGACTGTGCGATGTCGGTCGCAGTGAGGGTTTTCATCGTTGTCTCCAAGTCTCTGTCGGCATTGCTTATTGGGTTTCGCGCTGCCTGGTGTGGTGTCGTCACAGCATCAGGCCGCCGAAGTCTCCGCTTCGTATGCCTTGATCGCTTCCGTCGCGACGCGGAACGCAGCCAGCGCCAGCGGCGCGCCGCAATACACGGCCGCCTGCATCAGTACCGCGCGGATCTCGTCCTTCGTCACGCCGTTGCGCAGCGCGCCCTTCACGTGCACGGCCAGTTCGTGATGCTGGCTCATCGCCGTGAGCATGCCGAGGTTCAGCATGCTGCGCGTCTTGAACGACAGCGTCCTGTCGCCCCAGATGTCGCCCCAGCAGCTCTCGGTGACGAACTTCTGCATCGGCCGGTTGAAGTCGTCGGCATTGGCCCATGACTTCTCCACATGGCCCGCGCCAAGCACTTCCTTGCGGTTTTCAAAACCTTTTTCGAAACGTTCGTTGCTGTCCATCTTGAGGTCCTCTCTGTTGCTTCAACCCGTTCAGTTGCTTTGCGCGTTACGACTGCCTGACGCAATGATTGTCCGACAATCTAAACGTGCAAAATTTTTTGGCCGTATTGGCCATACTTACCGGCTAAGCGCCGTAACCGACCAACGCCTTCGTTTCCAGATACTCGCGCAGACCCGCTTCGCCCCACTCGCGCCCGTTGCCCGAGCGCTTGTAGCCGCCAAACGGCGCATGAAAATCGGCAGGCGGATAGTTCAGATGCACGCCGCCCGCGCGCAACGCGCGGCCCACCTTGCGGGCGCGTGCAATATCCGCCGATTGCACGTAGGCGGCGAGCCCATAATCCGTGCCGTTGGCGATCGCGATGGCGTCCGCTTCGCTGTCGTACGCAATCATCGACAGCACCGGCCCGAAGATTTCCTCGCGCGCGATCGTCATGTCGGGCGTGACGTCGGCGAACACGGTCGGCTTTGCGTAATAGCCTTTATCGATGCCTTCAGGCAAGCCTGTGCCGCCCGTCACGAGCCGCGCGCCTTCGTCGATGCCCGTCTGGATCAGCGCCTGCACGCGCTCGAACTGGTTGCGGTTGACGAGCGGGCCGAGTTGCGTCGAAGCGTCGTCGGTCGGACCGACGCGATACAGTTCCGCCGCGCGCTTCGCGATCTGCGCTGCATCGTTCATCAGATGACGCGGCACCAGCATGCGCGTCGGAATCGAGCACGACTGGCCCGAGTTCACGAAGCAGGCCGCGACGCCGCGCTTGACGGCCTCTTCGAGATCGACGTCGTCGAGCAGAATGTTCGCGGACTTGCCGCCCAGTTCCTGCGCGACGCGCTTGACGCTCGGCGCGGCCGACTGCGCGACCAGCACGCCCGCGCGCGTCGAGCCCGTGAACGACACCATGTCGATATCGGGATGGCTCGCAATCGCCTCGCCGACACCCGGACCATCGCCATTGACGAGATTGAACACGCCGGCGGGCACTTGCGCCTCGTCGAGCACTTCCGTGAAGAGCAGCGCGCTCAGCGGCGAATACTCGCTCGGCTTGAGCACCATCGTGCAACCCGCCGCGAGCGCGGGCGCGATCTTCACGACGATCTGGTTGACGGGCCAGTTCCACGGCGTAATCAGACCGCACACGCCGATCGCTTCGAGCACGACGCGCGTGCTGCCGCGCTGTTCTTCGAATTCGAAGCGTTCCAGCACGTCGATCAGCGCATTCAGATGCGCGGGGCCACGCGCCGCCTGGCCATTACGCGCGAACGTGACGGGCGCGCCCATCTCGCGGCGCATCGCTTCGGCGAACTCGTCGTAGCGGCGTTCGTAGATCTGCAGCACGCGCCGCAACAACGCGACGCGTTCCGCGACGCTCGTCGTGGACCACGCGGGAAACGCCCGGCGCGCGGCCGCGACCGCGCGGTCGACATCTTCCGCGTTGCCGAGCGCGAGCCGCTCGAACGGTGCCTCCGTGGCGGGATCGACGATATCGAACCAGCGGGCTGACGCGGGTTCGACCCAGCGTCCGTCGATATAAAACTGCGCTGCATGTGACATGGCAGGTTCCTGTCCAGAATCAGGGCGCATCGCGATCGAGCAGGCGATACATTTCGGTGTGGTCGGTGGCGGGCGTCGAACGTTGCGCGGCTTCGCTCCAGACTGCCGTGACCGTGTCGCCGAGCGTCATCGGATAACCGACCGACTGCGCGAGCGCATGAGCGATCTTCAGATCCTTGTTCATCAGTTGCAATGCGAAGCCGGACGCGAACGTGCCGCTCAGCATGAACTGCTTGACCTTGTTTTCCGACGTATTGCTGCGGCCCGACGAAGCATTGAGCACGTCCGTCATCGCCTCCGGCTCGATGCCGAAGCGCTGCGCGACGAGCAGCGCCTCGACGGTCGCCGCGAGTCCCGCCGCCGACACGTAGTTGTTCAGCGCCTTCGCCGCATGCCCCGAGCCCGCGCCGCCGATATGCAGAATGTTCTTGCCCATCGCTTCCAGCACGGGTTGGTACTGCGCGAGCACGTCCGCGCGGCCGCCGACGAGAATCGCCAGCGTGCCTTCCTTCGCTTTCTTCACGCCGCCGGAGACGGGCGCGTCCAGGTATGCGAGACCGCGTTCCTCGAGCGCCGCGCCGAGCTTGCGCGAGCGCTCCGGCTCCGAAGAACTCATGTCGATCACGACGGCGCCCTTCGCGAGCCGGCTTGCCCAACCGTCATGGCCACCGCCAAGCAGCACGCTTTCGACGATGGCCGAGTTCGGCAGCATCGTGATCAACGCGTCGAGTGCGGCGGCGTTGTCGTGCGTCAAACGCTGCGCGCCCGTTTGCGCGGCGAGCGTGTCGGCGCGCGCAGCATCCGCGTCGTCGATGTACAGGTCGAAGCCCGCGTTGACGAGGCATTGCACCATCGGTGCGCCCATCATGCCGAGCCCGATAAAACCGATGCGCTTCTTCTGGGTCATGGCATCCGTCTCCTAGCGCAGCGCGGAGAACGAGGTCGGCGTCAAAAAGTGATTCTCGATGCGCTCGACGATCGGCCGCTCAGCTTCTGTCGCGGCGCGCGCCGCGATCCAGTCGGCGTCGGCCTGAAACGCGTTCCACTTCTGCTCGCGCTCGGCCAGGCTTTCCCATTGGATCATGTAGGTCAGCGCGTGATTGCTCGGGCCGATCAGCGTGGTCCAGAAACCGATCTGCTGGATGCCGTACTTCTCGAAGAAACCGAGCGTGTGCGTCGTGAAGCGGTCGAGCAAGGCAGGCAGGCGCGTCGGCGCGCAATGATAGATACGCATTTCAACGATCATGAAGTTCTCCGTGTTGCGTGTTGCGTGTAGTGGGTTCGATCCGGTGCTGCTTCAATCTTCGAGGCCGTCGACCGACGACCAGCGCTCGACGTATTTGACGAGTTCCGTCATATCGCGCGCGGCGCCGTTCTGCATCGCGGCGTAATTCCACATCTGGCGCGCGACGCTGCCCACCCACATCGGTACGCCGAGCGCCTGGCACTCGTCGACGGCGAGACCGATGTCCTTGCAGACGCTGCCGACGGGAAAGCCGAAATCGAAGGTGCCGGGCAACACGTGCTTCGGAAACTTGTCGAGCGTCGCACCGTTCTTGCCGCTGCCCGCGTTGATCACCGACATCATCACTTCCGGGTCCAGCCCGCCGCGCATGCCCGCGACGAACGCCTCGGACGTGATCGCGAACGCCGTCGACGACAACATGTTGTTCAGCAGCTTCAGCAATTGCCCCTGCCCCGCCTTGTCGCCGACCACGAACACCTTGCCGAGCACGTCGAACAGGCCGCGCACTTCCTCCAGCGCGACGGGATTGCCCGCCGCCATGATCGCGAGCGTGCCCTTCTTCGCGCCTGCCGCTCCGCCGCTCACGGGCGCATCGACCGTTTCGATTCCTTTTACGAGCAGCCCTTCTGCCACTTCCTTTTCGATGCGCGAACCGACCGTCGACAGATCGACCAGTACCTTGATCGCACTGCCGTCGATCAGGCCGCCCTCGCCGAGCGCGACCTGTTTGAAGATCGCGGGCGTGGGCAGGCTCGTGAAGACGATGCGCGCACTGTCGGCCACTTCACGCACCGACGCGGCAACCTGCGCGCCCGCCGCCTCGAGTTCCGCGAGGGCGGCTTCATCGCGGTCGTAGACGATGACCTTGTGACCCGCTTCGATCAGCCGCCGCGCCATGGGCCGACCCATCGTGCCGACGCCGACGAAACCGGGCGACGGACCGCGTTGCTGACTTGATGCCTGACTACTCGACATGACAATCCTCGTGAATGAAAAAATTCCGGCTCAATTCGAGCCGCGAGCACGCGCGAGACGCATCACCGCGGCCGCGTCCTGTTCGGTCTCGAACTTCCATAATCTGTCGATCAACGCTTGCGCATCGACGCCCGAGCGTGAATGCGCGGCCAGTCGATGCAGTTTGTCCGCGAGTTCGACGTTCGCGAGCGGCGCGGCCAGACTGCCGCGCGCCGCATGCACGCGATGCGCGATGCGCTCGCCCGAACGCAGAATGATCGTCACCTGTGCAGATTCGACGGGCCACGACGGGTCGTCGATGAAACGCAGACGCTTTCCCGCCTCGTGTAGCGACGCGTCGGCGACGGCCGCATCGCTGAATTCATCGAGGCCAGCCTTGCCGCGCGACAACACCACGGCCACCGCATGCTGCGCGCTGACCTGCGATTCGCGGCCCGTGCGCACGCCTGGCCGGTCGGTGCGCTCGCGCAGCAGCGGATGCCCCGTCAGTTCGATCTGTTCGATATCGCCGAGCGACCAGCGCGCGTCGCGCCGCAAATCGAGGCACGCTTCGATCACCGGGTTCAGCACGACGCCGCACGGATACGGCTTATACGTGTTCTTCAGCAGTTCCCACTCGTGCCCGAGTTCACGCGTCAGCGCGCTCCATGACGGTTGCGACGCCGTCACGCGCAGAAAGCCGCGCTCGCCTTCGAGCGGCGCGTCTGGGCCTGAAAAGCCATCTTCTGCCAGCAGTGCCGACAGCAATCCGTTGCGCGCCGCATTGCCGACGCTGATGCTCTTCGACATCGTGCCGAGCGTTTCGACCAGTCCGCCCGTTTGCACCGATGCGTTACCGAGCGCCCATGCAATGTGTTGCTCATCGAGTTCGAGCGCCTTCGCCACGGCGGCAGCCGCGCCGAACACGCCGCATGTCGACGTGATGTGCCAGCCGCGCTGATAGTGCTCCGGCGACACCGCATTGCCGATGCGGCATTCCACTTCGACGCCGAGCACGAACGCGAGCAGCAGCGCTTCGCCGCTCATCGCATGCGATTCGGCAAGCGCGAACAGCGCCGCCGCGACGGGCGCAGTCGGATGAATGATGGTGGGGATATGCGTGTCGTCGAAGTCGTAGACATTCGCGCTCATCGCGTTGAGCGCGGCTGCGTTCAGCATGTCCGTGCGCTCGCTGCGTCCTGCGATGCTCGCGTTTTCATCGGCGCGAAAACGCTGATAGACGTTGACGGCCTTATCGACTGTCGGATCGTGCGAGCCTGCCAGCGCGACCGCGAAGTAATTGACGAGCGAGCGTTTCGCTTCGTTGCGCACGTTAGCGGGCAAGTCGCGCCACAGCGTGTCCGCGACGAAGCGCGCCAGCGTGCGGGTCAACGTGCCGCTGCGCAATGCGTCGGCGTCGATGGAATCAGCCTGCAAGCCAGCCTCCTTCTATCGGCATCATCGCACCCGTGATCTGGCTCGCTGCCGGTCCGCACAGAAACACGACCATCTCGCCGACATGCGCGGCTTCGACCAGTTCGCCCGTCGGCTGCTTGCCCTTGAGGAACTCGCGCACGGCATCGCTGCGATTCAGCCCGCTCTCGTCCATCAACGCGTTGATGCGTCCGTCGATGTTCGGCGTCAGCACCGAGCCCGGACAGATCGCATTGCACGTGATGCCCTGGTTCAGCGTCTCGATGGCCACCGAGCGTGACAGCCCAAGCAGCGCCGTCTTGGTCGTCACGTAATCGACGCGATTAGCCACAGCGCGCGCGCCGTACACCGACGTCATGTTGAAGATGCGTCCCCAGCCGCGTTCGCGCATGCCGGGCAAGGTCAGTTGAATCGCGCGGAACGCGGCCGTCAGATTCACGGCAAGCGCGTTGTTCCACTGCTCGATCGGAAATGATTCGATATCCGCAAAATGCCGTACCACGGCGTTGTTGATCAGCACGTCGAGCGTTTTCACGCGTTCGCGCGCGGCGCCGATCAATGCATCGACGCCTGCTGGCGTCGCGAGATCCGCTTGCACGTAAGCGACGTTCACGTCGAACGCGGATGCCAGCTCGCCGGTGGTGCGCGTCATCTGCTGCGGCGCTTCGAGTCCGTGCAGCACGATGTCGCAGCCAGCGCCCGCGAGCGCTCGCGCCATTGCCAGCCCGAGGCCGTTCGACGAGCCTGTCACTAACGCGCCTTTGCCTTTCAGCATCATGAGTGCCGCCCCGCTCAGCGCGCTTGCGCGTCGAGACGCACGATCCAGCCTTCCGTCTCGCGATCGTGCGACGGATAGCGTGTCAGCACAGCGGGATCGTGGCCCGGAATCACATGTTCCGGCGAACTCGCCAGCCGATGCGCGGCCTCATAGCCTTCGAGCATGTCGCCGACGTTGTAGACAACCGGGAACGGCCGGTGCTCCTGCATGTTCGCGTAGAAATGCGACGCATCCGAAGCGAGCACGACCCAGCCGCGCGCCGTGTGCACGCGCACGACCTGCAGGCCGTTCGTATGTCCGCCGACCCAATGCACGCTCAACCCGGGCGTGATCTCCGACGCGCCGTCATGAAACTGCACGCGTCCGTCGAACAGGCGGCCGACCATCGACTTCACGTCTTCAGGCTCGAACGGATGACTCAAGGCGTGATGGCACATGCAGCGCCCGGTGCAATACGCCATCTCGCGGTCCTGAAGGTGATAACGCGCGCGCGGAAACAGCGTGCTGTTGCCCGCGTGGTCGTAATGCATGTGCGTGATGATCACGTCTTCGACGTCGTCGGCGCGAATGCCGATCTGCTTCAGCCCGCGCTCCACGGTGTTCGTGATCGTGCGGCCGCGCTTGTCGGCCATGGCCTGGTCGAAGCCCGTGTCGACGATGAACGTGCGCGATTCGCCCACCACGGCCCACACGAAGTAATCGAGCGGCATCGGCACGTCGTGCGAATCGCCGCCGATGAAGTTGTCGCGCGAACGGCGCTCGAAATGCGCGTACTTGACGGCATAGATGCGGTAGTTCTCAATGGGCGATGACATGTCTCGAGTGTCCTTTGTTTGTGCAGTGGTCCGTCGCGGCGTACGTTGCGCGGCGCTTATTTCATGGCCGCCGTCGCGCCGCCTTCGATGATTTCCGCGCTCGTGTCGCCGGTGCCGGCGGCAATCGATTCGAGCGAACGCTGCTTCGTTTCCGCGCCCAGCACGCCGACGATCAGCGCCTGAAGCAGCAGCGTGCCGACGATCAGCGTCAGCACGCCCGCAATGCCGAAGCGCATGAATGCGCTCGCCACCGCATACGGCACGACGATGCTGACCGCGCGGCCTACCGTGTTCGCGAGGCCCGAGCCGCGCAGACGCAGTTCCGTCGGGAACAGTTCGGGTACATACGTCGCGACGCTGAACGACGACAGCACGTAGATGCAGCAGGTGATCGCAAACCCAAGCGCCGTGATCGCCACCGCCGACTGCGCAAACGGATACGCCACGCCGAAGGCCACGCACACCAGCGAAAACAATACGATGCCCCACTTCCGCCCAAGGTGCTCGGCGAGTGCAAAAGCGATCAGCGAGCCGATCGGGCCGCCCGCGAACATCACGGCTGTCAGACCAAGCGAACTGGAAACGCTATGTCCCTGCTTGACGAGAAAAGTCGGTATCCAGCTGACGAATGCATAGTTGACCGTGAAGAGCGCGACGAGCACCGTGATGGCCGTAATCGTGCGCGTGAGCAGCCGGCGCGAGAACAGATCGCCGAGACGGCCGGTTTCGCTCGAATAGAACTCGCGCGTGGACGGTTCAGGCGCGTTGACCGCTGCATTGGCCGGATAACCGACGGCGTTACCGCACGCCGTCTCGATGTGCTCGACGATCTGCCGCGCTTCGTCGCCGCGTCCGCGCGACGCGAGCCAGCGCGGCGACTCCGGCATCGACTTGCGCAGGAACCACACGAACAGCGCGCCGCATCCCGCAATCGCGAACATCCAGCGCCAGCCGTATTGCGGCACGATCAGCCAGCCAAGGAAGGTCGACAGAAACAGCGACGTGTTGATGATCAGATTGAGAATGGTGCCGAAGCGGCCGCGCCAGACTGCGGGAATGAACTCGCTCAGTGTGCCGTAGCCGACGACGATCTCCGCGCCCATGCCGACGCCCATCACGAGACGAAAGAAGATCAGCCAGTAGATCGACGGCGCGAGCGCCGCGGCAATCGATGCGAAGCCGTAGATGCCGAGATTGAACTGATAGCAGAAGCGGCGCCCGAAGCGGTCGCCTAGCAGCCCGGAAAGCCACGCGCCCGTCATCATGCCGATGAAGGTGACGGAGACGAACGTCGCGTTGAGGCTGAGCGTGGATTCGCCGCTATGGATCATCGCAGCGAGCACGGTGCCGGCGATGTAGATGTCGAACGAATCGAAATACATGCCGGCCGCGATCAGGCCCAGCAGACGCCAATGGAAGCCGGACAAAGGCAGCCTGTCCAGGCGCGCTCCGATGCTGGCATCCATCTGCATGATGCTGTCTCCGTGACGTTAGCGTTTTTTTGCGGTCCCTTTTGCGTTCCATGCTGCTGGTTGCTGCGGAACGCCCGGCGGCCGATCGATGGGTTGGATTATATTCCTGTCATACAATCCGTCAAGAAGACGATTCAAATTGTTCGTCGATTCGTCCATGACCTTCGCCGCCGCGGCGCATCACGTCTGCAATCGCGGTACCCTTACGGGTTTTGACCGACCCAAAAAAGGACCGCGATGTCTGCTTTCCCCTTCGACGCCGTGTTATTCGATTGCGACGGCGTGCTCGTCGATTCGGAAACGATCACCAATACCGTGCTGGCAGCGATGCTCGGCGAACTGGGCTGGCATCTGAGCGTCGACGAAGCAATGTCGATCTTCGTGGGCAAGACCGTGATGGACGAGGCGCCGCTGATCGAAGCGAAAACGGGCGTGCGTATCACGCCCGCCTGGCTCGAAACGTTTCGCGCGCGCCGCAACGCCGCGCTCGAACGTGAAGTGACGGCGATCGAAGGCATTGTCGAAACGGTCGCTGTGTTGCATGCGCGGCTCGATGGACGGATTGCCGTGGCATCCGGCGCGGACCGTGTCAAGCTACGCCTGCAGCTGGCGAAAGCCGGGGTGCTCGACGACTTCGAGGGACGCATCTTCAGCGGCCAGGAGACGCCGCGAAACAAACCCCACCCGGACGTTTATCTCGCCGCAGCCGCGGGACTCGGCGTCGATCCGGCGCGTTGCGCGGTGATCGAAGACACCGTGACGGGCGCCACGGCAGGCCGCGCGGCGGGCGCGACCGTGTTCGGCTACAGTCCCGGTGAAAAAGGCCATAGCTCGAAAGAAGCGTTGAGAGCCGTCGGCGTCGCCGACGTGTTCGAAGAGATGGCGCACTTGCCGGCGCTGCTCGCGGGCTGGCAACGCTGACCGCCGCCTGTACGTCGACGCGTGGCCGCGTGCCCGCGCAGCCGCGTCGCGCACGGCAAGCTCAAAGCATTTCGGCCTGTTCGAGATTCGCGCCGAAAAAGAAACGGCTCAGCTCACGCGTCAGCTCGTTGAGGATCGCCATTTCCGGTTGCGTGATCTTGTGCACGGCCTGCACGTCGGTCCAGTCGCCGTACGCGAGCGCGACCGTGGTGTCGTTGGACTTCACGGGCAGGAGCACGAAGGCCTGCGCATCGGCGAGATGCGCCTTGAACCAGTCCGGCAGACGCGCTTCCATGCGCGGCTCGTGCGCGTTCTCGATGAAGATGCCAACCGGGTTCGCAATCGCGAGATGGAACACGTCGGGCTGGAAGCCCGCGCCGAAGCTGAGTGTGGGCAGCATGCGTTCCATGTCCGGGCCGAAGCCGATGCGCGCGTGATAGCGCGCGTCGGCCTGGCGCACGAACACGAGCGTACGCGACATCGACAGGCCCGCCAGAATGGTTTCGGAAGCCAGTGTCAGCACGGGCAAAAGTGCCTTGCTCGACGGCAGCGCGCGCAAGTCTTCGAGACCGGCCGAAAGACGCGCCTGCGCGGACTTCCCGGTGCGCACGATCGCATCGGCATGCGCGCGCAACTCGGAGATCTCCTGCATCAGCCCTTCGTTGCTTTCTTCGTCGACCAACGCGGCGCTCAGCGCGTCGAGCCGGGCCGCATCGATCCTCAGCGCGTCGCTATAGAGACTCGCGAGTTCGGCGAGGCCGCGCTCCAGCTCGTCGCCCGCAGCCTGGGTGACGAGCACGTTGGCGACTTCCGTCGAATAGCTGTTGACGGCCCGCAGCCAGCGCACATGCTCCGAGAGCGGCTCGTCCGATGCCGAGCCGATGGCCTGCATGCCCGCCGAAATCGTTTCTGGCAGACGCCAGCGGCGCGCCGCCTCGCTGCCGATGTCCTCGAAGCTCACGCCGAGCAGCTGCGCGCAGGCGTCGCTGTCGTCGATCTGGTCGGTCGCCGCCGTGCGGCGCAGCCGGTCCCATTCGCTTTCCAGATAGAACGCCACCAGCAGCCGGCCGACCTGACGCATCAGCGCGCACACCACGGCTTCTTCCGCGACGCGCAGATCGACGCCTTCCGTGATGCGCCGCGCAACCGTTCCGCATAACAGCGCACGGTTCAGTTCGAGCTTCGCGTCGATACGGTGCGGCGCGCTGTGATGAAAGTGATCGACGATCTTCATCCCGACCACGAGATGGCCGACGGTATCCATGCCGAGGACCATGAGCGCGCGGGTCACCGTCGTGATGTTGCCGCCGAACGCGACATACATGGCGGAATTGGCGAGCCGCAGCACCTTTTGCGTGAGGCCGACATCCGAAAGCACGACCTGCACGAGCGACGTGAAGTCCAGATCGTCGTTATTCATCGCCGACACGGTGGTGCGCAACGCCTGCGAGAGCATCGGGAAATCCCCGCGCTCGCTCATGCGGGCCCACAGTTTTTCCAGCAGTTCGGACTTGACGACGGGGGACATCTGATGGTGATGGAGGACAGATACGTTGAAAGGCAACCACAGTACCCGTGATTAAAACACAACCCGTCGTCCGTCATCGTGCCGGCAAGCCTCGAAGAGCCTGCAAACCGTCGGCCTGTTGCGTGATTGCGCATCGATTGCGCATTATTTCGAAGCCTTACCGTGTCTCCATTGCGCGACATTCCGCGCGCTCCGGGCGCCACAGGCGGCGTTCGGCGCCATGTGGGCCTCAGATATCGACACCCGAGGCGACGATCATCGCGCCCGCGTTCCCCGGCGGTGTGCCGTTCGCGCGCGGACAGTAGACGGTTTCGCCCGCCCTGATGGAGCGGCCCGTCAGCACGCATTGTCCGGCCCGGCGCGCGATGTTCACGCGCCATGTCTGATAGCCGTAATGGCCCGTGCGCGCGTCGCACCATGAAACCGTCAGCGTCTGCGCGGTCGGCTTGTCGAGCACGCGCACGGTCGGCTCGCTGCGCCCGTCCCAGCATGCGGCTGGGCGCGCGCTGCGCCGCGCCGGACGCGGTGGGCGCAGGGTTTTGGCAGGTTCCGGCGTGACGTCGAAATTGCCGATCGCCACGACAGTCCGGCGCCAGACATCGGCAAGCTCTTCGTTCCGTATGCGCTCTGACATGATTAATTCAACACGTGATGAATATCGAGATCGTAGCGTCGCCGGGCGCGCGTGTCAAACGCATGCGCCGCCAGGACCACTGCGGCTCGCGTCCGGACGCTCGGTTAAACTCACGCCTGACGGGACGATCGGCAGACTCATTCGAATGAAAGATGTGATGGCAGCGGCAGAACCCCAAAAGGACAAGAAGCGTGCGCGTGGACGCCCGGCATCGGGTGTGTCGGTCGGGCCGGACGCGATCCTGCGCAATGCGCGCAAGAGTTTCGGCAAACGGGGATTCGAGGCAACGAGCGTGCGCGAGATCGCACGCGATTCAGGCGTCGATGCGGCGCTCGTCGCGCATCATTTCGGCTCGAAAGAGACACTGTGGCTGGCCGTCGTCGAACAGATCGCCGGGCAGATGGCGCCGATGATCGACGCGACGTCGGCGTTGCGGACCGCGTCGCTGGGCGCGAGAGCGCGGGTGGAAACGGCGGTGGCCAGATTCATCGACGAGGTGTTCGACGACCCCGACGTGGGCATTTTCTTTTCGACGGCGGCGACGGAAGAAGGCGAGCGGCTCAATGTGCTGATCGAGCGGCTGGTGCGCCCTTATCACGACGCGATGGTGCCGCTCTTCGCCGACGCCGCGCGGCAAGACGAACTGAAGGTCAAGGACCCGGAGCTGATGTTTTTCATGCTGCTGAACGCGATCAGCAAGACGGTCGCCTACAGCCATCTGATGCTGGCGTTTTCGCCGCTGCCGCAGCATGAGAAGAAGTTCAAGCGAATGGTGCTGGAGACGGCGCTGGGCATGCTTGCCTGATCGATCCGAACGGCTTCGCGACGACCTTGACGCACGGCAAATCGAAGCAGGTGGCGTTCAGACGGCGGCCGCGCGGCGCGCCTGATACAGCATTTCCCGTTCGAGCAGATCGAGCAGCGCGATGACCCGCTGCCGTTGGGTCGCCACCAGATCGTAAGTCTGCGCCAGCTTGCGCAGGCGCTTCGCCCAGTATTCGTAGTCGAGCTTCGACACGTCGTCCGTGTCCGTCCGGCGAACCACGTACTGAACCATCCTCTCCAGATGCTCCAGTTCCACGTCCGCCAGGCTCGCTGAGCGCAGCGTCCCGACACCCGCCGGCGTTTCCACTCCTGTTACCGCCATGTTGGCCCCCGATCGTCACCCGTCGCTGCCCGGCACGCGGCGCCCGGCTGTCCCCGGCGACAGCGGAGCGGCGTCATCGCGTCCACGGTGCCGTCGATCTCCATGACGCACCGCCACGCGACCTGTCCGGCTCTTTTCGGATAACGATAGCGCCGCTTTCCCGCACGGCTTTACCGTGCGTCTCAGTTGCGCGCGGAAGCGGCAGAAATCTGGCGCCGCGTTGCTTTCGGTCCAGGCAGGACGACGCGCATCGCAAACGATTGCGCCAGCTACGAAGTCCGCTCGACTGCGAACTTTCGATACGACGCGAAGCGCGTATCGCCATGCAGCGCGGAAAAGACCTCGATCAGATGCGACGGGCCCAACGGACGCGTGACGATGTGGTGCGCGGCGAGGTCGTCCAGCGTGGCCGGGATACCGCGCTTCGAAGGGCTTTGAAACGGCAGCATCGTCACTTCGCTGCAATGCAAAAAGCCAGCAGCCCCGCTGTCACCTCGTCGATGATCTGCTTCATCTCGGCATATGGCGGATGGAACGGCGTGGGATTGTCGGGGCTGCCCCATTCGATCGTGTAGGAGAACACCTTCGCCTTCTTCGCGTCGACGATGTGACGGCTGAATGCATAGTCGTCGGACGTGCCCGCCGTCGGATACAGGCTCATCGACTGCTCCGTCTTGTACACGCGGCCGCGCGACGCCTTGATCGCGTCGCGCATTTCGTTGGCGAGATCGACGGCGATCTTCTTGTCCGCCGTCGCGATGTACTCGCGATACGCCTTGTCGTTGGCAATGCCGCGCTTGCCGTCGTAGGCGGCATTCTGGAAGTTCATGTCGGGATGGCCGCTCTGGTTCTCGTCGTCGCCCCAGTTGTACAGAATGTCTTCCGAATAGCTGTGCAGATCGACGAAATAACGGATGTTCGGGTAGGTGTCGAACATCCACACGGCGTTCTTCGTTTCCGGCTCCGATTCGGCGGCAGGACCGATATACACCTCGTAGTCGCAGGGATCGGTGGAATTGGCGATCGGACTTTCCGGATCGAAATACTGCGGGAAATTCCACAGAAAGTTGTAGTTGCGGTTGATATCGACGCCGCAGCATTGCGGCTTGACATGCCCCGGCGGCGCGGGCCGGCGGTTCTTGCGCCACATCGACTCGGTCGACATGCTGTAGTGGCGGCCATCGGGATTCGCTTGCGGAAACACGAACAGGTCTTTGCTTTCGACCACGTGCCTGATGTCCGCCGCCTTGAACGTGCGGCTGCCGATCTTGACCGGTTTGTGCGTGGTGTACGCGTTGGCGAGCAGTTGCACGAAATGGATCAGGATATCCGGGCTGCCCCATTCGCGCGCGTGCACGCCGCCGAGGAAATAGATGCCGGGGCGCCCCGCCGCGTCGCCCTTGCCGATCTTCAGCGCGTGGCAACTGCGCTTTTCCCAGGTTGGGTGAGGCAGCTTG
The DNA here is from genome assembly GCF_002902945.1 of Paraburkholderia caribensis. Lineage (NCBI taxonomy): Bacteria > Pseudomonadati > Pseudomonadota > Betaproteobacteria > Burkholderiales > Burkholderiaceae > Paraburkholderia > Paraburkholderia caribensis. Next base: position 1,231,347 of record NZ_CP026103.1, read on the forward strand.
ATCAGCTTCGTGAACGCATCGTTGGGCGCGGCGCTTGCGGCGGCGAGCGCCGCCTCGATTTGGTCGACATCGAGATAGCCGGTGCCCGCCGCGACTGACAGCGCTTCCAGCGCATGCGGCGCGGCCAGTTGCGCGCGCGTCTCCGCCTGGCGCACCTTGCCTTGCGCCTCGGCATCTTCCAGCCGCTCGACCTGGTAGCCGTCCGCTTCGAGCGCCTTGATCTGCGCATTGGTCGCGTGCGCGTCGACGCGATAGCCGCCGTGCACTTTCCCGACCGTATGGCGCGCGACCGTGACCTTGTACTTCGTCACGAGATCGGCCAGTGCCGCCTGATCCTTTCCTGTGATGCGCGCGTGGTAGCGGGACATGTTCGCTCTCCGGTCAGACGGCCTGGTCCACACGGCCCAGCCCCAGATGGCCTAGCCGTTCTAACCGAAGAACGGCGGACGCGGCGCACATTTCAATCGCCGCGCCGCAGCGCTTGCGCTTCACTTCAGATCGACAGTCACGAAACTGCGCGCGTGATTACGCTGGATCAGCAGTGCCGCCTTCTTGCCCGCCTTCGCCGCCAGCGCCGCCAGTTCATCCTGCGATGCAACCAGCGTGCCGTTCAGCGACAACACCACATCGCCCGGCTTGATACCGGCAGGACCCGCCGCGCCCGACACATCCTCGACCATCAGGCCTTCGGCCAGCCCGGTGGTGCGCCGTTCGTCGTCCGTCAGCGGATGCATGCTCAGACCGAGATGATCCAGCGGACCGACATCGCTCACACCCGTGCTCGCGTATTGCGCCGACGCCGCCAGGTTGACCATGATCGTCACCTGCTTGCGATTACGAATCAGCTTCACGGGGACTTTCGAGCCCGTCTGCGGCAGCGCATCCGGGTCGGCGAGGTCCGCGGCGTGCTCGACTGGCTTGTCGGCGATCTGCACGATCACGTCGCCGGGCTTCAGCTTGCTCGTGGCGGCGGGACTGCCGGGCTCGACGGCGATCACCAGCGCGCCCGCCGCGCGCGGCAAACCGAACGCGCCGGCGAGTCCCGGATCGACGTCCTGCACCTGCATGCCGAACGCGCCGTGGGCACCGTCTGCATCTTGAGACTTCGACTGCGCCTGCAACTGTGCGCGCACCTTGTTCGCCATCGCAATCGGGATGGCAAAAGTCAGACTCTGGAAACGATCGCCGTCGGCATAGACCTGGACGTGTATGCCGACCACTTCCCCCGCGCGATTGAAAACCGGGCCGCCCGAGTTGTCGGGATTCAACGCGCCGTTGGTCTGGAAGAACGGAAACGTCGTGCCATCGGACAGCGTGCGCGACGTCGCGCTGACAATGCCCGCCGTGACCGTGTTCTGATAGCTGTCCGGTGAGCCGATCGTCAGCACCTGTTCGCCGACGCGCACACGCGTCGAATCGCCGAGCTTGACGACGGGCAGCTTCGTCGCTTCGATCTGGATCACAGCGACATCGCTTGGCCCATCGACGGCGACGACTTTTGCCTTGAACTCGCGCCGGTCGGTCAGGCGCACCGTCACGTCATCGGAGCCGTCGACGACATGCGCCGTCGTCAGTATCAGTCCGTTGGGACTGACGATGAAACCCGAGCCCACGCCCGACATCGCACGCGGAGAACTACTCTGCCCGTCCTGCAACTGCGGCATGGCCTGCCGGAAGAACGCGAACAGCGGGTCGTCACCGTCGATCGCTTCGGAGCTCGCGCCCGAAGCGGCCGCAGGCGCCGCGGCCGGCGCTGGCGGCGTTGGCGCTGCCAGCGGCTTCTCCGGCAGGATCGCGCGGATGTTCACGACGGCGGGCCCGTAACGCTCGACGATCGCCGGGAAGTCGAGCGGGGCGTTCGCATTCGCGGGCGCCGTTCGTTTCTCTTTCACTGGCGCGGACGCAGGCGACGGCGCGGAAGCAGCCGCAGCATGCGGTGCGATCGCTTCGGCGTTGGCGTGGGGGTATCCGGCGAGGCAGGCCGTTGTCACGGCGGTGCATAACCAGGTGCGGGATAGAGTCGAGTGAAACACAGCGCACCTCCGTGGCGTTCGTTATGCCTGGCACTGTGAAGACATTATTTCGTGCGTCGCAGCCGGCGACTGTGACATAGCACACCGAAGAGTCCGAAAAGAAACAGAGCCCATCCGGCCGACGCAAACCATGTCGCATGACGATCCACCCGCAAGCGCAGACGGATGCGATCGACCCTTGATGTCTGTCCGGGTGGATCGAGATCGACTTGAGATTCAGTTGCATGTTTGCCCGCAATGGACAATCCAGGACGCGAACGGTTGACCCGTTCGTCCTGATTCATTTATAGAGAGCGGGCAGCAAAATTGCAGCGAGTACAAATCCTGGCGTGCGTCGCTGGCACTGCTGCCGGTACGCTGATAGTCCGCGCTGATGGTCCGCGCTGATAGCTCGATACGCGTCAGCGGCTACGCCGCCGTGACGCGATTACTGTCGCGCAAAACGCGTCATTCATTCGTGACGGTTCGCGTCGATGAAGCGGGCAGCCAGACGCTCGCGGCAACGCATGCTCGCAAACGCTCACGCACGTTGCTTCGCGTTTCGACTTCGAAAGTCCTGGCCGCCCGCCTGCGCGGATCGTCCGCTACGCGCCGGTTATACCGACGACGCCGACAATGCCTGCGCGACACCCTCCGCCGTCGCCGCCGACAGCGTCCATCCGAGATGACCGTGACCCGTGTTGTAGAACACGCCACGGCGCTTGCCGCGTCCAACCTTCGGCAGCATGCCCGGCAACATCGGACGCAGCCCCGCCCACGGCACGACACGCGCTGTCGATACGCCGGGAAAATGCTCACGCGTCCAGCGCACGAGCGGCTCGATGCGGTCCGAACGGATATCGCGATTCAGGCCGTTCAGTTCGGCCGTGCCCGCGACGCGAAAGCGGTCCGCGCCAAGCCGGCTGGTGACGATCTTCGCGCTGTCGTCGAGCAGGCTGACCCACGGCGCGTGCTGCTGGCTCTTCGCATCGTCGAGACACACGGTGATCGAATAGCCCTTTACGGGGTACACGTTCACATGATCGCCGACCATCGCCGCGAACGCGCGGCTGCCGACTCCCGCGCAGATCACGAGGCTGTCGAACGCCGCCGCATCGCGCTGCCCTTGCGTTTGGCTCGCGACGACGAGCCGCCCGGTGCTTTCCTCGTGAATCGACTGCACCGCCGTGTCGTAGCGAAACTCGACGCCGTGCCGCGCACATGCGTCGGCAAGACCGCGCGTGAACTTGTGGATGTCGCCCGTCGAATCCGACGGCGTGAAAAAACCGCCGTAGAACTCGCCGTGCAGCGCGGGCTCGATTGAACGGATTTCTTCCGGCGTGACGGCGCGCCGCTCCAGGCCGCCTTCGCGCAGCAGCGCATTGACCTTCAGCGCGGACTCGTACTCCTTGCGCGTCGCGTAGAAGTGCAGGATGCCGCGCCGTTCGAGATCGAAGTCGATGCCTTCCCGCGCTGCAATACCGAACAGATGCTCGCGCGCGGCAATCGCGAGGCGCACGGTCTCGATCGTGTTCGCGCGGTAGTGCGGAATCTGCCGCATGAACTCGCCGATCCAGCTGTACTTGTGCCAGTCGGGACGCGGATTCATCAGCAGCGGCGCGTCGCGCCTGAACATCCAGCGCAGACCCTTGATGATGGTCGCGCGGCTGTTCCAGACCTCGGCGTTGCTTGCCGACAGTTGCCCGCCGTTGGCAAACGAGGTTTCCATCGCCGCGTAGCGGTGACGCTCGAAGACAGTGACGCGATAGCCGCGTTGCGCAAGGGCGTAAGCGGTCGTGACGCCGGTAATCCCGGCGCCGATGATGGCGATTCGTGACATGACATGGTCCAGTGTTCGTTGAGCATCGCCGGCCGCGCTTCGTGCTGTCGCTTCTTGCCGCTGCACGCAGCAGCCGGCGCCGATGCCCCATCTGTCCATGTACCTGAGAGTTTCGCCCGCGCGCCGCGAACGGCGGGGGCTCCCCTTCGGTGGGCGCGCACGGCGCCGCTCTCCAGATGTTCCAGCTGCACGGTCCTTTTGCCTGAGAGTTTCCGGGGCGGTTGCTCCGTCGGCGTCGTCCGCTGGGGACGATCTCTCCCGTGCTGCGTTGTGGAACAGTGCGACCTTACCGAAGCCAAAAGAAGCTGGCAAGCCCCTCTTCCGGACGACCTTGCGCCGGACGGCTCAGCTCGATGTCAAGTCGGCTCGCGGCGCACCCGGCGCGAAACCTCTCCGGAAGTATTCGATCGTGAAGTCCACGAAGGTGCGCACTTTCGCCGACACATGCCGGCGGCCGGGATAGACGAGCGACATTTCCTTGAGACCGTTGGTCACCCGATACTGTTCGAGCACGCGCAGCAACGCGCCGTTCGCAATGTCGCCGATGACGTAGTCTTCGGGCAGGATGGCGAGGCCCATGTCGGCGAGCACCAGTTGCCGAAGCATGATCATGCTGTTCACCCTGCACACCGAGTCGAGATTCAAGGTCCGCTCGTGACCGTCGGCGCTCGCGAATGACCACTCAGTTCCGTGCATGTCTCGCGAAGGCGCGAGGAAGCTGTGCGAGGCAAGGTCTTCGAGCGAGGCCGGCGCGCCGTGCCTGTCGATATAGCCGGCGGACGCGACGACGGCGGGCCGCACCGACAGCAACGGACGCTTCACCAGGGTGCTGCCATTCACCTGCCACGACGCGACGATGCCGACGTCGAACCCGTCTTCGACGAGATCGACGGAATGATGCAGCAGCGTGAGGTCCAGCTTCACCTTCGGATGACGCATCCGGTAGCGGTGCAGCAAAGGCGCCAGCGTCGCCAGTGAAAATGAGGCGGCCGCCGCGATCTTGAGCGTGCCCGTGGGCTCGCCCGCCTCTTCTGTCACGGCCGACTCCATCGAATCCAGCAACTCCAGCAGTTGCTGGCACCCTCTCGCATAAGCGCGGCCCGCTTCCGTCAACGACACGCTGCGCGTCGTGCGATTGACGAGACGCGCATTGAGATGCGCCTCCAGCAGCGCCACATAGCGCGTCACGACCGCATTGGAAAGATTGAGACTCGAAGCGGCTCGACTGAACGAGTTGTTCTCGGCGACTCTTAAGAAAATTCGTATTGCCTGCAACTTATTCAGCATGAGCAACAGAAATAAAACAGATTAGACATATATATCAACATTAAATCACCAAATCCATTCAGCGATACAGCCTAAATCACCGCAAATACGATTATCACCCATGTAAACGAGCAACGTAGCAATGCCACAACACAAAATCAAATCCGCGCCATTTTCAAACTAAATATCGAGATGGTTTTCATCAGAAAAAACATCTTCTTATCATTAAAAATCGGATTTATTTTGAGTTCCTAAAAAATAGTTTTTAATTATTAAACATAACGAAACATCAACTCAGACTCTATAGTGCGCTTTGCGTGATCGACGCATGCCGCGAGTTTTCAACGCTACTTGCCGCGGCTATCTCGAACACGGAGCACAGCACATTCATTCAAGTCGCCAGGCTTAGTACGGAACACGAATATGAAAAAAACCACATTGATTTTCGCGGCTGCTTCGGCGGCCTTCGCGGGTGCGGCGCACGCGCAGAGCAGCGTCACGCTGTATGGCCTCGTCGACGCGGGCCTGACTTACGTGAGCAACGAGGCCACGCGCAATTCGCCCATGACGCCGGGCGGGCTGACTGACGGGAAGGCAACCGTCGGCATGACGAGCGGCAACGTGCAGCAAAGCCGCTGGGGCATGCGCGGCGTGGAAGACCTGGGCGGCGGGCTGAAGGCCGTCTTCAACCTCGAAAGCGGCTTCAACGTGAACAACGGCAGCCTGGCCAATAACAATCAGTCCAATAACAGCCTGTTCAACCGCCAGGCATTCGTCGGCGTGTCTGCTGCCGATTACGGCACGCTGACCCTCGGCCGCCAGTACGACTCGGTTGTCGATTATCTGGGCCCGGTCTCCGCAGCCGGCACCTGGGGCGGCACGTACTTCGCGCACCGCGGCGATAACGACAACCTGAACAGCACGTTCAGCATCAGCAATTCGGTCAAGTATCAAAGCGCAAACTATGCTGGGGCTTCGTTCAACGCGTTGTATGGCTTCTCAAACAACGCGAGCGGCTTTGCGAACAACCGCGCATATAGCGTCGGTGCTGGCTATAAGTACGCCAGCCTGCAATTCGCAGCCGCCTATCTGCAGATTCAGGGCTTGAATTCCAACAACAGTTCGGGCGCGATCCAGAACCTTCCGCCCTCGGCGATGACGAACCTTCCGGGCCTTCAGAATCAGCGCACCTGGGGTCTTGGCGTGAGCCACGTGATGGGACCGCTGACGATCGGCACGGTCTTCACGCAGACCCGCTATCAGGACAGCATCGGCGACTCCTCGCTGCGTTACAACAACCACGAAATCCACGCGCGCTATAGCGTGACGCCTGAGTTGAGTCTCGGCGCTGCGTACACGTACACGCAAGGCTTGCGCAGCACGCCGCGTACGTCCAGCACGAGCAACAGTTCCTCGCACTGGAACCAGTTCGGCGTCCAGGCCGACTACGCGCTGTCCAAACGCACCGACGTCTATGCTGAAAGCGTCATGCAGATCGGCGCAGACAATCAGGTCGGCGCGAACCTGACACAGGTCAACGGCACCGCTGCACCCTCGACGAGCAAGAGCCAATACGTCGTTTCGACAGGCATTCGACACCGGTTCTAACGATTCACAGATATTTAGGAATCTTCTCTGGTCTCCGCCAGCTTTAACCGCCTCTTTTAGAGGCGGCTTTTTCTTTTGGGCAACCAACAATCACGGAAGACATATCTCGAAGATGAACGCAAACTTTAAAGAGCGCGGCGCGAGGGTGAGATTGACTCAGATCGTCGCGTCGGTGTTGACGCTCACCGCATTGACCTGGCAAATCGCGCCGTCGTTTGCGGCGAACGCCCCCGTGCCGGCCACGCAGGCGGACTGGCCACGCAACTTCGAGACGAACGGCGAGCATGTCGAGATGTATCAGCCGCAAATCGAGAAGTGGGACGGCAATCGCATTTCGGGGCGCGCCGCAGTTGCCGTCGGCAAGGCCAACGGTACGCCGACCTTCGGCGTCGCGCATTTTTCCGCCCGTGCCCATATCGACAAGCCATCCGGGCTGGTGCAACTCACCGGGATACAGATCGACAGCGTCGACGTTCCAACCGACGCGAATCTCGCCGACAGCATTCGTCGTTCGTTGCTCGCGCGCTTGCCCGCAGCGGGCATGAGCATGCCGCTCGACGAGTTGCAGACGAGCTACGCGGCATCGCAAGAGCTGTCGAATACGATGCGCGAGCCGGTGAAGAACGACCCGCCGCAAATCCTGTTCGCCACGCAGCCCACCGTGCTCGTGCTGGTCGACGGCGCGCCCGCATGGCAAAACGTCGGACACACAGGCTTCCAGCGCGCGCTCAACAGCCGCGCGCTGCTGATGCGTGACGCCGGCGGCACGTTGTACCTGCATGCGGCCGGCTACTGGTTCAATGCGCGCGATACGAACGGCCCCTGGCAAGTCCTCGCGACGCCGTCGCAAACGCTGTCCGATGCCGCGCAGCAAGCGGCCGCAAACAATGCCGCCGACCCGATGCTGCCCGCCAGCGGCAAGCCTGCCGCTCAGGCCCCTGCCCTGCTCGTCGCGACCCGTCCGGCGGAACTGATCGTGACGGACGGTCCCGCGCAACTGAAGCCCGTCGACGGCACGGGACTGCTGACCGTTACCAATACCGATCACGCCGTGTTCGTGAATCCCACGACGAACCAGTATTACGTGCTCGTGTCGGGGCGCTGGTTCACGGCTGCGACGACTGACGGCCTCTGGACTTACGTTCCGGGCAATCAGCTTCCTGCAGACTTCGCGAGAATTTCTCCGCACGATCCGAAGGCGAATGTGCTGGTGTCCGTGCCGGGCACGCCTCAAGCGAGAGAGGCGGCGATTGCCGCGTCCATTCCGCAGACGGCCGCGGTGTCCCGTCAGAAAGCCGCCTTGTCGGTTTCGTATGATGGCGCGCCGCGCTTCGAGCCGATCTCCGGCACGCCGTTGCGATACGCGATCAATACGGCGACGCCCGTCATCGAAGTCGACTCGACGCATTTCTACGCGGTCGCCAACGGCGTCTGGTTCGTCTCGATATCGCCAATGGGCGGCTGGACCGTCGCGACCGAGGTTCCGGCCGTGATCTACACGATTCCCACCAGCGCGCCGCTGCACTACGTGACGTATGTCCACATCTATTCGGTGACGCCGGATACCGTCGTCGTCGGCTATACGCCGGGGTATCTCGGGGTCGTCGTCGATGCGCAAGGCACGGTCGTCTACGGCACGGGTTATGTGTATGCGCCGTATGTCGGTGCGTATTACTACGGCTATCCGCAGACCTACGGGTACGGCGCGAGTTTCGCGCTGGGCGCGGCAGAGGGCTTTGCGTTCGGCTTTGCCGCGGGAGCGGTCTGGGGATGCGCGTCGCCTTACTGGGGACCGTACTGGGGCGGCGGATACTGGGGCGGCGGCTGGAACAACGTGAACGTCAACCAGGCGAATTTCTACGGCCGCTGGGGCCAGGGCACGGTCACCCACACGACAGGCTGGAATGCATGGACGGGCACGCAATGGCGCGGCACGGCGGGAGCCGGTTATAACCCCGCCACAGGCGCGCGCTTTCAGGGCGCACGCGGAGCCGCATTCAATCCGTATTCGGGCAACTATGCGGCCGGCCGGCAAGGCTCGTTCGCCAATCCCGTTACTGGGCGGGAAGGCGCGGGTCGCGGCGGTATCGTCGGCAATCAGTACAACGGCAACTATGCGGCGGGCCGTCAGGTCGCCGGTTACAACGCCCGCACGGGCCGCGCGGGCGCCGCCGAATTCGGTGTGTCCGGCAATACGCAGACGGGGCAATATCAGACCGCCAGCAAAGGGATCGTGACAAACCAGTCGCGCGGCAATGCCGTTGCCTGGAACAACGGCGACGTCTACGCGGGACACGACGGCAATGTCTATCGTCGTTCGGACGGCGGATCGTGGGAACAGCACACGTCGAGCGGCTGGCAAACGGCCCAACCGGACGGCAGGGTCGGCAGCGATCTCGACCAGCAGCATGACGCGCGCATGACTGGCGAGCAGCGCTTCAGCCAGCACGCCGGCGGGTTCGGTGGAGGCGGTGGAGGCGGCGGATTCGGTGGCCAGCACTTCGGCGGCTTTGGCGGCGGCAACGGCTTTGGCGGCGCGCATTTCGGCGGTGGTGGATTCCACGGCGGACGACGCTGACGGGCACGCAGCGGCACTTCCGTGCCGCGGTGCTTTTGTGCTTCGGGCACGGCGCGTACACAAAGCGCCTCGCCCGTTGCGTCAGCAGTCGGGACAGGGATCATGCAGTGCTGCATGATAGAGTTTGCTGAACGCGTCACCGTCGGGCGTGCCTTCCCAGACATGCCCGCTCCCAGCACCTGACCTGTCATCGCGAGGCCGAGCATGGAGACGAAACTTACCGCCCACCTGCCCACCGTCGATATAGAAATTACGCGGCGCAAACTGCCCGACCGCAATGCGGAAAGCGTCGCGATTCACATTACCGCCGTGCCGTCGGTCGAAGCCGCCGCGCGCTGGTTTCTGCAACCCGATTTTTTCTCGCTCGCGTCGCCGCTGTCGATGTTCTCGATGTGGTCGATGTGGATGCGCGCATGGCAGCCGTGGCTCCCATCTATTGCCGCGCCCGTTCAACCCTCTCAGGAGCCTGAGAAGCGGCTCACGGACGACGCGGCATCCGCATCGCGCGGTTGAACTGTTGCGCGTCGCGGCGCATTTGACGCGGCATTGGCGGATTCCACGCGAGGAGGATCGAGCATGCGCGCAATGGTTTTCGACGGATCGACTCCCACGCTCGCCGAACGCGAGTTGCTCCAGCGAGCGCCATCGGCGGGAGAACTGCTGATCGACGTGCTGGCATGCGGCGTGTGCCGCACCGATCTGCACGTCGTCGATGGCGAATTGAGCGAGCCGAAGCGGCCGGTGATTCCGGGTCATGAGATCGTTGGCCGGGTCGCGGCGCGCGGCGCGGACGTGACGGCCTTCGATATCGGCGACCGCGTCGGCGTGCCGTGGCTTGGCCGCACGTGCGGCGTCTGTCCGTATTGCGCGAGCGGCCGCGAGAACCTCTGCGACACGCCTGGCTTCACGGGCTACACAATCGACGGCGGCTACGCCGAACAGGTGATTGCCGATCACCGTTATTGCCTGCCGTTACCCGGGCGCTACGACGACGCGCAAGCTGCGCCGCTGCTGTGCGCCGGTCTCATCGGCTACCGGACGCTCAGCATGGCAGGGGACGCGAGGCGCGTCGGCATCTACGGCTTCGGCGCAGCGGCGCACATCGTCGCGCAGGTCGCGCGTCATCAGGGCCGCACGGTATACGCGTTTACGCGGCCAGGCGACGACACCGCGCAGCAACTCGCGCGCAGGCTCGGCGCGACGTGGGCAGGCGGCAGCGACGAAGCGCCGCCCGAACCGCTCGATGCCGCGCTGATCTTCGCGCCCGTCGGCGCGCTCGTGCCGACCGCGCTGAAGGCGGTCGTCAAGGGCGGCATCGTGGTGTGCGGCGGCATACACATGAGTGATATTCCCGCGTTTCCCTATGCCTTTTTGTGGGGTGAGCGCCGCGTCGTATCGGTTGCGAACCTGACGCGCGCCGACGGCGCAGCGTTCATGAAGATCGCGGGCGACATGCAGCTCGATATCGAAGTGACGCGCTATCCGCTCGCCGACGCAAATCGCGCCTTGGACGACCTGCGCAGTGGGCGCCTGTCGGGCGCGGCGGTGTTGATGATGCGTTGAGTGAGGGCGTCAGGCAGCCGTTCGACCCTGAAGCCACCTGATAGTCAGGCTGCGAGAGCATCGGCACGTAACGCTCGCCATCTCGGCGACGGTCGCTCCGATGCGCTTCGAGGCCCGTCGTTGCGGGTCGGGATGCACCGTGTGATCTTGCCCGCCCGTCCGCCACTTCAACGCGAGAGTAGATATCCGACGGATATGTGTCCAGCTGGTTCTGCCCGGTTTCGCCGGCATCCTGGATCGGACGTCTGGCACTAGCCGACCCTGAACTACTGGCTGGGTACATTACAGTGGACTTTCGAACCCCAATGCATCAAACAGAATTGACCAGAGTACGCTATTGTTTCATCACCTCAGACTGAGCCGAACATGAACGTATCCGAACGCCTTGCACAAGCCGGCCTCGAATTGCCGCCACCCATTGACCCGCTCGGCTCCTATCGGACGGTCTCCATTTCGGGGAGTCAACTCTATGTCTCCGGTCTCGGGCCCTTCGAGGATGGCAAGCCGATTGTCGGAATAGTCGGCGCCGATGTGTCTCTGGAAAGGGCTCAGCACGCAGCGCGTCTGACGATGCTCATGATCCTGGCCTGCGTCGATCAGGCATGCGGGCTCGACAACGTCGAGAGATGCAGCCGGCTGACAGTCTACGTGCGTGCAGAACAGTCGTTCACCCAGCATCCGCAAGTAGCCAATGGCGCCAGTGACGTCTTGCTGACATTGTTTGGGCAAGACAAGCTTCCAGCTCGAAGCGCGCTTGGCGCGCATACGTTGCCGATGGGCATCCCGGTTGAGATCGACAGCATCTTCGAATTGAAACGATAAGTCCGAGCGGAACCAGAACTTCAAACGATGTTGAAATCGAAGTGAAGGACTCCACGTCCGTACTGCTGTTCGCGTCGCGCTTCCTGTTTGAGGCTTGAGGCCAGGTGCGACCCGCGCTTCCTTCGCGGGCCCAGCGCTCTGAACGATTCCCAGCCTGCACTGCCGCCGACTGCCGCGTCAGCGCCGAAGCGCGCGCGGACCGTGCCGCTCGCTCTATGTCGGCACTACAAACGATTCCATGAGAATCAGAGCCTCCGTCTTTTTGCGTTCGGTCAGTGTTGCGCCGGACTTGAGAGATGACTGCTGCCTTGAAACAGGACGGTGACGCAGTGCCGGCGCATCCGGACATGAGTGAACGTCAGCGCGTCCGTTACCCGGTTCCCTTTGCGGACTCGATTGCGTTCTTCAACCATTCAACCGCGCGGCCGGCGTGCTCGTCTTTTACCGTCTCGTCGCGGGTGACCGATGCGCGACCGCTCGGGTCCTGAAGCGACCATAACCCGGCCGGATCGCCGCGTTCGGTGTTCTGACGCAGCCAACTCCCGCACGTATGACAGCGATACTGCACATATCGTCGTATTGGCTCGCGCGGAGTCCCGAAAACACCCGTCCCCTCCAGACGAAGATCGCCATGCGGACGCGTCTCGGAATGCTGGCCGTTCAACCTCATGCAGGCCTTGCAGGCATTCATGTTATTTCTCCTCCGAGGGTTCACCGCCGTGCGCTTCCTCACCGTCAGATGCATTCCTCGCTTGCGCAGCGGCGAATCAATCGCACTTCACCTGATCGGAAACACGTCGTCAGGCTCGGGCATCAACCGTGACCCAGAGCCGGGACAAATGACGCTGCCCCTGAGTGCCACCCGCTGGTTCAAATACGGCAGCACCAGCGTGGGAGCCGGCGCGCCCCTTTTGCCCCGGAGGATGTCAGCCACATCCGCGTCGTCACAGGGCGTCGAGGCGCGATCGTGAATCGTCGTCGTAAAGTTGCTGGGCGCGGACGTACCGTTGCCGTGCAGGACCGGCGGCGTGTGCCCGATCTGATGGTCGAAGGGAAATGTATTCAGCGGCGGGATGCCCGCCAGCGCACCGCCCGCTACGCCCATCCCCGCGCACATCGTCGCTGTCGCGAGTATGGCCAACCGAGTCTTCATGGAAAAAACCTCTTACCAATGCCGTGGCTCACCAGGCAGCAGCCACGCGAACGCGATGCGTGGCTGCCGCAGGACGGATCACGTCATGCACGCGTCTTCACTTCCCGGAACAGGAACAAAAACACGTTATCGTGCTCCGTCGGTCTGGTGGATGCCCACAATTATTTGGAACAGCGAAGACGCTGTATGCATTGCCCGACTAAAGGCCGGCTAGCGCTTTCGCAAGCGCGAAGACATACGCCGGACCGCGCGCAGCACTGCAACAACCTCTGCATGGAGCACGCGACGGGCGCGTCTGGAGGAAGAGCGCAGAATGTCGACAATAGCGCGCTGCGGACGAGAATGAAGAGTGCTCATCGTCATCTCCTTATAGGCAGCAAGGAAGAGAACGGGCTTGCGCGCTCCAGTTCGCTCGCCATGCTGCGGGGCAAACAAATCGAAACACGCAGTGCGCGCCGGTGGGTTATCGCGCGCACTGCCTGAGCAGGATATAACTTAGTTTCACTGACCAGAAATTTCAAGATGTCTGAAAACCGCGCATTCATTGATGGCGTGCCACCGCGCCGTAGCCAGCCGCCTGGCGGCGCATCGAAGAAGCCGGTGCCGCTACGGAGCGCGGCGTGACCTTGTTTTCGCCCTTGAAAAATCCGCCACAAGGCCTATCTTAAGTTTCGCTCAGGCAGACGTGCGGTGCTCGACCGGCCGCACGCTGCGTGTTTCGATTTGTTTGCCAGACGCTGGCGGGCGAACTGGAGCGCGTAGGCCCGTTCGCCTCAATGCGTCACTTGAGGAGGACTACATCATGAGCGATCTTTATTCCGGCACCGACCTGTTCAGCGACTTCGACCGCTTACAGCGTCAGATGGCAAGCCTGTTCAATACTTTCCCGTCCAGCATTCGCGCGAGCCGCTTGGGCACGTTCCCGGCCGTCAATCTTGGCGCTACTGACGATTCCATCGAAATCGTCGCATTCGCGCCGGGCATCGACGCGGCCGCACTCGACGTATCGATCGACAAGGGCGTGCTGAGCATCAGCGGGGAGCGCAAACCGACCCTGCAGGGCGCCAATGACGAAACGCGCATCTATGCGCAGGAGCGTTTTAGCGGTGCCTTCCGGCGCGTCATCGAGCTGCCACAAACGGCGGACCCCGACAAGGTTCAGGCCCGTTATGAAAATGGCTGCCTGACGATCACCATCGGCAAGCGCGAATCATCGAAGCCGCGCGCGATTTCCGTCCAGTAACCCGGGAGCCAATCATGAACGACACGACCCAACTCGCACAACGCGACCAATCGGCACTCGCGCGGCACCAGGGCGAACAGTCCAGGCGCCGCATGACGATCACTCCCGCCGTCGACATTTATGAGGACGGCCAGGCCGTCACGCTGTGGGCCGACCTGCCCGGCGTCACCCGGGACAAGCTGGATGTACGGGTGCACGACGGAAACCTCTCGATCGAGGCTGAGGCAGTCGTCCCGACGCCCGCCAACCTGCGTCTGCAGCATGCCGAGGTCCGGGAGCCACATTTTGCGCGGACCTTCACGCTGTCACCGGACTTTGACGTTTCGAAGATCGAGGCGAATCTGCTGGACGGCGTGCTCAGGCTGACGATCCCTCGCCGCGAAGAAGCGCGTCCGCGGCGTATCGAGGTCAAGACCGGCTGACGCACTGACGACAAGGCGTGGGCGGTGGTGGCCGCGCCGCCACTGCCCACGTGATGGCAAGGAGGTTCTTTGCCCGTGTAAACGCATCTTTTCCGGAGGGGTCGCGACGTTCGTATCTGCACGATACCCGTGCGATTTGTCGTGGCCCGCACCCAGGCACCAGACGGCTACGTCGCCGTCGCGCGGAACGAATCCCGGGTCGCCCACCGGAGGGCGGCGTCCTTCGAGCCTGGCTCGATGTCACACCAGAATTCCTGATGTCGCGCACCGAGACGCCGGGCTGCCTCGTAGCGATGAAAGTGCCCGGCGAGCCAGAACCTGCACCCATCATAGAAGACCTTCATTGCGGGCCGCGCCGCCCGCATCGACCCGCACGCTATGGCGGACAAAGCTTCCTCCAGCTGGGCGTCGTCGAGAGATTGGCCAATGGCAAGTTCATCGGCAACCGAGAGCTGTGAGAACTTCAGGTAGTCTGCTTTTAGCACGCCAGCGGGAAGCGGCCTGGCAGGTGCGCCAGCAGGCGAACGAGGAGCGCTTGACATCGCGAGATTATTCTTTGGGACCAGCAAGACAGCGGTGTCAACACGCGACCTGTATCGCCATTACCCGTCGTTGCCGGCTGGAGCAGTTCATTCTTCCGCCATGAGATGGCGGATAACCAGCGCCGGGTCGGCAATGTCCAGGATGAGCCGGCGAAGAATGCGTCTGCGCATGTGCTCCTCATCAAGCATCCAGGGCGCGCCCTTTTCGCTCAGGTAGCGGGCCAGCGCTTGCTGGTGGTTCGTATCGCCGGGCAGGCCAAGCCGTACGGCAAGCAGCCCCGCGACGACGTCGTCGATCTCGATGTCGAGCGGTTTCGAGTCAATGCAAAGGTCGAGTTTCATCTTTGTCTGCGGCAAAAAGCGGCGCCGCGAGATGGAAGCAATGGCGGCGCCGAAGGCAGTGCGCTGGCCGTGAGGGAGCGGCCAGCGCTTGCAGGAAGCGACTCAGTACTCCAGTTCAGGTGCGACGGCCGGCGCCGGCTTCTCGTCCTTCGGGGCTTCGGCGATCGTCGCGTCCGTGGTCAGGATGAGACCGGCAATCGATGCCGCGTTTTGCAGCGCCGTGCGCGTAACCTTCGTCGGGTCGACCACGCCCGCCTCGACGAGATCGCCGTACTCGCCCGTGGCCGCGTTGTAGCCATAATTGCCTTTGCCTTCGAGCACCTTCGCAATAACCACCGAAGGCTCATCGCCCGCATTCGAAGCGATGACGCGCAAGGGCGCTTCAAGCGCGCGCAGTACGATCTGGATGCCCGCGTCCTGATCGCCGTTGGCGCCCAGCAGGCCGCTCACGGCGGCTCTTGCGCGCAGCAGCGCCACACCGCCGCCCGGCACGATGCCTTCCTCGACCGCCGCGCGCGTCGCGTGCAGCGCATCGTCGACACGGTCCTTTTTCTCCTTCATCTCGACTTCGGTTGCAGCGCCGACCTTGATGACGGCCACGCCGCCCGCGAGCTTGGCCACGCGCTCCTGCAGCTTGTCGCGGTCATAGTCGCTCGTCGTCTCGTCGATCTGCACGCGGATGGACTTCACGCGTGCGTCGATGCGCTGCGCGTCGCCCGCGCCATCGATAATGATCGTGTCGTCCTTGCGCACTTCGACGCGTTTCGCGCGGCCGAGATCTTCGAGCGTAGCCTTCTCGAGTTGCTTGCCCGTCTCTTCCGAAATGACGGTGGCGCCAGTCAGGATGGCGATATCTTCCAGCATGGCCTTGCGCCGGTCGCCGAAGCCGGGCGCCTTGACAGCCGCGACCTTGAGGATGCCGCGCATCGCGTTCACCACGAGCGTGGCCAGCGCCTCGCCGTCGATATCTTCTGCAACGATCAGCAAGGGCTTGCCCGCCTTGGATGCCGCTTCGAGCACGGGAAGCAGATCACGGATGTTCGAGATCTTCTTGTCGTGCAGCAGGATCAGGGCGTCGTCGAGATACGCGGCCTGCCTGTCGGGATCGTTGATGAAATACGGGCTGATGTACCCGCGATCGAACTGCATGCCCTCCACCACATCGAGTTCGTTCTCGAGCGACTTGCCGTCCTCGACCGTGATGACGCCTTCCTTGCCGACCTTTTCCATCGCGTCGGCGATAATCTTGCCGATTGCCTCATCCGAGTTCGCCGAGATCGAGCCGACCTGCGCGATTTCGCGGTTGGTCGAAATTGGCTTCGACAGCTTGCGCAGCTCGTCCAGTACGGCGCTTACGGCCTTATCGATACCACGCTTCAGATCCATCGGATTGAGCCCCGCGGCGACATGCTTCATCCCTTCCTGCACGATCGCCTGTGCGAGCACGGTCGCAGTGGTCGTACCGTCGCCCGCCACGTCCGCAGTCTTCGATGCGACCTGCTTGACGATCTGTGCGCCCATGTTTTCGAAGCGGTCCTTCAGCTCGATTTCCTTTGCAACCGAGACACCATCCTTGGTAATGGTCGGCGCGCCGAAGCTGCGTTCAAGCAGAACATTGCGGCCCTTCGGCCCGAGCGTGACTTTCACGGCGTCTGCGAGGACATTGACGCCCTTGACGATACGGGTGCGGGCGCTGTCGTGGAACCTGACGTCTTTTGCACTCATTTTGTTGCTCCAGATAAAAGTCGTTGACGGATCGCGGACACGCGGGTCCGCTACCGGACAAGGTTTCAGGCCGCCTTGCGGGCGACCGTATCGGCTTCGATGACGCCCATGACATCTTCCTCGCGCATGACGAGCAGCTCTTCGCCATCGACCTTTACGGTCTGGCCTGCGTATTTGCCGAATAAAACCTGGTCCCCGACTTTCAGCTGCAGTGCGCGCAGCGTTCCATCCTGCAGCAGGCGGCCGCTGCCGACTGCAATGACTTCACCCTGTTCGGGTTTCTCGGCGACTGAGTCCGGAATCACGATGCCCGAGGCCGTCGTCCGCTGCGTCTCGATTCGCTTGACGATAACCCGGTCGTAGAGGGGACGAATCTGCATTTCCATCTCCTGAGCGATAAAGGATCACCAATAAGGGAATCCGGCTGCCACGTTAGCGGCGCGCGAAGCGCCGCCGTGCAGCCGTGCCAGTGACTGGCGGAAAGCGAAATAGAGGCAGCCCCGCTGCTCTTCAAGAGGGCAAACACGCCGCGCTTTGTAACAAAATGTTTCAACGCAGCAGCATGATGCGATTGACGGCACCCAGGCGATAGACGGTGCGACCGTGTCCGTCCGCACGGCGCGGCTGTGGCGCCACGGGACACGGCGGCCGGCGTCCTCCGTCGGCCGCAAGCGTATCGTCGGGTTCATCGAGGGCGCTCCACAGCCCGCCCTTGATGGGCCTGAACAGCCAGCGAAGGTAGCCTTTGCGGGCCGCAAGCTGCATCAGTTCGACGCGGCTGGTGTCGTCGGCAAGCAGCTGCGGGCCACGCGCCGCTTCTTCTCCATAGTCGCCGAACGCCTGACGGCACGCGAGTGCTTCGCTTGCGCTGGCACCGATCACGTCACAGCCACGCCGCTCGACGCGTTCAAGGTTCCAGGCGCCGAATTGCCATGCGGCATCGAGCAGCATGGCGTCCACGGTCTCGAAGCTGCGCCAGGGCGTATCAAGCTGGAGCGCCGAGCCGGGAACCGGTCTTGGCGGAATGTCGACGCCGGGTAGCACGAACGGTGTCGCGCGCCGGAAACCGTGCCAGTGAAGCATCGCAATGAGTGGCGTATTCACCTGAGCCGCCGCCGTGACTGTGACGGCAAAGAGCGGCAAGCGCACGCTCTCCATCTGCTCATGCAGCGTATCGAAAAGGTTCATGAAGCCTCCCGGGAGACATGTTGCAGAGCCTCTTGAAATTTCCGTTCGTTGAGCTATTTTATGCATCGCTCAGGCAGTTGCGATTAGCGCTGCGTGTTTCGATTTGTTTGCCGGTGGCGCTTCTCCATCGACGGACGGACTGGAGCGCGTAGTCCCGTTCGTTGTTCGTGAGAGGCCCCGGCTTGAATGGCTTAAGGGACCGGTCATGAGTCACTTTTCTTCAGCATCGCCCGGCGCAGCGGCTTCGCGTCTGCGCCGGGGCGGGCGATCGCCCCCGCAGTGATCGCCTGTCGCGGGACGTGCCGGTGCGCTTCTTCGCATGACAGCACCACATTGCATCGCCCCGCGCGCCTTGTATGCCGCGCACTGTGCATTGATTTCCTGCACCGTGCCGTGTTATTCGGGCCATGTTTTACGGGAGACGGAAATGCTCAGCCCACACGAATTTGCAACGCTGATGCTGGTCCGCCAGGCGCCGGACCAGCTCGACATGGATCGCGCCGAACTCGACGCGCTGCTCGAACGCCAGCTGGTCATGCTGGAACACGGCGCCTCGGGAGCCCGCCGCGCTTACCTGACCGGCAAGGGTAGAACGTTCCTCGAGGCGCTTCACGGGAGCGACATACCCCGAAGCGCGAAGACCGCCGATGGCGGCAGTGGAGAACGCCCTGAAACGCCGTTACGGTTCGATGGCCAAACGAAGGATGTCATGGGGCCGCGACAGGCAAGCTGAATGGCAGTGATCGCAACGCCTGGCTTGACGTCCCTGCGCGACGCTGATTGCTGGCCAACACACGCTCGCCGGGACGCGGCGACGACTTCTTGTAGTCACGTGTCGCGCATTGCCGGTTTATGCGGGCCTGCGGCGCCGTCTGGAATACCGTGTGCTGCAGGGCCGACGGCCGCTCTAGCGTCGCGCGCCCGTTTCCGGCGCGGCGCGATCTCTTACCGGAGGTGTCGTATGCAAGCGGAAAACGTAGTGGAGTATCACGGTTGCGAAGTCCGGCCGGTGGTAACCCCAACCGCGACGGGACGTTATGCAGCAGCGGCCATCGTCACGGACCGCGTCGGCGACACTCGCACGCTCGGGGTAGATGGCGACTTCTCTAATGCGCAGGACGCACGCGATGAAGCCCTCGAACTCGCCGTTGCATGGATCCAGCAACGTTCAGTCATATCGGAACGGTATATCCGGCGTATGTAGGGATGCCCGTCAGCATACGGCGAGCGAGAAACCCGATTGATCAGCCAGTTCTCGCGCGGCGCGATTCGACGCCTGCCGGGCGGCTATGAGTTCTGGCGCAGGTGAACAGGAAGGAAAGAAAATGTCGGACACTCCAATCATCGACCCGTTGGAAGCGGTGCTTTTTGAGCGCATCAAACTCCTGCTGTTCAGCGTCAATCTGCCGGTGCAGCGTCTTGAAGCCGATATCGACGATATTGGACGCTTCACCGAGGCGGATGGACGTTCAGCGCAACTACGCCTCATTGAAGCGATGCCGCCCCTTACGCCCGCCGCCGAAGCAATCGTGCGGGCCATGATCCGTGCGTACGGCGTTGAGCTATTTTCCAGCGGCAGTGCAAACGCGGTTTTGCGCGCGATGATCAAGACCGGTCCCATCAGGTTCGCACAGACTGCCTTGACATTGGACCCCGACCGGCCAGGGCCACAGCGAGCCCTTCAGCTCGTCTCAGAGTTCAACCGCATATTTGAGCGCTGTCCCGAACGGGGCTTCTCCCAGGCACGACAGGTTCTTTCCGCGCTCGGTCTACTCGTCGACCGGAACGCTCCACGGTCTCGTCACGCTAAACGCGATGGCAACCACCAGTCCGGACCGGTCAATTCGGGTCTCTGATCACGCGCCTGAATGACTGACAGTGGCCGCGAAATGGACCTCATACGGAAGAGACGCGATTGACCGTGCCGTCGCACAGTCGGAGATCGACTATCAGCTCGAACTTGCCCGAGGCGCGTCCGTGATCGCGAGTATGCTGAGCGCGGAGAATCTGCGCCGCGGCCATTGACGAGACGTGCACTCCTTTCCTGCCAATTTCCATTCGCAGGACATCTCCACCAACGGCACCACGCTTCATGTGCGCAGCGGCGGTACGAGGCCCGGGGTGGCTGCCGATCTCTTGCACGACCATGGAATAATCGTCCCCTGAACTGCGCGGTCTGGGTCTTCCGTTGAAACCCGCGGGCTTCCAGAATATTCCAGTTGTCCGCTGCAATATCAATTGCTCGAGCGTCTGAATGTGCGACTCCACCGCCGCGCTATGCCCGTCGATTGCCGACCAAAGGAATTCACCAGGCTGCCGGGATCAACGCCGTCCTGGCGGCAACCGCTCAGATGGGTCCATTGCATGGCAGTCCAGATCATCCTCGAGTGGACGTCGATTCGAACATCGCGACGATAGCGAGATCATTCGCTATCGCCCCGCTACTCGCAAGCCATCCCAGGGTTTGCCTTATTCCCGCGTCAAGATCCGGCCGAACAGGCACAGCGAATGCTCTACGTGCATCGCGTCGTCGCCCACTGCGGGGTCATTGCGGAAAGCCCGCGGAGGGCGACTCCCGCCACCTGTCCGGATCGGCCACGAAGATGGCGAGCGCGTTCATAGCTCAACGACCTACTATAGAAAAACTGGTTGACCGCTCCCATTGCCGTGGCGAAGCCAGGGGTCGAACCAGCAGACGGTCCCGCGGCGCATTTCGATGAGCACTCCGCAAGGGGACGCCACATGAACGTAGCGAACGGAAGGATCAGACGAAACGATCAGCAGCGCGTGGTGATGTCCCGCCACGCCGAGCTTGCGCACGCCGGTGCAGCTGACCCGGATGCAGACATCAAGGTCGCACCGCCCCTGCGGGGCAAACGTCTTGCGCTTTGGGTTGCCTGGGCAAGCGCATCATTGGCTGCCGGGGTCATGGGTATCGTCGCGTCTGGCGACCGGTTCGACTATGACAAGCTGCTCGCGATCATCGGATCCACGACGCCAACGCAACACACGTCCTGGTCCGGTGATGTTGCACCACTATCGTCGCCTCCCGCGCGTTCTCCTGCGATTGCGAGTGCTGAGCTCGCCCCACCTGTGTCGTCAGCTCCCGCCGATCACGGCGCGGGATCTCATCCGGATTCTGCTGCAGCGCAGCCGGTTGCACGGGTGCCTGGTCAAGCGAGCCATGCCGCCACACAGAATCACCGCCATCCGGCGTCGCACGTGGGAGCAATCGCACGGCATGCGCCCAGGATCACGCGACCCACGTCGCCAACGCAACAAGCGTCTTCGTCCGATCATGTGGTGAGATCGCCGTCACCCTCTGTCCAGGGAACTGCAATTGGCAGTGCGGCGGGCTCCCCGCCCGTAGCTTCCGCTTCGCTCGATCACCGCGATGCACCTTCTGCGAAGTCTGCTTCGCTGCAACTGGCTCAAGGACAGACTTCAGGCGGCCACAGTGGAGGTGGTTCAGGCGCAGGTGGTTCAGGCGCAGGTGGTCCGGGTGCTGGCGCAGGCGGTGCGGGTGCAGGCGGTGCGGGTGCAGGCGGTGCCGGTGCAGCCGGTGCGGGTGCAGGCGGTGCCGGTGCAGCCGGTGCGGGTGCGGCCGGTGCTGGCGCAGGCGGTGCTGGCGCAGGCGGCGCGGGTGCGGGCGGTGCTGGTGCGGGTGCAGGCGGTCACGGCGCAGGCGGAAACGGCGCAGGCGGCACGGGTGCAGGCGGTGCGGGTGCAGGCGGTGCCGGTGCAGGCGGTCACGGCGCAGGCGGAAACGGCGCAGGCGGTGCCGGTGCAGGCGGCGCGGGCGCAGGCGCCGCGGGTGCAGGCGGTGCCGGTGCAGGCGGTGCCGGTGCAGGCGGCGCGGGTGCAGGCGGTGCCGGTGCAGGCGGTGCCGGCGCAGGCGGTGCCGGTGCAGGCGGTGCCGGCGCAGGCGGTGCCGGTGCAGGCGGTCACGGCGCAGGCGGAAACGGTGCAGGCGGCGCGGGCGCAGGTGGTGCCGGTGCAGGTGGTGCGGGCGCAGGCGGCGCGGGCGCAGGCGGTGCCGGTGCAGGCGGTCACGGCGCAAGTGGAAACGGCGCAGGTGGAAACGGCGCAGGCGGAAACGGCGCAGGCGGTCACGGCGGTGGTGGGAACGGCGGGGGCGGAAACGGCGGAGGCGGTCACGGCGGGGGCGGGTCGAGGTAATCGGCCGCCTTGTTTTCCACCGCCCCTTTTTGCGCAAGAGACAAAGGTCACCGGCTACCAGACCGGTCACCCGATCGTGCAGAGCATGAAGCGCGAGATCCCATGCGGATATCCATTGCTCGAGCGGCCACTCCGGTGACTGTACGCGTCCGGCCACCCCGTTCCTGGCGACACCCCGTGGATCGCTTTCCAAGTCGCTTCGTGAGGCTCGCTATGCTGCTTCCGGCTGCTCCGCCAGATGCAAGCCGTCGCGGCTCGTCTTGTGCGCGTCGATCAACCGATACACCGTTTCGCCCGGCACCGTCTCCGATTCGAGCAACTGGTCCGCAATGGCGCGCAGCACAGGCTCGTTGTCGCGCAGCAGCGCATAGCATGCGTCGTTCAGATCCTTGAGCAGGACGTTCGCGTGCTCGATGGCGCCCTTCATCTGCAAACCCGCGTACTGCGCGGGCAGCGCGGCCAGGCTGAACAGATCGCCGTCCGCGTTGAAGCCGAACTTCGACACCATGTCGAGGCTGATGCGCGAGGCTTCCTGCAAGTCCGACGCGGCGCCGCTCGACGCCTCCGAGAACATCAGCAATTCGGCGTTGCGCCCGCCAAGCAGCACCTGAATCTCGTTGCGCATTTCCGTTTCGCGGTACAGGTGCTTGTCCTGGGTCTTCGTGATCAGCGCAACGCCCAATGCGCCGCCGCGCGGCAAAATCGTCACCTCTTCGAGGATGCCCGTGTCGAGCAGCGCGGCAACGAGTCCGTGTCCGGCTTCATGAACAGCAATACGGGTGCGCTCCTCTTCAGTAAGCGCGCGCTCCGCGCCATTGACATCGCCGATACGCGCGATCTTGATCGCTTCGACAAAGTGCTTCGCCGCGACCATCGTGTCGCCCGCCTTGCGCGCGACCAGCCCGGCCTGATTGACGACCATCGCGAGCGTTGCGGGCGACAGGCCCGTGGTCAGCCGCGCGAGCTGATTGAAATCGATATCCTCCGCCTTCGAGGTCAGCCGCTCCGCATAGAAGCGGATGATGTCCGCGCGATCGTCGAGATCGGGCAGACGCACCTGCACCGTGCGGTCGAAACGGCCAGGACGGCACAACGCTTCGTCGAGATTGTCCGGATGATTCGTCGCCGCGACGATGATCACGCCCTCGTTCGATTCGAAGCCGTCCATCTCCGCGAGCAACTGGTTGATGACGCGATTGCTCTCGGCCTCGACGGGACCGCCGCCCGTATCGGTGCGCTTCGCGAGACCATCGGCTTCGTCGATGAAGATAACGGTGGGCGCGTTCTTGCGCGCGAGTTCGAACAGATGCTTGACCTTCTGAATGCCTACGCCGTAGTACTTCGCGCTGAAATAGCTGCCCGTGATCGAAATGAAGTTCGCCCCGCACTCGCCCGCAAGCGCCTGCGCAAGACGCGTCTTGCCGACGCCCGGGCCGCCCGTCATCAGGATGCCGCACGGCGCGCGCACACCCATTCCCGTGAACTGCTTCGGGTCGGTCAGATAGGCCTGTATGTCGGACAACGCGGCCTTCGCCTCGCCTGCGCCGATCACGTCCTCGAATGAAAGCGCGGGCGTTCTTTCGAGCAGACGCGCGCCGCTCGTCATTTCGCGACGCATGAACCACACGAGTCCGCCGATCAGCAACAGCGGCAGCAGTACGCTGATGGCGTCGCGGGCCTTGTCGAAAGCATCCATCCAGCGCGCGGAGCCCGTATGAATATCGGCATCCGGCAGGTACACCATCTGATACGGCGAATGCGCGTCCGCTTTCATTTCACCCAGCAGCAGCGCATTCGAGAACGCGCCGTTGTGATCGGTGACGTAGTACTTCGCGCCGTCTCCCGTCGACACGAGAATCGCATTCGGACTCACGCCGACTGCCGTGACGTTGTGCTCGCGAATGTCGCGCAGCATCTCCGACGCATCGCGTTCCTGATGTGTCCACGCCGACGCGTCCTTGCGCATTTCGCTCGCGACGCCCGTGAGCACCGGCGAGCCTTGCACGTTACGCTGATCGTGACGCAGATGCAGGAACGTCACGAGCGCCGCGAACGCCGTGGCCATCACGCCGAGCATGACATAGCGGCCGTAGCGCGACCAGAACGTATTCTTTGCCGGTTTCATCAGTTGATTCCTAAAACGGGCCACATGGTGGCCGGCGCGTGTCGACGCGGATAAAAATAAAACGGAGCACGCGCGCGTGATGCGCGTAACGGGACTGGATTGGAATGTGGCCGCAGCCGCGAGCGAGGAAGGGACCAGTTCTTTAGTGCAATGACGTCGGTAAAAAAGACACGCTTATGCGTCCCTCTTTCAACCGCTGTGTGTCTATCGCATTATGCCCAGGCTTATGCCATTTCCAAAACGCCGGAAAAGGGCGTATTTAAGGGCTGATTCGCGCAATCGAACCGATTGGCCTTATAGAAGGCGCATTGCGGGAAGAAGTACCAATTGATGTTCGGATAGCAAAACACTTTTATCTTCGCAAGGCAGCGAAGACAGATCGCGGACGTTGCATCCGCGCCAAGGCTCGTCACAGGAAGATCGGGCACAGACAAAGCGGAAAACGCTCCGCCTGTGCCCGACAACGTCAACGTCTCACGACACCCATGAGCAACGTGACGATGAAGATGACGAGGAACAGGAAGAACAGGATCTTCGCGATGCCGGCCGCTCCCGCTGCAATTCCGCCGAAGCCGAACACCGCAGCGATCAGCGCAATAACGAAGAAAACCAACGCGTAATAAAGCATGTTCCGACCTCCGTTGCTTGAGTGATGGTCCCGGGCTGCTTGCGCGGCGACGTCCCATCACCGGAGCAAGCCGTGTACCCGACAGCAGGCAACGGAGTCTCGATCGTAGGCGGGAAGCCTATGCGATGGCGGCAACCGCCGCGCGCAATCCGAGCAGATAGCTGTCCACGCCGAACCCGCAAATCTGCCCCTTCACGATTTCCGCGAAAACCGACTGATGACGAAACGGCTCGCGCGCATGAATGTTCGACATATGAATCTCGACGACAGGGACGGTCAGAATCGCGAGCGCATCGCGGATTCCGTAGCTGTAGTGCGTCCACGCGCCCGCGTTGATCAGCACGGCGTCGGCGCCGTCAGTGAATGCCTGGTGAATGCGCTCGCACATGTCGCCTTCATGATTGGTCTGATAGCTGTCGACCTCGACATTCAACTCGCGTCCCAGCGCCCGCAATGCATCGTCGATTTCGGCGAGCGTCACCGTGCCGTACTGCACCGGATCGCGCTTGCCGAACATGTTGTGGTTGATCCCATGCAGCATCAGTACTTTTTTCATGTTTCCTCCGTTGGTTCGAAATCAGCGCGTCAGACCGTCGCGCCGCCCCGAGTATCGACGATCGCGCCGGTTCGGGCCGATTCCGCGATGGCTTCTGTAATGCGCAGGTTCCGCAGGCCATCGTGCACGGTGACGAGCGGCTGTGCGCCGCCTTCGATCACGTCGCAGAAGTGATCCAGTTGCCGCTCGAGCGGGTCCGTGCGCCCGACGCTCGCAACCGATACGTCGAACGGCTTCCACCACGAGCGCGCCTCCCTGGTAGCGTAGGTCTTCAGGCGCATCGTAGGCACGGACAACGAACCCATATCGCCCGCGATCACATAGCAGTCTTCGTCGTCGTAGGACGCATAGCTCTTGTTTTCCTGCGAGGTCTGCTCCCAGCTGCGCGGCGACGCGGCCGTATCCGACAACAGAAACGTGCCGAGCGCGCCATTCTCGAAACGCAGATTGATCGCCACGGTATCTTCGACGGCAAACCCGCGCGCCGCATTCGACGCGAACGCCTGCACCGCGACGATCTCGCCGCACAGCGAACGCAGGTTGCCGATCTCGTGAATCATGTTGAGGAGGATGGGTCCGCCGCCCGCTTCGCGCCGCCACGGCGCGGCGTCGAAGTAATCGTCGGGTTTGAAGAACATGGCGCTGCCCATCACGCCGACAATTTTCCCGATCCGCCCTTCTCCGATGATCTCGCGCGCTTTCGCGAGAATCGGGCTGTGCGCGCGATGATGGCCGACCAGAAGCGGCACGCCCGCCGTATCAGCCGAGGCGCGCAGGCGCTCGCCTGCATCGAGGGTATGCGCGACGGGCTTCTCGATCAGCGCGGCAACGCGCGCGCCGATGCATTCGAGCGCCTGCTCGACATGCAACTGGTTCGGCGTCGCGAGCACCACGCCATCGGGACGGCTGGCAGCGAACAGTTCGCCGAGGGTGCGAAAGAGCGGCACGTCGGCGTGGTTCGCCACATCTCGCGCGGCGGGGCCCGGATCGACGATCGCCGCCAGACGGCAACGCGGATTCTGCTGGATCAGTTCGATGTGGCGTCGGCCAATCAAGCCGGCGCCGGCGACGGCAAGCTGCAGTTGTCTCATGATTTCGTCGTGTTATCGCCCAGGATTGGACGTCTTCGTAAATTCCGACTAGATTACTCGTGCCGATCACCAACACAATGCAGCCGAATGGAAAATCATAATGCGCTATTAGCCAATAATGACGGCTTCCTGCGCGACCTGCAGTTGTTCTGCACCGTTGCCCGCCGCGCGAGCTTCATCACCGCGTCGACCGAAATGGGCATCTCGCCTTCGCATGTGAGCAAGCGCATCGCGTTGCTCGAAAAGAGTCTGGGCGTGAAGCTGTTCTTGCGCACGACCCGCCGCGTCAGCGTGACGAGCGACGGCGAAGCGGCGTTCCAGTGGGCGCAGAAAATCCTCGACGACGTGCAAGGCATGTCCGACGCCTTCGCCGGGCTGAAGAGCGATCCGCGCGGCGTGATCCGCATCAGCACGAGCCTGCGCCTCGGCCGCGATCACGTATCGCCGATTCTCATGCTGTTGAGACAGCGCTATGCCGCACTCGAAATCTGGCTCGAACTGCTCGACCGGCGCGTCGATCTCGTCGGCGAAAACTTCGATATCGACGTACGGGTCGGCAACATCCAGGAGCCGCATCTGATCGCGCACAAGATCGTCGACAGCGCGCGCATCCTGTGTGCGTCGCCCGCCTATCTGAAGCGGGCGGGGACGCCCCGCACGCTCGCCGATCTCGCGCAGCACGATTGCCTGATGTTTCGCGATCGCGACCAGCGCTTCGGCGTGTGGCGCCTGACGGGGCCGGACGGCGAGAAGTCGGTGAAGGTCACGGGCCCGATCGCGTCGAATCACAGCGACATCGTCCAGCGCTGGGCGCTCGAAGGCTATGGCGTGATCATGGCGTCGATCTGGGACGTCGCATCGAGCCTCGAATCGGGCGCGCTCGCGCGCGTGCTGCCGCAACATCATCAACCCGCCGATGTCTGGGCCGTGACGTCGGCGCGCGCGTCATCGTCCGCGAAGATTCGCGTGTGCGTGGACTTTCTGAAGGAACAGTTGACGCGCGGGCCGCACGCGTTGAAAACGCGCGGCGTGGCCGGCTTCTGACAGAAACGTGCAGTGCCCGCTTCAGCGGCTTCAGCCTGCCGCACGCGGCGCAGGCCCGAGCCGTTCGGCAACGGCCGCACACGCGGCGCGCAACGGCTCGACATAGGTTTCCAATGGCGTGTCGCTGCGCCTGAACAGTGGAATGCTCACGCTGATACATGCAATGGGCAAGCCGTCCGCGGCGCGAATCGCGCATCCGTAGCAGAAGATCTGCGGTTCGTTTTCCTCGCGGTCTTCGGCGTAGCCGCGCTCGCGCGTCTCATCCAGTTCGTTGCGCAGCGCATCCGGCTCGACGATCGTATTCGCCGTGAAGCGCGTGAGCGTCACGCCTTCGAGCAGCGCATCGCGCGCCGCATTGTCCAGCGCTGCCAGGTACGCCTTGCCGACCGAACTCGAATACAAGGTCACGCGCGTGCCGATGCGCGACGCCATGCGCACCGCATGCGGGCTTTCCAGTTTTTCGATGTAGACCATCTCGCTGCCGCTGCGCACGGCGAGGTGCACGGTTTCCTGCGTCGCGTCGCGCAGCGCCTGCAAGGCATCCGCCGCCGCGACGCGCACGTCCGAGCGTTCCCAGCTACGGCTGGCGAGCGTCATCAGGCGTGGCCCGAGCTCGAAGGTTCCGCCGCGCAGGCTTTCGACGACGAGACCTTCGGCCATCAACGCGCCGACGATCCGATACACCGTCGGACGTGGAAAGCCGCTCGCCGCCGCCAGTTGCGGCACGCTGGGCGCATCCTTCGCATCGGCGATCAACTGCAGCACCGACATGAACTTCGAAAAAGCGGCGGTGCCTGTGGCGCGTGCGGCTTCGAGCGCGTCGGCGGCGGGTGTCGGCATGGTCGTGTGATGAGCGTTGAATGTGCAGGGCAAAGCGACGCGATTATAACGAGCCGCTGCGCCCTGCCATCAGGCGACCAGATATCCGCCGTCGACAGGCAGCACCGTGCCCGTGATGAACGACGCACCCGGCGAGCAGAGAAAGGCGACGGCCGGGCCGATGTCGTCGGGCGAGCCCCAGCGTCCGAGCGGCGTGCGATCGAGGATCGCCTTCGAACGTTCGTCGTCGTGCTGCAGCGCGTGCGTCAGCGGCGTGGCGATCCAGCCCGGCGCCACCGCGTTCACGCGGATGCGGTCGGGCGCGTACGCGATGGCGAGCGACTTCGTCAATTGCGCGACGCCGCCCTTGCTCGCGCTATAGCCCGGCACCAGCCCGCCGCCGAAAAAGCTCAGCATCGAAGCCGTGTTGACGATCGCGCCGCCCCGCGCGCGCAACAGCGGCCGCGCCGCCGCGCACGCGCGCATCGTGCCCGTGAGGTTCACGTCGATCACCTGCGCGAAGACCTCGGGGTCGAGTTCGTCGCCGCGACGTATCACGCCCGCGCAATTGACCAGCATGTCGAGCGAAGGCAACGACGCGAACAGCGCGTCGACGCCCTCCTTCGATGCGACGTCGAGCGGCACCGCTTCGATGCCGTCGGCGGCGAGCGCGCTGCGTTGCTCGTCGGTCGGCGCGAGACCCGCCGCGATCACGCGCGCGCCGAGCGCCGCGAGCTGACGCGCGATGCCCGCGCCGATGCCTTGCGTGCCGCCCGTGACGACGGCCGTCTTGCCTGCAAACAGATCGTGTTGAAACGTCATATCGGTGAAGTTCAGGAGTGAGTCATGCGGGTTTCGGCTGCCGCGCCTTCGTCGGCGCGTTCGGCGATCGGCATGCGCACGACGAACATGTACACGAGCGCCGCCGCGAACGCGACACCCGCGCTGATCAGGAACGCGTTGACGAACGAATGCGTCTTGTCGACCACCACGCCCGTGATGAACGGCGCGAACGAGCCGCCGAAATAGCCGCCGAAGTTCTGGATGCTGCCCAGCGACGCCACGAGGTGCCGCGGCGCGGCCACGCTGACGAGCGCCCATGCCGCGCCGCTCGCCAGGTTGACGAAGTACATCGCAAGAGAGAGATAGACGATCGCGAGCGTCAGCGTCGGCGTGAATGCGGCGGGCACCGTGAACACGGCCGCGCCGATCAGGCCGCAGCAGATCGGCCACTTGCGGCTGCGGATGGGCGCCATGCCGCGCGCCATCAGGCCATCGGCGACGAAGCCGCTCGACAGCATGCCGAGCGTGCCGAAGATGTACGGAATCGACACGACCCAGCCCGTCTTCGCGATGGTCAGATGCCGTTCGTGTTCGAGATACGCGGGCAGCCACGTGAGATACAGCCACACCATATAGATCACGCCCATGAAGCCGAAGATCATGCCCCACGTGGTCGCGGAACCGAACAGGCCGCGCCATTCCACGAACGTCATCTTGCGTTCCGCGCGCGCGAGCGGCTCTTCTTCCGTCAGATGCTTGACCTCGTGCGGTTCGAGCGCGATGTCGGCGCGATTGCGATAGATCATGTACCAGCCGATCGACACCGCAATCCCGAGCACGCCCATCACGACGAACATCCAGCGCCAGCCGAACGAGAGCAGCAGCACGGTGAGAATGGGCGGCGCGAGTGCCGGGCCGATCGTCGACGAGGTGGTGAAGATGCCCGTCGGGCGGCCACGTTCGCGCAGTGCATACCATTCGCTGACGACTTTCGCGCCCGCCGGAAATTGCGGCGCCTCGCCGATGCCGAGCGCGATGCGCGCCGCGAGAAACTGCGGCAACGTATGCACGAGGCCGCCGCACAGTTGAGCGCACGACCACACGAACATGCCCAGACCGAGCATCACGCGCGCGCCGAAGCGGTCGAGCATCGCGCCGACGGGAAGCTGCGAAAATGCGTACGCAAACGAAAAGGCCGACAGCAGCAGCCCCATTTGCGACGCCGTCAAACCCAGCTCGCCGCTCACCGAATGATTGGCGATGGAAAGCGTGCTGCGGTCCAGATAATTGACGATGCCCGCCAGCGTCAGGAACGTTAGCGCGACCCATTGAATGCGCCTGAGGCGCGGTGATTTCGCTTGCATGTGTCTGTCTCCTCCGTTGCTCTTGCGAGTCTGTGTGGAAGTCATTGCGTGAATGGCATGGTGTTTCCGGCAAATCAACAGGTAGCGCGTCCTCCAGAAAGATCGAACACCGCACCCGTGCTGAACGTGCACGACGACGAGCACAGCCACAGCGCCAATTCCGCGACCTCGTCGGGCTCCCCGAGGCGCTTCATCGGGCTCTTGTCGATCATGGTCTGCACGTGCGCGTGCGACATCTGTTCGAGCAGCGTCGTGCGCACCGCTGCCGGTGCGATCGCGTTGACGAGCACGCTGCCTCGCGCGAGTTCCTTGCCGAGCGACTTCGTCAGCGCCAGCACGCCCGCTTTCGCCGCGCTATACGCCGACGCATTCGGCGTGCCTTCCTTGCCCGCGAGCGACGCAATGTTGACGATGCGCGCGTCGCGCGCGCGGCGCAGCGTGGGCACCAGTTGCCGGCAAACGTTGAAGGTCCCCTTGAGGTTCACATCGACGATGCGCGACCATTCGGCGGGATCGTATTCGTCGAGCGGCATCGTCGGTCCCGCGTAGCCCGCATTGTTGACGAGCACGTTCACGCCGCCGAAGCGTTCAAGCGTCGCCTGCGCAGCGCGCTCTACCGATGCGATGTCCGCGATATCGACGGGAAAGCACGCGATGCGCGGGCTATCGGTGAACGAAGCCTGCGTATCGCGATCCCACACGGCAACCGATGCGCCGCATTCCGCGAGCCGGCCCGCGATCGCCGCGCCGATCCCGCGCAAGCCGCCCGTCACGACGGCCACTGCGCCCGCAAAGTCGTACGATGCGCGGCGCAAGTCGAGAGGCGCATTCACCGCTCACCTCACGAACTGGTCGACATAGTTCGCGCCGAGCCCGACGCGCTCGTAGTGCGCGCGGCACATGTCGAGCTTCGTGAACACGTCTTCGTAGCCGGTGTGATTGCCGTATGGGTCGCAGTAGTACATGACGCCGTTGACCTGGAAGTACGTGATCATCTCTTCGACGTCTTCGGGTACATAGAGCGTGTGCGTTTCGCCTGGCGGCTCGAACACGTAGCTGCCTTCCGTGGCGACCCAGTCGTGCTCCAGATAGCGCCAGCGCCCTTTGAGCACCATGCCGTGCACCGCCTGCGGATGGCGATGACGGCTCAGCACGCCCGACTTGCGCACGCGCAGCAGATTCATCCAGTAACCGCTCGACACGTTCAGACACAGCGGGCGGAACGAGACGTTCTCTCCCTGCGGCACCCAGACGCGTTCATCCTGCGGAATCGCCGACTCGACGACGATCTCGCGCAGCGCTTCGGGCGGATTGGGGAGTTGATAAGGCGTCATCGCGTCGACGCCGTTGGTTGGGGCTGTCATTGTGTCTCCGAAGATTTCGTCCATATTATGGACTTGAAAATCGTATTATGGACACAATGGTCGAACGGATCGCATGCGGTGTCAAGCGTTGATTTCGGGATTGCGCACGCTTGGAGAAAAGACCGGACCGCTGGTCAACGAAGCGTTTCAGCCGCGCTTTCCGTCGCGCCGCCGATGCGCGTTTCGAGAAAACGCAGCAGCGCTTTCACCTTGCTCGAATGACGGCGATTGGGCAGATACGCGGCGTAGACGACAGCCTCGCCGTTCTGCGGCGTCACGTCGTAATCGGTGAAGAGGCGCATCAGACGTCCCGCGTCGATCTCGTGATTGACGAGCCAGTCCGGCAACAGCGCCAGCCCTTGCCCGGCGAGCGCGGCTTCGAGCAGCATCTCCAGGCTGTTGGAAATGAGCCGTCCGCGCACATCGATACGTTCGTGTTCCGCGTCGCGGCTGAACGTCCATACCTGGCGCGCGCGATAACTGCCGCCGTATGCGATGCGCAGACATTCGTGCCCGGCGAGCGCGGCGGGGGTCGGCGGCGTGCCTGCGCGTTGCAGATAGTCGTGGCTTGCGACGAGATAGCGCGGATTGTCCGCGAGTTTCTTCACGACGAGATTCGGATCGCGCGACAGCAGACCGATGCGCACGGCGACGTCGATGCGATCGAGGGCGAGGTCTGCGTAGTGATCGGCGACGACGACATCGAGCGCGACGCGCGGATACTCGGCGAGAAACGCGGCGAGATGCGGCGCGAGCCGCATGCGGTTGTATGCGGACGGCACGGTGATGCGCAGCGCGCCGACGGGTGCAGCGCCGCTGTCGAGAATGCTCTCGTCGGCCTCGGCGAGATCGTCGAGCACTTTGGATATCTGCTCGACGTAGGCGGTGCCTGCATCCGTCAGGCTGACCTTACGCGGCGTGCGGGTGAGCAGGGCTGTGCCGAGCGATGCTTCGAGCGCGTCCATCAGCCGCGTGACCGACGACGTGGCGACGCCGAGGCGCTGTGCGGCGCGGGCGAAACCGCCTGCATCGGCGACTTCGAGCAATGTGTTCAACGCGAGGAGTTTGTCCATGCGGGGGATTATGCCGATGATGGCGATTGCGTTCTATGCAACGGACGTTTGCGTTTGGTGTCTATTCAAGCCTCGCGGCGCGGAGGTTAATCTCTGTTGGTGGAATTTGCGGTCGGTGTTCGGTGTGGTCGGGTTTGTGGTGGGATCCGCGGTTTGGTGTTTTTTTTCGCTGGCATCCGCGATGCGTTATCTAGCTTCACGCGTCGCCCCTGTGCGGGGCGGCACCTACTTTTCTTTGCCGCCGCAAAGAAAAGTAGGCAAAAGAAAGCGGCTCACACCGCCAATTCTTGACGTTTGCCCACGGGCCCCCAACGTCCCCACGCTTCACACGCCAGTGGCCCTGGTTGGTGCCCGTTGCCAACGCTTCGAACAGGTGCCTCACCCGCTTCGATTACCCGTACCCGAGCAAACGGCAGCGAATGGTATGCGCCGCCCAGGTGGCAAACTGTGTGTAGTTTTTCCCGACGTACACGTTAGCGCTCTTACAGGGTGGCGCGCGTGCGCAATTGGTCTGGAGTGAAGCATGTGGAGCACCGAGGGCCTACACACAGTTTGCCACCTGGGCGACCGTGGACTGTCTGGCAGGGCATAGCGTGACGCGGGAGCGTGAAGCGGGTGAGGCGCCCAGCAAGAGCGCTGGCAACGGGCATGGGTCATGTGGTTGCCGAATGAAGCGTGGGGACGTTGGGAGCCCGTGGGCAAACGTCAAGAATTGGCGGTGTGAGCCGCTTTCTTTTGCCTACTTTTCTTTGCGGCGGCAAAGAAAAGTAGGTGCCGCCCCGCACAGGGGCGACGCGTGAAGCTAGATAACGCATCGCGGATGCCAGCGAAAAAAACGCCAAACCGCGGATCCCAGCGCAACAGCAACCACACCCACTAACCTTTCGAATACACGCCGCGCGCACTGTTCCCTGCAATTCGCTATGCTGCCCAGCAACACAGAAAACGTCGACAACGCGCCCCCCAAGCATCCAGGTGACAGCCGTCAATCAGGCGAAAGAAATAGGAGCCAGCATGCCCAGCAGTACTTCGACGCTCGCACGCAGCGACACACCAGCCGCGCTCACGCGCGGCCTGATCGCGCTATTCGCATTCAGTTGCGGCGCGATCGTCGCCAACCTGTACTACGCGCAACCGATCACTGAACTGATCGCCCCGTCCATCCACATGTCGAGTAGCATGGCGAGCCTGATCGTCTCGCTCACGCAGATCGGCTACGCGCTCGGCCTGTTCTTCCTCGTGCCGCTAGGCGATCTGCTAGAAAACCGCAAGCTGATGATCACGACAGCGCTCGTATCGATTGCGAGCCTCGCGGCCGCGTCGTTCACGCATGCGCCGGGCGCATTTCTCGCAGTCTCGCTGCTGATCGGCTTCAGCTCCGTTGCAGTGCAGATCCTGATTCCGCTAGCCGCGCATCTCGCGCCGGATGAAACGCGTGGACGCGTCGTAGGCACGATCATGGGCGGGCTGCTACTCGGCATCCTGCTGTCGCGGCCCATTTCGAGCGTCGTCGCCGGTCATTTCGGATGGCGCGTCGTATTCGGCTCGGCCGCCGTGCTTATGGCAATCGTCACGACCGTGCTCGCGCTGACCATTCCAAAGCGCCAGCCCTCGCACCAGGCCACCTATCCGCAACTGATCGCATCGCTCGGCCATCTGCTGCGCACCATGCCCGTGCTGCGTCATCGCGCGCTGTATCAGGCGTTGATGTTCGGCTCGTTCAGCCTGTTCTGGACCGCCGTGCCCGTCGAGCTGACCCGGCATTACGGCCTGTCGCAGACGGCAATCGCCGTGTTCGCGCTGGTGGGCGCAATCGGCGCGACGTCGGCGCCCATCGCGGGCCGGCTCGCGGACGCAGGCCACACGGTGCGTGCGACGCTGATCGCGCTCGTGGTCGGCGCGCTCGCCTATACGCCAGGTCTGATCCATCCGGCGTGGGGCGTTGCCGGTCTCGTCGTGACGGGTGTCGTGCTCGACTTCGCGGTGCAGATGAACATGGTGCTCGGCCAGCGCGAAATCTACGCGCTGCACGCCGCGAGCCGCAACCGCTTGAACGCGCTGTATATGACGAGCATCTTCGTCGGTGGCGCGATCGGTTCGGCGCTCGCCAGCCCGCTGTACGATCACGGCGGCTGGACGCTGGTGGCAAGCGTCGCGACGGCTTTCCCAGTGTTCGCGCTCGCACATTACCTCGTGATCGGCCGGCCGCATGCAGCAGGCCACGCATGAACACCTGAACGGCCTTTCTTTCGACAGCATCGACGACAACGGCGCGAACCGGCTCGACTGATCTGCCGGCTCGCGCCGTTTTGCCTGCAGCGCGCGAGTCGCTGGTGCGTTGGTTTCGCGCCGCTTTTGCGCCGCTTGTGCGCGTTATTCGTGCGCGCCGAGCGGCTGCGGCAACGGCCCCGCTTCGTCCTCGTCCATCCGCGCGCTCTGCCCTGCTTTCAGCCGGGCACGCCTCGCCCACATCGCCGTCAGGATCGGTACGAGAATCGCGGTGACGAGACACGCGGTGGCGACCATCGCCGTCGCTGCCGGCACCATCGGCTTGAAGCGCGGAATCATCTCGCCGATGATCGACGGATTGGCGACGGCCGCGCCCGCCGTCGACGATGCCGCCAGACCCGCCGCGCCATTGCCGCCCGCAATATAGCGGTCGGCGAGAATCAGCGGAATGCCCGTGATGACGATCACGCCGAGCCCGAGCAGCACGCCCGGAATGCCGCTCTTGACGATCACGTTCAGGTCGATGCCGTTGCCGAGCGCAAAGCCGAAGAACGGAATCAACGGCACCACGCAGCGGCCGAACAGTTCGCGCAGCGCGCTATCGAGATTGCCGAGCGTGAAGCCGATGACGAACGGCAGCACCGCGCCGATGAACAGCCGCGGCTCGAAGAACGCGACGCCCGTCGCGCCGAGAATGATCATGCTGACGAGCGGCCCCGATTCGATCGACATCAGCACGAACGCGCCCGCTTCTTCCTTCGTGCCGTACTGCTGCATCACGGCGGCATAGAGGCCGCCGTTGGTCATGTCCATCGAGGTCGTGATGGCCAGCACCGACAGCCCGGCGAACAGCCCCGTCTTGATGCCGTCTATAGGCAGCAGCGAAGACGCGACGATCGTCGCGAGCCACGCGACCAGCATCTTCGTGACGAGCAAAGTGCCCGATTTGCGCAGCACGGTGCCCGTGGCGCGCAGATCGATGGTCGCGCCCATGCAGAAGAACCAGACAGCGAGAATCGGCACGGTGCCCGTGATCAGGCCATTCGTGAACGACCCAAAATACTTGCCGGCGCCAGGCGCGAACGAATGCACGCACGCGCCGAGCAACAGCGGTATCAGCATGAGACCACCCGGTACGCGGTCGATTACCTTCTTCAGTTTCATGTCTCCTCCATACGACGCCAGGCCGGCGATGGGAACGGCGGAAAGCTCCGGTATGGTCCGGCTACATCCACCTGTCCGCGGACTATAGCATCGACAAAGGAACGATGTTCCGTTTTTGTCGGCACGCAGATTAATCGTTTACCCTGCTATGACAGTTCATCTCCCGCAATATGGATATCTGGCGTTTTCCTTATTTCGGACCGACGTTCCGATTATACTAGACTGCGCGCACAATCAACCCGGAGGCGGCGTCCAGCGTGCCGCCCGGCAGTGGAGGAGACATGGAAGTCAGGCAGAGCATCAACAGCGAATACGCAAAAACGCTCGACACGGCAGGCCTCAGAAAAGAGTTTCTGGTCGAGAAAGTGTTCGAGCCGGATGCGCTCGCGCTCACGTATAGCCATATCGACCGGATCATCGTCGGCGGCGCGTTTCCGCAGACGCGCGCCGTCGAAGTGCCCAGCTCGCTCGGCAAGTCGATCGGCGTCGGCTATCTGCTGGAGCGGCGCGAACTCGGCGCGATCAATATCGGCGGTGACGGTTGGGTCGAGGCGGACGGCAAGCGCTTCGCGGTGCGCAACGAGGAAGCGATCTACGTCGGCAAGGGCACGCAGTCGCTGACCTTCGGCAGCGAGGATGCCGCGCATCCCGCGAAGTTCTACCTGAACTGCGCGCCCGCGCAGGCCACGTATCCGACGCGCACCATCACGCTCGCCGAGGCAGCGCCGCAAACGCTCGGCGATCCCGCTACGAGCAATCGCCGCACGATCTACAAGTTCATCGTTCCCGAAGTGCTGCCGACCTGCCAGCTGTCGATGGGCATGACGAAGCTCGAACCCGGCAGCCTCTGGAACACGATGCCTTGCCACACACACGAGCGGCGCATGGAGGTCTATTTCTACTTCAACGTCGCCGACGATGCCGCCGTCTTCCACATGCTCGGCGAGCCCCAGGAGACGCGGCATATTCTCGTGCACAACGAGCAGGCCGTGATCTCGCCGAGCTGGTCGATTCACTCGGGCGTCGGCACGCGCGCCTATACGTTCATCTGGGGCATGGTCGGCGAGAACCAGGTGTTCAGCGACATGGACCATCTCGCCGTGCGCGATCTGCGCTAGATGCAACGCAGGCTTTCATCGAACAGGAATCGCGCATGACTTCGCACCCTTCGCAACCTTTGCGTCCCTTCGATCTCAGCGGCAAGGTCGCGCTCGTCACGGGCAGCAACACGGGGCTCGGCGCGGGCATGGCGCGCGCGCTCGCGGCCGCGGGCTGCGACATCGTCGGCGTGAGCCGTTCGGACGACAGCGACACCGCGCAACAGGTGAAGGCGCTGGGCCGCCGCTATGTCGGCGTGAGCGCCGACCTGTCGGACATCGCACCCGTCGACGACATCGTGCGCGCGGCGCTCGAAGCCTGCGGGCGCATCGACGTGCTGGTGAACAACGCGGGCATCATCCGGCGCGCGGACGCGCTCACGTTCAGCGAGGACGACTGGGACGCGGTGATGAACGTGAACCTGAAGAGCGCGTTCTTTCTGGCGCAGGCCGTTGCGCGCCATTACGTCGAGCGGGAGCAGCGCGGCAAGATCATCAACGTCGCGTCGATGCTGTCGTTCCAGGGCGGCATCCGCGTCGCGTCGTACACGTCGTCGAAAAGCGGCATGCTCGGACTCACGCGCCTGCTTGCCAACGAATGGGCCGCGCGCGGCATCAACGTGAATGCGATCGCGCCGGGCTACATGGCGACGTCGAACACGGCGGCGCTGCGCGACGACGAGCAGCGCAACAGCGAGATCGTCGCGCGCATCCCGGCGGGACGCTGGGGCACGCCTGACGATCTCGCGGGGCCCGTCGTGTTTCTGGCGTCGCCGGCTTCGGACTATGTGCACGGCCATACGCTCGCTGTCGACGGCGGCTGGCTCGCGCGGTGATGTGATTTGATGTGAATTGCGCGGCGCACGCGGTATATTTCGGCGATCAGAAACATCGTTGTGGAAGGACGCTGCGGGCAACCGCTGCGCAGAGACTATGGCAGCCATCGACAAACTCAAGACCACGGCCGCCGCGCCCCGCAAGCGCGCCGCCGCCCCGCCCGCGTCCGACGCGGACGCCGCCGACAAAGGCGAATCGCTGTCGTCGATCGCGCGCGTGTTCGCGATCCTCGGCGCGATTGGCGACAGCGGGCAGATTGGCATCAGCGAGCTGTCGCAACGGCTTTCGCTGTCGAAGACGACGGTGCATCGCGTGCTGCAGACGCTCAGGGCGCTTGGGTATGTGACGCAAGAGGTCGAGACCGAGCGGTATCGCCTGACCATCCGCCTGTTCGAACTGGGCGCGAAGGCGCTGGAAAGCGTCGATCTCGTGCGCGAGGCCGACATCGAAATGCGGCGCATTGCGGGCGCGACGCGTGAGGCCGTGCATCTCGGCACATTCGACGAAGACGCGATTATCTACATTCACAAGATCGACGCCGACTATGGGTTGCGGATGCAGTCGCGCATTGGGCGGCGCAATCCGTTGCATAGCACGGCGATTGGCAAGGTGTTGCTGGCGTGGATGGAGCCTGCTGAAGCGCGCGAGGTGTTGTCGCATGTCGAGTTTCGCAAGTCGACGGCGAAGACGCTGGCCTCTGCCGATGCCGTGATGAGCATTTTGCCGCAAGTGCGGGCGCAGGGTTATGGCGAGGATATCGAGGAGCAGGAAGAAGGCTTGCGATGTCTGGCTGTGCCTGTGTTCGATCGATTCGGGCGTGTGATTGCGGGGCTTTCTGTGTCGTTTCCGACCATGCGGTGCGGGGCTGATACCAGGTTGCATTACGTGGGTTTGCTCAAGGCTGCAGGGGCTGCTGTGTCGGCGCGACTCGGGTATCGTGAGCAGGCGCAGGAGGCGGCTGAGGTCACGCATCCGGGATGAGGGAGGAAGGCGCCTTTGCGGCGCGGGCGGTCTGGTTCTGTATCCGCGATGCGGTGGGTGTTGTGCGAGCGGTTTGGTTGTTCTGGGGTTTGCCCGCTGGGATTTGGGTTGTTTTGGCTTTGTGCTGGCATCCGCGTTACGTTAGCGTGCTTCACGCGGTGCCCCCTGTGCGTTTGCCTTTGCGCTGGCATCCGCGATTCGTTAGCTCGCTTCAGGCGTCGCCCCTGTGCGTTTGCCGTTGCGCTGGCATCCGCGCTTTGTTAGCTCGCTTCACGCGTCGCCCCTGTGCGTTTGCCGTTGCGCTGGCATCCGCGCTTTGTTAGCTCGCTTCACGCGTCGCCCCTGTGCGTTTGCCGTTGCGCTGGCATCCGCGCTTTGTTAGCTCGCTTCACGCGTCGCCCCTGTGCGGGGCGGCACCTACTTTTCTTTGCCGCCGCAAAGAAAAGTAGGCAAAAGAAAGCGGCTCACACCGCCAGCGCTAATTCTTGCCTGAGGGCCCCCAAAGGTTCTTACGCTTCACACGGCAATCACGTGACCCACGTTTGTTGCTAACGCTCTTGCGGTGCGCCTCACCCGCTTCACGTTCCCGCGTCACGGCACGCCACGCCAGATAGTCCACGGCCGCCAAGGTGGCAAACTGTGTGTCGGCCCTCGGTGCTCCACACGCTTCACTCCAGACCGATTGCGCACGCGCCCCACCCGGTAAGAGCGCCAAGCCATACGACGCGACAACCTACACACAGTTTGCCACCTGGGCGGCACATACCATTCGCTGCCGCTGGCTCATGTACGGGTGTTTGAAGTGGGTGAGGCGCTTATTCAGCGCGCTGGCAACGCGCACGAACGAGGGCGCTGGCGGGTGAAGCGTGGGGCCGTTGGGGGCCCGTGGACAAAGGTCAAGGGCTGGCGGTGTGAGCCGCTTTCTTTTGCCTACTTTTCTTTGCGGCGGCAAAGAAAAGTAGGTGCCGCCCCGCACAGGGGCGACGCCTGAAGCGAGCTAACAATTCGCGGATGCCGATACCCCAGATGCAGATTCATCTCCGCACCCATCGCGCGTTCGATAATCGCCTTGTTAAACGCCAGCATCAGATCCTGCACCTCGGTCGGCGTCATCGGCCCCTTGACCAGCTCGTCCAGCAGTGCTTTGGGCAGTTCAGGCAGCGGCCCTCGGGCCGCTGCCTGAGACGCCACCGTGCGTTTCTTCTTCATTGGCATATCCATGACTTTTACCTCTCATGATATGCCTCGCCCACAAAATGACGGATAGGCCCCGGATGCCAGCGCAAAGGCAAATAAACCAAACAGCATGCGCAGCAAACCCCACCTCGCGAAGGCGCAAAAAAAACCTCACCGCGGGAAACCCCGCAAATACTCCCCAAGAAAATCAACAAACGTCCGCAACTTAACAGACAACTGATTCCTCTCAAGATAAATCGCATGAATATCCGCCCCGGGCAGCGCCCAATCAACCAAAAGCGGCACGAGCACGCCCCGCTCCAGATACTCCCCAACTTCCCATTCCGAACGCACAACAACACCCCGCCCTTCAAGCGCCCAGTGCAGCACTGCACTACCATCATTACTGGCGAGCGGCCCATCCACCTTCACAGTCTCCACGCGCTTGCCGCGTGAAAAGTGCCACGTCCCATAAGCCGACTCATTCTCGCGCAGCACGATACACGCGTGCCGCGTCAGATCATGCGGCAGCGACGGCATCCCATGCCGTTCCACATACGCGGGCGACGCGCACACGATCCGCCGGTTCTTCATCAACAAGCGCGCATTGACTCGCGCATCCGGCACCTCGCCAAACCGGATGCCAAGATCAAAACCCTCCTCCTGCAAACTCATCGGCCTGTCGGTCAGATGAAGCTGAATCTTCATCGACGGAAAACGCGCGACGAAATCGGAAATCGCAGGCGCAATCCGCGCACGGCCAAAACCAAACGACGCATTCACCCGCAACAACCCCGCCGGTTCAGCGCGGCTACGCGTCACCAGTTGTTCGAGTTCCTGCAACTCGTCGAGTATCCGCGAGCCATTCGCGAGGTATAGCTCGCCCTCCGGCGTCAGGCTCAGACGCCGCGTCGTACGGTTCATCAGGCGCACCCCGAGCCGCCGCTCGAGTTGCGCCAGGCGCTTGCTGACAGCCGGCGGCGTCACGCCAAGCTCGCGCGCCGCCGCTGCCAGATTGCGATGCCGCGCAACCAGCGCGAACAGATTCAGATCTGAAAAGCCATCCATTTTCACCGTCTCCCACCAACGTGATTCGTTCCTTGCAGTTACGACCGGAATGCATTCAAGGAAACCCTATCGCCCGAGGCATCAATTAGACTCGATTCAACCTTGGGAGACAACGATGTTCGAAGGATTCACCGATGCGTCGGCCCACATCGACGGCATCACGATTCACGCAATCAAGGGCGGACGCGGTCCCGCGCTGCTGCTGTTGCACGGCCACCCGCAGACCCACGCAATCTGGCACAAGGTCGCGCCCGCACTGGCCGCCCGCTTCACCGTGATCGCCGCCGACCTGCGCGGCTACGGCGACAGCGGCAAACCGCAAGGCATGGCGGATCACGCGAACTACTCGAAGCGCCGCATGGCGCTCGATCAGGTCGAATTGATGCGCGCTCACGGCTTCGCGTCGTTTGCCGTGATCGGCCATGACCGCGGCGGGCGCGTGGCCGCGCGCATGGCGCTCGATCACCCCGACGCCGTCGAACGCCTCGTCACGCTCGACGTCGCGCCGACGCTCGCGATGTACGAGAAGACCTCGTTCGATTTCGCCCGCGCCTACTGGCACTGGTTCATGCTGGTGCGGCCCGCGCCGTTTCCGGAGACGCTGATCCGCGCGGACCCGGACCTCTATCTGAAGCAGACGATCGGCGCGCGCAGCGCAGGGCTCGCGCCGTTCACGGCCGAAGCCTACGCCGAATATCTGCGCTGTCTGTCCAACCCCGCGACCGCGCATGGCATCTGCGAGGACTACCGGGCAAGCGTCACGATCGACCTCGAACACGACCGCGCGACGCTCGCCGCGCATGAGCAGATCAAGTGCGGCTTCCTCGCGCTATGGGGCGCACACGGCGTGATCCAGCAGTGCTTCGCGCCGCTTGCGGAGTGGCGGCCATACGCACCGCAAGTCCAGGGCGAAGCACTGCCCTGCGGCCACTACATCCCGGAAGAAGCGCCGCAACTTTTACTGGACCGCGTGCTGCCCTTTCTTGGCGCGTGACGCCAACACAAGGAAACTCATCTCATCATGTCGAAACGAACCCTCTACCAGAAGCTCGTCGAGTCGCATCTCGTCTCGCGCATCGACGAACACAACGTGCTGCTGTACGTCGATCTGCATCTGATGAACGAATACACCAGCCCGCAGGCCTTCAGCGCGCTCGAAGCGCGTGGCCGCGCGGTGCGCAGGCCACGCCAGCAACTCGCCGTCGTCAGTCACATCATTCCGACTCACGCCGAAACGCCGCGCGTGATCCGCGACGCCGCATCGCTCGTGCTCGCGCAGAATCTCGCGCGCAACTGCGAGCGCGCCGGCATCCGCCTGCTCGCCGCGAATGATCCGATGCAAGGCATCGAGCACATCGTCGCGCCCGAGATGGGACTCGTGCGGCCCGGCATGGTCGTCCTGTGCGGCGACAGCCACACCACCACGTACGGCGCATTGGGCGCGCTGGGATTCGGCATCGGCACGTCCGAAGTCGAGCATGTGCTGGCGACGCAAACCCTCGTCTACCGGCTCGCGCAGACCATGCGCATCGTGATCGACGGCACGTTGCCTTATGGCACGTCATCGAAAGACGTCGTGATCTGGCTGCTCAGCCGCATCGGCGCACAGGGCGCGCGCGGCTACGCGGTCGAGTTCGCGGGATCGACCATCGCGTCGCTGTCGGCGGAAGCGCGCATGACCTTGTGCAACATGACCGTCGAAGCAGGCGCGCGCGCCGCGCTGATCGCGCCCGACGCGACC
Organism: Paraburkholderia caribensis; assembly: GCF_002902945.1. NCBI lineage: Bacteria > Pseudomonadati > Pseudomonadota > Betaproteobacteria > Burkholderiales > Burkholderiaceae > Paraburkholderia > Paraburkholderia caribensis. The sequence continues at coordinate 1,274,970 of NZ_CP026103.1, forward strand.
ACCTTCGACTACGTGCGCGCACACGCCAGAACGCTCGACGAAGCCGCGTGGCAAGCTGCCCTCGACGACTGGCGCGCGCTTCGCTCCGACGACGACGCGCACTTCGACGCCGAGCACCGTTTCGACGCACGCGACATCGCACCGTTCGTCACGTGGGGCACGAGTCCCGACCAGGCCATCGCAATCGATGCGCGCATACCCGGCGAAGCCGAACAGCCTTCACGCGAAGCCGCCGCGTCGCTGCGCCGCGCGCTCGATTACATGGGACTCGAAGCACGACAGCCGCTGGCCGGCACGCGGATCGATCGTGTCTTCATCGGATCGTGCACGAACGGGCGTATCGAAGATCTGCGCAGCGTCGCGCAGATCGTGCGCGGCAAGCGTGTCGCGCAAGGCGTGCGCGCGATGGTGGTGCCCGGCTCCGGCAGCGTGCGCCGCGCGGCAGAACGGGAAGGCATCGCGCAGACGCTGATCGACGCCGGCTTCGAATGGCGCGAGCCCGGCTGCTCGATGTGCCTTGCGATGAACGACGACATGCTCGACGAAGGCGAGCGCTGCGCATCGACGACCAACCGTAATTTCGAAGGACGCCAGGGGCGCGGCGGCCGCACGCATCTGATGAGTCCCGCGATGGCAGCAGCCGCCGCGCTGACCGGCTGCATCACCGACGTCCGCACACTGGAGGCACACACACAATGAACCGCTTGACGATTATCGAAGGCAAGGCTGCGCCGTTGCCCATCGACAACCTCGACACCGATCAGATCATGCCGAAGCAGTTTTTGCGCGTCGTCGACAAGGCCGGTCTTGCGGAAGGATTGCTGTACGACCTGCGCTTCGATGCGCAAGGCTCGCCGCGCGCCAACTGCGTGTTCAACCAGCGCGCCTGGGACGGCGCGCGCATCCTGATCGGCGGAGCGAACTTCGGCTGCGGGTCGAGCCGCGAGCACGCGGTCTGGGGCTTGCAGCAATACGGCTTTCAGGCAGTGATCGCACCGAGCTTCGCGGAGATTTTCTATTCCAACGCGATGAACAACCGGCTGCTGCTCGTGCAACTCGAACGCGACGCAATCGATGCACTCATGCAGGCTTCGACTCAAACGCCTGAATCGACGCTGCGCATCGATCTCGAACGGCAGACCGTAACGAGTGCGCCAGGACTGACCTACACGTACCCGCTCGGCGCGCGCCACAAGCAAATGGTGATCGAAGGCATGGACACGATCGACCTGTCGCTCGCGTCGCTGGCCGATATCGAGGCGTTCGAGCGCGCGCATTTCGCGCGGCACACGTGGGCGCAAGTGCTATGAAAGCCGCGCCGCCGTCGCCATAGCGGCTTCGACGGCCGCATCGCCCTGTTCCATTCAGATACGCCGATTCCCTTCCGACTGCAGAAGGGAACGGCCCCGCTTTGCCCCGAAAAACGGAGGAGACATGAAGCGCAAACCGTTCTACAAGGTTCTTTATATCCAGGTGCTGTTCGCCATCGCCGCGGGCGTGCTGCTCGGACACTTCGCGCCGCATGAAGCCGTCGCGCTGAAGCCGCTCGGCGACATGTTCATCAAACTGGTGCGGATGATCATCGGGCCAGTGATCTTCTGCACGGTCGTGACGGGCATCGCCGGCATGCAGGACATGAAGAAGGTCGGACGCGTCGGCGGCAAGGCACTGCTGTATTTCGAAGCCGCGTCGACGCTCGCGCTCGCGATCGGACTCGTTGCCGCGCATGTGCTCAAGCCAGGCAGCGGCTTCAACGTCGATCCCGCCACGCTCGACGCGAGCGCCGTATCGAGCTACGCGGCGCAGGCTGCGCATGGCGACGGCATCGTCGCGTTCGTCATGCACGCGATCCCCGACACCTTCGCCGGCGCGATGACGCAAGGCGATATCCTGCCCGTGCTGGTGATCGCGATGCTGTTCGGCTCGGCGCTAGCCGTGCTGGGCGACAAGGCAGCGCCCGTGACGAATCTCGTCGAGACACTGTCGAAAGCCTTCTTTCGCATCGTGCATATGATCACGAGCCTCGCGCCCATTGGCGCGTTCGGCGCGATGGCGTTCACGATCGGCCGCTACGGCATCGTCTCCCTGCTGCCGATGCTCAAGCTGATCGGCTCGTTCTATCTGACGGCGGCCCTGTTCGTCGCGATCGTGCTGGGGCTGATCGCCCGGATGTGCGGTTTCAGCCTGTGGCGCTTTCTCGTCTATATCCGCGACGAACTGCTGATCGTGCTCGGCACGTCGACGTCCGAAGCGGCGCTGCCGCAACTGATGGAAAAGCTCGAACGGCTCGGCTGCCCGCGCGGCGTGGTCGGGCTCGTCGTGCCGACGGGTTACTCGTTCAACCTCGACGGCACGAACATCTATATGACGCTCGCCGTGCTGTTTCTCGCGCAGGCGACCAACACGCATCTGACCGTCACGCAGGAAATCACGCTGCTGCTGGTGACGATGCTGACCTCGAAAGGATCGACGGGCGTGACGGGCGCGGGTTTCATCACGCTGGCCGCGAGTCTGTCCGTCGTGCCGACCGTACCCGTCGCGGCGATGGTGCTGATACTCGGCATCGACCGCTTCATGTCCGAGTGCCGCGCGCTGACGAATATCATCGGCAACGGCGTGGCGTCGATCGTCGTGTCGGCTTGGGAAGGCGGCCTGGATCGCGACGCGCTCGCCGCCGCGCTCGGGCGCCGCGCTGACGATTCCCAGCACCCACACTTCGAGACACCAGCCGCAGCGCAAAGCACCGACATCGAAAAAGCATAACCTCGCGTTTTTCCTCATCACACAAATAGCGCGCAATGTGCGTTACATCGCATCCGGCCGGATCGATTGCTGGCAAGTTAATCCACATCATGTTGATCGTGCGGACGACGCGATGCGCGTCCGCTACCCGGGGTCGTCCCTGACAACCCTGGTAGAGGCGTGCAGCATGGGTGTATGTCAGGTTCCGGCGGGATGCTGATTCGCCTGCGGTCAGCACCGGACACGCGTACAGAGTTGTGTTTGCCGTGTATGACCACCAGCGAGGTAACAACCATGAGAATCAGCACATTGCTCGGGTCTGCGGCGTTGACCGTGGCCTTCGGGCCAGCCCTTCTGTCGGCCGCTGCGTGGGCTGACGGGCCGCGGTCAGCCTATGACAATGGCGGCGTGAGCGAGGCTTCGCTCGATCCGGGCGAAGAGCAGATGACCGCCGACGAGGAAAATAAAGCGCGTCTGAAAGATCTGAGCGACGCCTATCACAGCGGCTACAACGCCCGCGCGAAGGAGGATGCCGACACTTACGCTTCGTTGCGCGAGCAGTTGAAGCGCACGTCGAAGGCCAGTGCGCAGCAACCGCCGCCGTTGCCGTCCGACATGCCTTCCGACGACAACGCGCAGGTCCGGCGCGTGAATCAGCCGCACGTCGCGCAGCGGCAGTTGCAGACGCAAGCAGCTTACGACGATGACGACGCGGCACCCGTGCAATATGCACCCGCGCCGCCGCGTCCGCGCTACCGCCCCGCGACGGTCGTCTATACGCAGCCGCCGATGTACGACGGCCCTTCGCCCGAAGAGATGCAAACGGTGGTGTTCCAGCCGTATCAGCCGCCGCCCGTGCAGTACGTGCCCGTCTACCACCAGCCCGTCTACGTGAGCCAGCCGGTCATGCCGATGCAGTATGCGGCGCAGGTGCCCATGTACCGCCCCGGCTATTACGGCTACCGCGGTTACGGCGGCTGGTAGGACGAAGCAGCGCGTGTTGTCTGCATGCCGCGCCTTCGCAGGAAGGCGCGGCATGCGCACGTCCATGCGCAGCGTTGCTCTGCATCACCAGCCGAACTTCGCCTCGACGCCCACATAGTCCGCATTACGCGCCCCCAGCGCGCGTATCGAATCGCCGACTTCGAAGTGCACCGCTTCGAGCGCAAGCGCGACATTCGAACTGACGAGCCAGTCGGCGCGAACCTGCGCATACATCCCCGTCCAGCGCGTGCCCTTGCCGGCCGTGCCCGGCACCACGGCCGAACCCTGGCCGTAGATGGCATCGGCTGTCGTCGCGCGCCACTGGAAGCCGAGCGCCGTCAACAGCGTGACCTTCGGCGTCACCTTGAACGTGATCGACGGCTTCACGTGAATCAGGTTGCTGTAACCCGTGTAGCCCGCCAGCGTGAAGTAGTAGCCGTTGGGAAACAGCGGGTTGAAGGTGCCGAGGCGGCCGTCGCCCGGATGCCCGTCGCCCGATGCGCCGTCCACCTGCAGCCCGAGCCGCGGCGAGCCCGCGACCGTGGCAAACGTATAGCCGCTCAACACGCCGAACGCCCACGCGCGGATCGTGTCGTTGCCGACGTGGCCCGTCTGCAGCATCGTCTCCGCGTCCCAGTCGAACGGCGCGACCTTGCCCGCGTAGCGCACGTCGAACACATCGCGATGCTCGGTGCCCGTCGCATCGAGAAAGCGCGCGTTGTCGCGGTTGTAGCGCGACCAGTACGCGGACAGATCGCCCGGTCCCGTGTTCGCGCGCTCGACACGCACGCCGCTGAACGTCAGATGCCGGTTCGACACATCGTCGAAAGCCGTGACGTCGCGGTACTGCACGGGCTGCGTCATGTAGCCGATAAAGCGCCACTTGTCGATTTCATAATCGGCCCATAGCGCGTCGAACGCCTGGCGCACGTTGGGGCCGTCGCGCACCGACACGAAGCGCTGCAAGTCGAACGCCATCTCCTGGCGGCCGACGCGCGCCTTGAACGTGCCACCGCCCACGCCATAGACGAACGCGACAAATGCCTGTTCGATATCGAGCGGATTCTTGTCGACGGGTGTGACGGAATTCTTGCCAAACGGACGCGCGTCTTCGAACTGGAAGAACGCCTGCACATGCTCGCCGATGTGCGCGTCGGCATGCACCTGCGCGCGCTGGATCACGTAGCTGTCGGGCCGGGCGCTGCCAAGACCGAACAGCGGCGTGTTGTTCAACTCGAAGCGCTCGCGCAGGGTTGCGCCGAGCGACAGATAGGTCGACGGATCGCCGCCCAGCGGAATGTACTTGAGCGCGTCGAACGGCTTGCGCGGCACGCACGGCAACCCCAGCACCGACCAGTCTTCCTGCCAGCGGTTGAACGACAGCGACGACGGCCGCTTCGCGGTGCATTGCGATGCGTCGGCCGCACCTGTTTCCGCCGCGCCTGTCCCTGCCGTGCCGGCGGCGAGCGCGTTCGCGCCGTCCGCCAGACCGCAGATGGCGAGCGCGGCGCAAGCAGCCGCCTTTCTTGCGCGCCTCATTGAACGACGCACCGTCACTTCTTCAGGTCGTGAATCTCGGCGACATAGCCGCCGGGAAATTCGACCATTGCGCTGCGCCCTTCGACCGTGCCGCTCGCGGGCGACAGCACCTTCACGCCGACGCCTTGCGCCTTGGCGAGCGTCGCGTCGAGATCGGCGACCTGATAGCCCGTCGTCTCGCGGCCATACGGATACGGCAGCTTCCCGTCCGTCGCGAACACGAGCATGTTGCCGAAGCCCGACGCGATGCGCACGCGCCGGATCGTCTCGCCAGGCCGGCCGATTTCGCCGCCATCCGCACGGCGGTTATCGGAGACGACCTTGCCATGCGAGAAGCGCACGAAGCGCTTGATGAAGTTGTCCGCCGCCTGCGCGGACACGTAGACGCGATTGTCCGGCACCGTTTCGAGCGGACCATACGAAGGCGCCTTCGTGTGCCAGTACAACTGCATGTAGAGACCGCCCGGCCACTGGATGACGGCGTCCTTGCCGATCGGGTCGTCGAACGTATCGACGATCACGTCGGCGCCCGCCGCGCGCGCGGCGCGCACGGCCTTGTCGATATCGGTGACGAGATAGCCGGTCCGCTCGTTGCCGAACGGATACGGAACCGGCGTCTGGAACGCGAACACCGACAACATGCCCACGGGCGTCTGCACGTACTGCGAGGCGGTCTTGCTCGGCGTCGGCGTGACCGTGAACACGGCGCGCGGCGAAGCCTTGCCGCCGAACGTCGCGACGAAGCTGTCGACGAACGCGTCGATGTCCTGGTTCGACACATAGACGTGCGTCGTGTCGTACTGCGGCCCGACGGACACGACGGGCGTGCTCTTGCCCGCGCCCTGATGGTCGGCTTCCGCGAAGGCGGGCGAACCGGCCAGCGTCACGCCGAGCGCCGCAATCGACACGACAGCCGCGCGCAACATTCGATACATCTTGACGGTACTCATGAAAACACTCCTTGCTGGTAATGGTTGCTGCCGCGTCTCGTCATGACGCGCGGCGCGATCAGGTTTGCGCCGGCGCTGCGCCTGTGTTTCTCGACAGCACTGCGAGCACGCACAGCGCGGCGAGCGGCAACAGCAGCGCCCAGAATGACGCGAGCAGATACCCCGCCGCTCCCGCGCCTGCGCCAATCGCAAAGCCGGCCACGGGCGGCAGCGTGCGCCACAGCCGACTGCGCGCCGCTTGCCGCGCTTTCGCGTCGGCGGGTGAAAACAACAGATCGAACACATCGATCACGGCTTGCGTGACGTTGCCCGTCATCACCGTGTTCGCGACGACGGAGCGCGCCGTCAGGCGGCCATGCGCGTTCTGCACGCCCATCGCTGCCGCGCCGAGCAGCCCGCAGGCGATCGTCAGCGGCGCGTCGGAGTTGGTGATGGGCGCGGCCAGCACGCCCGCCGCCATGAAGCCCGTCAGCAGCGCCGCCTGCAGCACATACAGTGCGCAGGCGCGCACGCCATGTCCGCGCGCCAGCAACTGGTTGTCGAGGACGCGCGCGAGCACGATGCCCGCGACGAACGCGGGAAACGCGAGCCACTTGATCAGCAGCCCGCTTCCCGCGCCCGCCAGGCCCGAGCCGATCAGAATGAAATTGCCCGTCACGTGCGCAGTGAACAGCCCGAACAACGCGACGAAGCCAAGCGTGTCGACATAGCCCGCGATGCTCGCAAGCCAGGTGTCCTCGCCGGACACGTGATCGATCTGCGCCGCGCGTGGCGCCTGCGCGCCCACGCTCACTGGTCCTTGCTGCATGGCGAAGCCGGTTTGTTGCTGGCGACGGAGGGCGCACTTTGCGTCTGCGCGTCAGGCGTGCGGATCTGTGCCTGCACGAACGGAATGGCATGCTCGCCGATCACGATGCCGAGCAGTCCCGCGAGCGCGATCAGCGGCGGCGCGGGCGACTGCACGCGCACGAGGTAATACAGCAGGCCCACCACGAGGCCTGCGCCCAACGAAATCAGATATGACATGACTTGCTCCTTCGTTGCTTAGCCCGGCCGCTCACGGCGAGCCGGGCATCATCCCTGGCTGCGACGCGCGCGCGGACCCGGCGGCTGCCATGGCAAGCGCCGCGCGTGCGTCCGGGATGATCGATTCCATCGCCTGTGCTCACGCCTGTCGCTGCCCGGACGCATGCGGCCGCAGCGCAAGCCGGTAACGGCCCGCGCCGCCGATCGCAATGGTGCCGAACAGGATCAGCAGCATCCACGCGAATTGCCCTTGATCGAGTGTCCACTCGCGATGCACGAGGCCGAGCGCAATTGCGCTGACCAGCATGATCGGCAGCGCGGCAAGCCGTGTCGCGACGCCTGCGATCATCAGCAGCGGACACACCACTTCCGCGAAAATCGCAAAGGCCAGCGTCAGCGTCTTGCCGAGATGCAACGGGTCTTCGATCGCGCCGAGCTGGCTCGCGTAATGGAGCGCCTTCGGCAGTCCATGCACGAGCAGCACGAGCACGCTCGCGGTGACGCGCAGAAACAGCAGCGCGGCGTCGGGTGCGGAAAAGCGGTTCATCGCGCTCACGCGTCAAAACGCAAAGCAGCTGCAACCGAGCGCGCCCCAGAACGAGTTCGCGTCGCCGGCAGGCACGTTGCTGCGCCAGGCCCATCCATGCGCATGACGATGCACGCCGCACAGGTTCACGCACGCGTCGTTGCACGATTGCTGCAGCGGCGCAGCGGCGGGACGGTAGCGCGCATAGCCGCCGTACTCCGCGACGGGCGACCACGTCGGGCTGACGGGCAGCGCAGGCGGCGCGAACGTTTCGAACTCGTCGGCGGCATAGACGACGCGGCCGTTGACGACCGTCAGCACCGAGCTCAGATGCCGGATCGAATCTTCATCGACGGTGAAGTAGTCGTCGGACAGCACCGCGAAATCCGCGAGCTGGCCCGGCACCAGCGCACCCTTGCGGGTCTCGTCGTTCGAGAACCACGCGCTGCCGACCGTATAGCGCCGCAGCGCTTCCATGCGGTCGAGCCGGTCTTGCGCCGCGTACATCTGCGTGCCGCCCACCGTGCGTCCCGACACCAGCCAGTACAGCGAGACGAACGGATTGAAGCTCGCGACGCGCGTCGCGTCCGTGCCCGCGCCGACGGGCAGGCCGGCCTCCAGCATCTGCCGCACGGGCGGCGTGCGCGCAGCGGCTTGCGCGCCATAGCGCGCGATAAAGTATTCGCCCTGATACGCCATCCGGTGCTGGACAGCAATGCCACCGCCAAGCGCCGCAATGCGCTCGATATTGCGCTGTGAAATCGTCTCGCAGTGATCGAAGAACCAGCGCAGGCCGTCGAACGGCGTGTCGATGTTGACGCGTTCGAACACATTGAGAAAGCGCTCGATCGATTCGTCGTAAGTCGCATGCAGCCGGAACGGCCAGCGGTTCTGCACGAGCAGCCGCACGACGGCTTCGAGTTCGCTTTCCATCGCATCCGGCAGATCGGGGCGCGGTTCCAGGAAGTCTTCGAAGTCGGCGGCGGAGAACACCAGCATTTCGCCCGCGCCGTTCACCTTCAGGAAGTCGTCGCCGTCGCCGGGTTTCGTGACCTTGACCCACTTCGCGAAGTCTTCGATTTCCTTCTTCGCGTTCTGCGTGAAGAGGTTGTACGCGATACGCACGGTCAGCTCGTTGCGCTTCGCAAGTTCCATGATGACGGCGTAGTCGTCGGGATACGCCTGATAACCGCCGCCCGCGTCGATCGCGCTCGTCACGCCGAGGCGGTTCAGCTCGCGCATGAACTGGCGCGATGAGTTCATCTGATCGTCGAGCGGCAGCTTCGGACCTTTGGCGAGCGTCGCGTACAGCAGACCCGCATTCGGGCGCGCGATCAGCATGCCCGTCGGGTTGCCGCGCCTGTCGCGCTGGATTTCGCCGCCCGGCGGGTTCGGCGTGTCGCGGTCATAGCCGACGGCGCGCAACGCCGCTGCGTTCAGCAGCGCGCTGTCGTAAAGGTGCAGGATGAAGACGGGCGTATCCGGCGCAATCGCGTTGATTTCTTCGAGTGTCGGGCCGCGCTTCTCCGCAAACTGAAATTCGTTCCATCCGCCGACCACGCGCACCCATTGCGGCGCCGGCGTGCGCGCAACCTGCGCGCGCAGCATCTCGAGCGCATCGCGCAGCGACGGCACGCCGTCCCAGCGCAACTCGAGATTGAAATTGAGGCCGCCGCGAATCACGTGAAGATGCGAATCGTTGAGGCCGGGAATCACCGTGCGGCCCTTCAGGTCGATGCGGCGCGTCGAATCGTTCGCCCATTGCATCATGTCGTGATCATTGCCGCTCGCGACGATCTCGCCTTTCGCGACGGCGAGCGCCGTCACGAACGAACGCTTGTCGTCCTGCGTCGCTATCTTGCCGTTGTAGATCACCAGGTCCGCAATGCGGGCGGGCTGAATGGGTGCGGTCATCGTCGCTCTCCGTGAATCGTGGTCAGGCGTAATCCGCGCGCGACGTCAGCGACGCCGCGCGCGAATCAAAACCAAAAATGCTTTGAATCGATGAAGCCCGATCAGCCCGCTTCGCTCGCGTGCTCGCCGAGAATCTGCTTCGCGTAGCGCACGCCGATGCCGTATGCGCTGTGCGCCTTGAAGATGTCCATGCAGCCTTCGTACGTTTCGCCGCGCGCCCAGTCGCGTTGCAGCTCGCACATGAACTGCAGCGAGTTCATCGGTACCGCGCCCGCCTGGACGATGCGTTGCACCGCGCGCTCGTGCGCCTCTTCCGTGATGTCGCCGCATGCGTCCGTCGGCACATAGATTTCGAAGCCTTCGGCCAGCATCTGGATGGTCGGGAACGTCACGCAGACTTCCGTCCACAGGCCGGCGATCACGATCTTCTTGCGGCCCGTTGCCTTGATGGCGTCACGGAAGCCCTTGTCTTCCCACGAGTTCATCGACGTGCGGTCGATCGGCTTGGTCTCCGGAAACACCGCTTGCACTTCGGGCAGCAGATGGCCGCTGAACGAGTCGGCGGCGATCGTCGTCAGGATGGTCGGCACCTTGAAGAGCTTCGCGGCCTTCGCGAGAATCTGGACGTTGTGCAGGACAGTGGTGCGCTCGTGCGAGTGCGTGCCGAAAAACATCTGCGGCTGATGGTCGATAAGCGCGAGTGCGCATGTGTCGGGCGTCAACAGTTCATGTGCCATGAGTAACTCCATTTCGCAGGCATGCGAGAGACCCGCACGGTGGCCTGAGGGCAACCGCGCTAGCGTCCGGTTAGTGGATGAATCCAGTCGACGTCGCATCGGCCATGCGGATGCAAACGGTTTCCCCGCGCGGCTTGTGCGCGAGTTTCACAATGCCGTGCAGGCATTTCGACTTGCGAGAAGATTAGTGACGGGCGGACTTAAAGTCCTGATGCGCGCCTTAAACGTTATTAAGCGGCGTCATTAAGCGGCGTTGTAAAGTGCTGTTGTCAAGTGCCGTCGTCAGGCGCGAGACTGAACGGAAACGACACGCAGCGCGCCGCGCGGGCCCGGCGACGCATCGCGCGCCATGGTGCGCTCGACGCCGTTGCGCTGCTCCCAGTCGAGCGATGTCGAGAACCAGCGTTGTGCCTCGTCGTGACGCCCGAGCTTGCACAGCACGTCGCCCTTGATCCTGCATAGCTCGGCGTAGTACCAGCGTTCGCCGTTGTCGTCGGCGTGGCGCAGTGCCTCTTCAATGACGGCGAGCGCTTGCTTGTCGCGCGATGCGTTCATCAGCGCCACGGCGAGCTGCCCCTGCAACGGCGAAAGCTGCGCAAGATAGCCGGTCGTGCGCAGCGCGGAAATCGAGGCGGTCAACCGTTCGATCGCACTCGCTCCCGGGTTGGCGAGTGTCGCGAGCCATGCGTCGTAGCACGCGCAGCATGCGCTCCAGATCGCGAAGCCGAAACGCGTGGACAGCTCATTCAGCACGTCGATGCCATGACGCGCCGCGGCGAGGTCGCCGTTGAGCAGCGCAATCGGCACGAGCGCTTCGACGAGCACATAGCAGATGACGATTTCGTGGTCGTACTGCGCGGCCGAATCGAAGCAGCGCGCGGCGAGATCGTACGCGCCGCCGCGCTCGCCTTGCACCCAACGCACGCGCGCCAGCGTCGCGCGCGCGGCGATGCCGTGATCGACGCGCAGACCGGGTGTATGCCAGCGGCTCAGCGGCTTGACTTCGTACTCTTCGATCATCCGCTCCAGCAGTTCGCGTGCACGACGCTGGTCGCCTGCATAGTGCAGCGCGATCCCTTCGACGCGCCCCGACAACACGACATGCGTTGCATTGCCGCTGCTGCGCGCGAAATCGCCGAAGCGGCGCGCGCACGTCAGCGCATCGCGCGCGCGTCCGCTGTACTGATGCCAGTTCCACACGCCCCAACGTGCCCGCGACGCGTAGTCGGCATGGCCGGCCTGCATCGCCTCGTCCAGCACGAGCGTCCAGGCCTCGCGCGTTTGCGCGAGCGGGCCTTCTATGTAAACGAGCGCGGCGGCGAGCGCCGACATGAGCCGCAAGCGCGCTTCGACGCGCGTGCCGCCGTCTTCCTGCGCGCCAGAAGGCACGAAGCGCAGCGCCGCGCGCGCCCGGCTGCAACATTCTTCGACCAGCGACAGCTCATAGAGATAAGGCACGGTGACGGCCGCGAGCGCAATGCCCGTCGCGTGATCGCCGCGTTCACCCAGTGTCCAGTCGAGCGCGGTGCGCAGGTTGCCGAGCTCGCGCGTGAACTCGCCGAGCCACTCGACGACGGGCCGCTCGGCCCAGCGCTTCTGCGCCGTTTCGAGCAACTGCAGAAACAGCACCGCATGCGCGTGCGCGGCGGCCAGCCGCTCGCCGTTGTCGTCGAGTTGCTGGAGCGCGTAGGCGCGCGTCGATTCGAGCAAACGGTAGCGATACGACGAGCCTTCGAAGTCCGTCGTCAGCAACGAGCGCGATACGAGACCGCTCACGGCATCGAGCGCTTCCATGCGCGTGAGCCCGGCGTGCTCCGCCATTGCGCAGGCGGCGTCGAGCGTAAAGCCGTTGACGAACATGCCCAGCCAGCGCAGCAACTTCTGTTCGTCGCTGCTCAAGAGACGGTAGCTCCAGTCGAGCGTCGCCTTGAGCGTCTGATGACGCGGCAAGGCCGTGCGCCGGCCGCCCGTGAGGATGCGGAAACGGTCGTCGAGATGCTCGGCCAGCAGGCCGATGCCCAGCACGGCCGCACGCGACGCGGCCAGTTCGAGCGCGAGCGGAATGCCGTCGAGCCGGCGGCACACTTCACCCGTCAGACGAATGCTGGTTTCGTCGAGCGAAAAATGCGCGCCGTCGGCTTGCGCGCGCGCCAGAAAGAACTGCACGGCGGGCGTGCGCAACACGTCGGTGCCGGGATCGTCCCGGGTCGGCACGGACAGCGGCGGCACCTGATAAACGATCTCGTCGCGCGCGCGCAAGGCTTCGCGGCTCGTCGCCAGCACACGCATGCGGCTGCCCGCGCCCGTCAGCGACTCCGCGATGGCGGCCACGATCTCCAGCACCTGCTCGCAGTTGTCGAGCACCACCAGCGCCTCGCGGTCACGCCATTCGGCGGCGATCTGCGCGAGCGCCGTGCGGCTCGCGGAAAGCCGGCTGCCCATCGCGAAGGCGAGCGCGTCGAGCGCCGACGGCGCATCGATCACGGCCGCGAGCGGCACGAACACGACGCCGTCGGCGAACTCGTGCTGGATCCTGTGCGCGACTTCCACCGCGAGCCGCGTCTTGCCGATGCCGCCCGTGCCGACCAGCGTCACGGCCTGATGGGCGCGCAACGCGGCCGCCACGCCTTCGAGCGCATCCTGCCGGCCGATCAGTTCCGGCACGCATGCGGGCAACGGCTGACGCGAAGGCCGCGCGGCGTCGGCGCCGGCCGATACGTCCTCTTGCGCGGCGGACGGCGCGCTGGCGCCGTCGCGCGCGTCGGCCTCGTCATGCATGACCAGACGGTAGCCACGGCCGGGCACCGTGCGCAGGCGCTCGCGCTCGTCGCCGAACGCGCGGCGCAGCCCGGAGATATGAACCTGCAGATTGTTCTTTTCGACGACCGTGGTCGGCCAGACGACGCGCATGATCTCGTCTTTCGATACGAGTTCGCCGTCGGCGGCGATCAGCAGCGCGAGGATGTCGAACGCGCGGCTGCCGATCGGGACTCTCTGCCCATCGAGACGCACTTCGCGATGATCAAGTGAAATCTCGAGTTGACCGATCTTGATCGTCATCATCTGAGTGGTGATGTTGAGGACGGCGGAGCTTGCAACGGCAGTAGCACAACCATGAAGGGCTCGCACTATACGACGCCATATCGACATGAGCTGTGACGATTGCAGTCATGACGGCACGAAACGACAAGCGGGACCGGCTGCAAAGCAGTGTACAACGAACAAAAGCCGCCCGGCATGCCTGACGGACGGCGTTCTCGATGATTTGCGGCATGCACGTCGATGCGCGCGACGGGAATGCCCGGCTGGTTACTGCTTCAGGAACGCCAGCAGATCGGCGTTCACCTGCTCGACATGCGTGCTGCACATGCCGTGCGGCGCGCCCGCATAGACCTTCAGCGTCGCGTCCTTCACCAGCTTCGACGCAAGCCTGGCCGAAGCGTCGACAGGCACGATCTGATCGTCGTCGCCATGCAGGAAGAGCGTTGGCACGTCGATCTTCTTCAGGTCGTCTGTATAGTCGACTTCGGAGAACTGCCTGATGCACTCGTACTGGCCTTTGATCGAGCCTTGCATGCCCTGGCGCCAGAAGTCCTGGACCAGTCCTTGCGAGACCTGCGCGTCCGGACGGTTGAAGCCGTAAAACGGCGTCGCGAGATCGAGATAGAACTGCGAGCGGTTGGCCGCCACGCCTGTACGAATTCCGTCGAATACGGACAACGGCAAGCCGCCTGGGTTAGCGGCCGTCTTGAGCATCAGCGGCGGCACGGCGCCGATCAGCACGGCCTTCGCGACCCGCTTCGAGCCATGACGGCCAAGGTAATGCGCGACTTCGCCGCCACCCGTCGAATGGCCGACCAGCATCGCGTTCGTCACGTCGAGTGCATCGAGCACGGCGGCGAGATCGTCCGCGTAGGTGTCCATGTCGTAGCCGCCCGAAGCCTGGCCTGAGCGCCCATGACCACGCCGGTCGTGCGCGATCACGCGATAGCCCTGGTTGGCGAGGAACAGCATCTGCGGGTCCCACGCATCGGCGGACAAGGGCCAGCCGTGCGAGAAGACGACGGGCGTACCCGAACCCCAGTCCTTGTAGAAGATGTCCGTGCCGTCCTGCGCCTTCACGAAGTTGTCACGCTGATTGTGCGCGCTCATAGAGTGTTCTCCGTCGTTGCATCGCCTCGCGCACGCTGGCGCGGCGAGGTCTGGTGTCAAAAGAGACGGAGCTTAGCGGGGTGCGCAGTCAAAGTCCTTATGCGCGGCTTAAGCGTCCTGAACAGCGCCGTGCCCGCCTGGCGCAAGGCCTGCTTCGGCAGGCATGCGCGGCACTCGCGAGCACGCCTGGGTGCCGCTTAAGAAATTTTCAGGCTGATTCGAATCAGGGTGATCGTGCGCGTCAAAGGTCGTTGGCCATCACGGGCTGGCCGCTGTGGGCATCGGTTGACGGACGGCAATCGTGCGTCAGATGCAGAAGCACGGCAAGCCGCCTGATATCGGGCGCGCCCGATTGCAGGTCGACGCGCGTCGACACATCGGCCAGCAGCGACGCTGCCCGCGCCGTCTCGCCGCGTTCGAGCAGATGGTCCGCGAAGTGCAGCACGGCGCGCAGTTCGAGCATCGGCGCATGTTGCTCCCTGGCCGTCTGCATCGCGTCGAGCAAATGGCGGCGTGCTTCCGTTTCGAATTCGTCGGCCATCGACGCGCGCCCGTTCGACTGGATCACGCGCGATTGCTCCAGCGCCGTCACGCCCATCACACGCTGCAGTTCCGGGATGAAGAAATGCTCGCCATGTGCATTGCAGAACTCGAGCGCTTCGTCGAGCTTCAGCCGCGCTTCGGCGATGCGCCCCGTTCTCGCCAGGGCTTCCGCGCAAATGGCGATCACGGGCGTCAGCACTCGCCGGAATCCGTACGACAACAACCGGTGCAGCGCGGGTTCGAGCTTTGCAAGACCGGCGTGCGGGTGTCCCTGCAGGATGTCGAGATGGCCCGCGTGACACTCGCCGTACGCCTGCCAGATCTCGAAGCGGTTCAACGCGACCTGCGATCGCAACACGGCGAGATAGCGCGCGGCCGTTTCGAGTTCGCCGCATTGCAGTGCCAATGGCACGGCAGCGACCGCGAGCACGTGACTCAGCGACGGTTCCAGCATGTCAGGCCGGATCGAATTGACGACGTTCTCGACCAGTTGCATCGCCCGCTCGGGATGCCCCTGCATCCACACGATCCGCGCCAGCGTGCCGTTGCCGAACGTCAACGGATCGACCGCGACGCCGAGGCTGCCGGGCGCGACGGGCCCGAGTTCGGTCAAGGCGGCGACCGCCCGTTCCAGCCGCACGCGCGCCTGCTCATGCTCGCCGAAGCAATGCAGCGACACGGCGATCATTTCGGCCGCGAGAATCTGCTGCCACGGCGTGCCGCAGCGTTCGGCAAACGCCTGGAAGCGGGTCGCGAAGCGGAACGACGCGTGAATGTCCGACGACGCGAGCATCGAGTTCCATGCGCCCCACAGCGCGCGCGCCTCGAACGCATCGTCGCGTGCGTGGCGCGCGAGCACCAGCACGCGCTTCCACAACGGGCCCGCCTCGCGCACCGCGCCGCCCGTGTGCAGCAGCGTTGACGCGTACGCGGAACACAAGCGCATTTCACACAGCGTATCGACGGTGCCGGGCGGCAGTGCATCGAGCGCGGCGAGCGCGCGGCCCGAGCGTTCATAGCATTCGTGCAGCAGCGGGCCTTGCAGCAGCGTCCCCACCAGCGAGCCCGCCAGCGCGACACCGAGCGCGGGATTGCCGCCCGGCGAGAACGCCCATTCGAACGCGGCGCGCGCGTCGTCGAGCGCAAGACGCGGCTCGACACCGGCGAGACCCGGCGCGGCACCGCCGACAGACACCTTGCCGTGTTCGATCCGGTCCTGCAGATAATGCATATGACGCGTCGCAATGCGCTGCAACTCGCCTTCGTCGCGCAGCTTCTCCATCGCGTATGCACGCGTGGATTCCGTCAGCCGGTATTGCGCGATCGCGCCGCAGAATTCGACGCTCAACAGCGACTTGGCGGCCAGTTCGCTCAAGCTCGAAATGACCGAGGCGATCGGCATGTCCGGCTCGGTCGCGACCGTGCAGACAGCATCGAACGTGAAGGCGCCGGCGAAGAAACCGAGCCGCCTGAACAACATGCGCGAAGTCGTGTCGAGCAGCGCGTAGCTCCAGTCGAAGGTCGCGCGCAAGGTCTGATGACGCGGCAGCGCGGAACGCAGCCCGCCCGTCAGCAGATTCAGGCGGTCGTCCAGACGCGAGGCCACGCCTTCGACACCGAGCGTCGCCACGCGCGCGGCGGCCAGTTCGATGGCAAGCGGCAGACCTTCGAGCCGCCGGCAGATTTCGCCGACCAGACGGATCGCGTTTTCATCGGCGCCGCACTCGGGCGCAACCGACTTCGCGCGGCTCAGGAACAGTTCGACGGCCGAATGCGCGAGGATCGCGTCGGTGGTGGCATCGCTCGCGGGCACCGCCAGCGGCTCGACGCGAACCACGGACTCGGCCCAGATATGCAGCGGCTCGCGGCTCGTCACGAGCATGCGCAGCGCCGGATTGCGCGCGGCCAGCGCTTCGACGAGACTCGCCACCGCGTCGATCACGTGCTCGGCATTGTCGAGCACGAGCACGCACGGCGCGGCGGCGATCACGTCGGCGAGACTTTCCTGCGTGAGGTATTCATCGGATGCATCGATCCGCAATGCGCCCGCCAGCGCCTTGAGCACGGTGTCGCGCGTCGAGGCTTTGGCGAGTTCGACGAAGCAGACCGGCTCGCTGAAACGATCGCCCCCGGACTCGCGCATGGCGCGCGCGACGTGGACGGCCAGACATGTCTTGCCGATGCCGCCCGCGCCGACCAGCGTGACGACGCACGCGTGGCCGAGCCGCTCCACGATCTGCGCGATCTCGCCCTGGCGGCCGAACAGCGTCGCGGCACAGGCAGGCAGCCCGCCGCCATTCGCGAGCGGGCCGCCCTGCCGTTCGGGCGCGCGCGCGTGACGGTTCTCGGACACCAGCAGATAGCCGCGCCCCGGCACGGTCTTGATGAGTTCGCGGTCCGCGCCGAACAGCTTGCGCAACGCGGCGATATGCACCTGCAGCCGGTTCTCCTCGACGATCGAGCCGGGCCACACGGCGTCCATGATGGCGTCCTTCGACACGATGCCGCCGTCCGCGCGATACAGCACCTCGAGAATGTCGAACGCACGGGCGCCGATCCGCACCGGCCGGCCATGCTGACGAATTTCTCGCAGTTCGAAGCTGACGAGCAATGTGCCGATCTGAATCATGCCCACCTCCAGGAAACGCTGATCGCGAGTTCGATTGAACGATGACGTGCACATGGCTGAAGGCCGAAGATCGGGCGCGCCAACCGTTCGCTGCGTTCGTGGTCATCGGCTTGCGCGCATCGTGCCGCGACGCTGCTCAAAAATTGGGCTGTGTCGATCGCGCAAATGGACAGAGTAAAGAGAATATGCGATCAGATTGTAAGCACGCGTTAAGGAGCGTGTCTTGAATAATAGTGACCTGATATGAATTTGTGCGGTCTTTTTTACCGTTATGAGGATGGCGTCACATCCTGGTGCAAAGGCGGGACGTCAAGGCCCGAACGGCGGCAAATTCCGCCAAAATCCGCGCCGCCCGAAACGGCGCGAATCCATCCGCGATAAAGCCATTAAGGCTGCCAGCCTGTTTTTGAATATTTATTGTCAGTCACTTCCGTGTAAACTGGCCGAATTATGTTTCGCAGGCCATGCATGAATAGAGGACGTTGCTCCATGTCGACTCACACACATCCCGCAGCGGCCGCGCCGCCCAAGCCGAAGGACGCGCTTGGATGCGTGTCGGGCAAATTGCGCAAGGACATTGAATTAGACATTGGCGATATCCGTTTCTATCGCAAGTGCATGGATGAAGCGCATCTGGATCGCATTGCCATGCCGGCATGCGACCGGGGATTTCTGGTCGGCATATCGCTGAACAGCGGGCACCGGCGGAATATTTTTAACGGCGAGCGACTCGTCACCAAACGGTTTGAAGCGGATTCGATTTATATCCGTGATTTCTCAGAAGATTATCGCGCGGATCTATACGGTAATTTCGATTTCGTGCTGGTCGAATTATCGCGCCGCTTTTTCACACGGCTTGGCGACGAGCACGGCGGCCCCGGCATCGACGGATTGACCTGCGCGCTCGAACAGAAAGACCCCGTGCTCGGCCATCTTGCGCGTGCGCTCGACAGTCATCTCGCTCACTACGGCGAGGTCGACTCGCTGTTCGCCGAGCAGATGGGCGTGATCGTCGGCACGCACCTCGCGCGACGCTACGGCAATCTGCGCGATCGCCGGCCGCGCGCGAAAGGCGCGCTGTCTCATGCGCACGAAGCGCGTGCCAAAGAACTGCTGATCGAGCGGTCGCGGCAAGGCGCGTCCATCGCCGATGTCGCCAGCGAATGCAACCTGTCGCGCGGCTATTTCATCCGGGCGTTCTCCCGCGCCACCGGGCGCACGCCGCATCAATGGCTGCTCGAACAACGCATCGGCGAAGCGCGGCAACTGATCGAAGCCACCAGCATGACGCTCACTGAAATCGCGAGCTTTTGCGGCTTCGCGGACCAGAGCCATCTGAACCGCCTGTTCCTGAAGGCGACGGGCACGTCGCCGGGCGCCTGGCGGCGCGCGGCCGGGCGTTAGATCGCCGCCCCTCGGGACGGTGGCCGGGACAGCACTCAGGACGGCACCCGCTTGCCGGGCAGCAAGGTGACCGTGCAGGTCATGCCCGCCGCGAGGTGCATCCCCGCCGGCACGCTGTCGAGATGCACGCGCACGGGCACCCGCTGCGCAAGCCGCACCCACGTGAAGATCGGGTTCACATTGGCCAGCAGGTCGTTGCCGCTGGTGGGGTTGTCGCGATCGGCGATGCCGCTCGACAGGCTGTCCACATGCCCCTGAATGTCGACGCCGCCCGACAGCAGGCGCACTACGGCGCGGTCGCCGACATGCACTTGCGGAATCTTCGTTTCCTCGAAATAGCCGTAGACCCAGAACGAGTGCGCGTCGATGAGCGCCATTCTCGCCGCGCCCGCCGTCGCATAGTCGCCCGGCCACAGGTTCAGGTTGGTGATATAGCCGTCGGCGGGCGCTCTTACCACGCTGCGCGTCAGATTGAGCTGCGCCGTCTGCTGTTCGACGACGGCGGCTTTATATTGCGCCTCGGCCGCGCTATAGGCAGCGATGTCGGCGCGATAGGCGGCATCCGACTGGTTCGCGGCCGACGCGGCATCTTCGCGGGTTTCATCGGAGATCACGTCGCCCGCGAGGTTCGCGCGGCGCGCGGCCTGCTCGCGCTTCATCTGGTCGCGCGACGCGCCTTCCGACATCTGCGCCTTCGCACGCGCCATCTCGGCCTGGGCCCGCGCGATGTCGGCATCCGCCTGCGCGACGGCATAGTTGAAGCGATACGGGTCGAGCACGAACAGCACGTCGCCGCGATGCACG
This sequence comes from Paraburkholderia caribensis, assembly GCF_002902945.1. Lineage (NCBI taxonomy): Bacteria > Pseudomonadati > Pseudomonadota > Betaproteobacteria > Burkholderiales > Burkholderiaceae > Paraburkholderia > Paraburkholderia caribensis. The sequence goes on from NZ_CP026103.1 coordinate 1,294,920, forward strand.
AACTGGTTGTCCTTCACCCGCACTTCACTGACGAGCCCCGACACGTCGGTCGCCACGTCGATCACGTCGGCACGCACGCGGCCGTCGCGCGTCCACGGCGAGTACATGTAGCTGATCCATAGCAGGCGCACCAGCACCACCGCGATCAGCAGGATCGTCACCGTGAAGAACGCGCGCAGGAAGGATTGCGGTTTGATCGTCATGTTGTTGTGTTGTTGCGAGCGGTTTCAGGTCGGCAAGGCGCGTGGTTCATCATGGTTCATCGCCGCGTTATCCACGCACCAGCAAGGAGACGCCGCTGAACATCGCGGCGAAGAGCGCAACCCGGAACAGCCCCGGATGCCATGCATACCGATAGACACCGAGCCGCGCGAACAGCAGATCGAGCATCACGAAAACCACCACGCAACCGATCAGCACGGGCAGCAGATACGGCACGAGGAACGAACAGAATTCAATCTCAGCGGGCATTGTCAGGCTCCATGGCAGCGCGGTCGGCTGCCGTCGCGGCGAAACCGCCGCCCAGTTCTTTCATCAGCAACGCCCATGCGTCGAGCCGTTTGGCCTCGACGCCGGCGAGCCGCTCTTCCTGCTCCTGCTGCGCGTTCTGCGCCGCGAGCACATTCAGAAACTCCGTGATGCCGTTGCGATAGCCCGACTCCGCGATCCGGTAGGCGTCGCGCGCCGCATCGAGCGTGCTTTGCGTCGACGTCTGCTGCTCGTCCAGCGCGTGCAGCGACGTCACCTGCGCCGCGACGCCGCGCATCGCATCGACGATGGCCGCGTTGTAGGCATCGACGGCGGCGTCGCGGTCCGACACGGCCACGCCGTACTCGCCGCGCAGCCGCCCGCCGTCGAAGATCGGCAGCGAAATCGCCGCGCCCAGGCTATGGCCCGCGCCGTTGCTGCTCAACAGGTTGAAGAATCCGCCGAAGGTCGCGGCCGATCCCAGCGACGCTGTAGCAAGCAAATCGATGTTCGGGTAGAAAGCGGCATGCGCGGCCGCCATGCCTTTTTCGGTGGCGAGCACGCGCCAGCGCTGCGCGACGATGTCGGGCCGATGGCCGAGCAGATCGACGGGCAACGACGCGGGCAACGCGACGGGCACATTCAGCGCGAGCGCCGGGCGTTTCAGCGTGTCGCCGTAACCGGCGCCCTTGCCCGCAAGCGCGGCGATATCGATGCGGCTCAACGCGAGTTGCTGCTGCGTCTGCTGAACCTTCGTCACGCTCATGGCCGCTTGCGTCGTCGCCTGCGACACGTCGAGACGGCTGCCGATGCCCGCTTCGAAGCGGGCCTTCGCGATATCGAGCGTGTGCTGTTCTTCCTGCTGCACGGCCAGGTCAGCGTCGAGCAGCGCGTATTGAAGCGCGAGCTGCACGTAGGCGCGCACCACGGCCGTCTGCAGTTCGACTACGGCGAAGCGGTCGTCGGCTACCGAGGCCTGCACGGCATCGAGCGCGCCTTCACGGATCGCGCGGTTCTTGCCCCACAAGTCGAGGTCGTACGAAAGACCCGCCGTTGCGCTGTTGTCCCACACGGTCGTTCCGCCCGGCGGCGCCGGCGTCGTATAACGGGCGAAGCGCTCGCGCTCGAAGTTGCCCGACACGTTGACTTGCGGCAACTCGGCCGCGCCTGCGACCTGGGCCTGGAACCGGGCGTTGTCGATCCGCGCCTGCGCTTCCTTCAGGCCCGGATTGCCCGCGGTCGCGTCCTCGACGAGCCTGTCGAGTTGCGGATCGTTCCATTGGCGCCACCAGTCGCCAGCGGGCCAGGCGGCGTCCTGGCGTGTCGTGCGGATCGCGTTGCCGGGATCGAGCGACGCCGGATTCAATTCCGTTTCGTGTGGACGAATGCCCCCGCTATTGATGCACGAGCAAAGCATCACACACAGCGCCGCCGTCGATAGCGCGCGGCAAGCACGGTTCGTGAACGAGACACGCTGCTTCATGCCGACGCTCCGATGGCAGCCGCTGCCGATGTCTGCCACAACGGCAGCGTGTCGTCCTTCAACATCAGTTCGGTGAAGTACATGAGCCGGCGCATCCGCTTCACGCTCTGCGCATCTGCCGTGGCGTAGTCGGAGTCGCCGGGTTCGATGCGCGACAACGCCCGCCTCGCCCGCTGCGTCGCATTCATCGCGCGGTCTCGCGCCGCTGGAGTGGCGATGGAGAATAGCTCGGCCATCGCGTCGAGCCACGCGTGTTGCAGCGTGAGCCAGTGGTTCGGCAGATGCGCGGCCATGCGCGCGGTGTCCTGGCGTATCACGATCATCGCGCGCCCGACTTCCAGCGCCGCGAACGCCGACGCGACGAGACGCGTCTGGTCCACACGCTCCCCCGCAGGCGCTGACGCGATCCGCATGATGAAGCCGCGCATGCCAGACTCGAAACGATGCGAGAGGTCTTCCAGGTCGTCGTCGCGCGTGGACCTGGTGACGAGCGAGCGGATCTGCTTCAGGTATTGCCGTGAAATCCAGTCGCCCGCCAGCGGCACGATGGTCGAGAACGCGACGGCCGCGGCGGCGATGCCGAGCGACAGACCAAAAGCCGTATCGAGAAACTCTGCAGGATGGTACATAACAGGATTCGCGATATTGACCGTGTAGCAGAAGAACACACCGAAGCCGAGACCCAACGTGGCGGTTTTCGGAAACGTGTTCAGGTAACTGCTCACGACGATCGGGAATGCCATGCACGCAGCGAGCAATGGAAAGCAGTCGAACAGCGGGAACACAAAGAACGCGATGAAGAAGCCCGCGATCGCACCCGCAAGGCAGCCGCAAAACATCTGCCAGCTCGCGACAACGGGATCGGGCGCGAGCGTGAACAGCGCGCTGACGATCGCGACGGAAACCAGCGCGCTCGATCCGCCCACCCAGCCCGACGCCAGCCACATCGCGCCCACCGACAGCACGGCCGCCGCCGCGCGCATGCCGTCGAGGATGGCCGCCGCGCGATTGGACGTGGCGCGCGTGCTGTCGATATGCGTGATCAGCCGCAGCACCGATTGCGCCCAGGGGCGTTGATCGGCGCGGCGCGCATCCACGAAACCGCGGCACAGCTCGCGCAGATTGCCGGCGAAGCCGTGCAGCGCCGCGCCCGTCATGTCGATGAAGACACGTTCACACGCGGGCACGTCTTCCAGCGCTTTTAGCGCGGCGTCGACTCGACCTTGCAACGAGCGCTCGAACCCGGCAAGCGGGGCCGACAGCGCATCGACCTGCAACTCCGGCGACGCATCCGGCGCAAGACCCGCAGGCACGATCGCGAGCAGCGAGCCAATCAGTTCATGGGCGGCGCGCGTCGTGCGCGAGCCGGCTTTGGCGGAGGCCCGCGCGATCACCTGGTGCAGCGCGTGCGCCGAGGCGAGCGTATCGACAAAGCTGGTATCGAGCTTGATGAATGCATGATTTTGCAGGCGGATCGACGGGTCTTCGAACACAGCGCCGACGCGCAGGCTTTGCACGTTCGCGCGCTCGCGCAGCAGATCGAGCATCGTGCCGAAGCCGTCCTGCGGCAGCGTCGCGCCGGGCAGCGTGTGAATGGCTGCGAACAGATGACCGAGATTGTTCCTGCTTGCCGCGTACAGATCGGGCGCCACGCGGCGCGGCAGAATCAGTGCGCTGACCAGACTCGCGCATGTGACGCCGATCACCACTTCACTGATCGTGTAGACGATGTTGTCGAACACGCCATACGGATTCGACAACGTGGGCAGCGACGTGATCGCGGTCGCATAGCCCGTCAGCAGAAAACCGTATGACTGGAAGTTGCGGAAGTACGACGAGCCGAACACGCACACGCCGATCCACGCAGCCAGCGCGAGCAGAAAGAGCCACGACGCCTGCGAGAACAGCGACACCAGCACGAGCCCGGCGAGGCTGCCGCACACCATGCCGAGACCGCGATAGAAGCCGCGTGCTATCACCATGCCGCTTTGCTGGAACATCATCACGACGATGCACGACACCATTGCCGTGCCGGGCCCGCGCAGTTCGAGGCGCATGCACAAGCCCATCGCGAGCGTCGCGGCAATCGCGACCTTGGCGACATGCCTGAAGCGCGGATAATCGTCGCTCCAGTATTGCCTGAGTTCGTCACGCCATCGCGGCCACGCCGCGACGCCTGCATCGAAGTTCATAGGGATGTCCGTGTCTTGCCGGGTCGGTACGGTATGGGCGTTGCCTTCGAAAAAAGGCGCGCAATACGCGTACGGTGAAGGCTTTGATTTTGCGTGAAACAGGGTCACGTCGATTGCCGAATCGCACGCTGATGATTGCAATGGACCCGCCATGAAATTCTCGTGTTGCGCGAATGCGAACGCGCCTTCATGCTATGAGCGATAACGCATTCACACATTCCTCGCGACGCCATTCATGAACCTCTCTTTTGAAGTCCTCCAGGCGCTCGATGCCATCGACCGCACGGGCACGTTCGCAGCCGCAGCAGAAGAGCTGCACAAGGTCCCCTCGTCGTTGACCTATCTGGTTCAGAAGCTGGAAGTCGATCTCGGCGTGAAGCTGTTCGAGCGCACGGGCCGCCGCGCGAAGCTCACGCATGCGGGCCGCGTGATCGTCGAAGAAGGCCGGCGTCTGCTCGAAGCCGCACGCGAGCTCGAACTAAAAGCGAAGCGGATCGAGCATGGCTGGGAATCGGAACTGCGCGTCGCCATCGACGAAATCATTCCGTTCGATCTCATCTGGCCTCACGTCACCGAGTTCTACAAGCTCAATCTCGGCACCCGGCTGCTGCTGTCGAAAGAAACGCTCGGCGGCACATGGGACGCGCTGATCACACGCCGCGCGGATCTCGTCGTCGGCGCGGCGGGCGAGCCGCCGCCCATCGCGAACCTCGTTGCGAAGCCGATCGGCTCGTTGCAGCACGCGTTCGTGATGGCGCCCGGTCATCCCCTCGCCTCGGCTGCCGAGCCCTTGACGATGGATGCTGTCGCGCGGCACCGCGCGGTCGCGATCAGCGACACGTCACGCAAGCTCACGCCGCGCACCATTGCGCTCGCCGCCAATCAGGAAGTGCTGACGGTGCCGACGCTCGAAACCAAGCTCGCCGCGCAGATTCGCGGCCTCGGCATCGGCACGGTGCCCGAATGTATCGCCGCGGGGCCGTTGAATCGCGGGCAACTGGTGCGCAAGGAAGTGTCGGGGATGCGCTCGGTTACGCACTTCTATCTCGCATGGCGCGACGACGAAGCCGGCAAGGCATTGCGCTGGTGGGTCGATCAGCTCGATCGCCCTGACCTGATCGACGATGTCGCGCATCGGCTCGTGGCCATGAGCTGACGTGACGAATGACGCAGGGCGCCAGGCGTAGTTTCACAACGGCGTGGCGCTGATCAATCTGCTTCCCGCATCCGCATGCGGCCGGTCGCCCGACGCGATCGCCGACGCGAGCACTTCGTTCCAGATCGCATGGGTTTCCGGGTTGGGCCCGCGAACCCGCACGAGCGCCGCACCCAGCGCCGCGAGAAGCCGCAGCCGCGCGCGCTGGCGCGGCAACGCATGCGCGGATTCGTCCGCAGGCGCAATGGCAGCAAGCGCACGCCGCGCCCATGTGCAGCACTCGTCGATCAGCGACAACTCGTAGAACAGAAAGACGGCATTGGCGGGCAGCGTTTCGCGTAACGCTGCGTCGCCGTCCTCGGACAGCACCCAGCCGAGTGCCGCGCGAACCTCGTCGAGCAGCGCGGGCATCCCGCTGCGCCAGCGTTCTCCACCGCATTGACCTGCTGCGCGCGCGTTACTGTCGATTACCGTGGACAGATAGCGCGCATGATTCAGCGCGACGACACGGCGCTCGCCGTTGTCGTCGAGCTTCTGCCGCGCGTACATGCGGGTCGTTTCGAGCAGCCGGAATGACGCGATGCCCGGCCCGGTGCTCGCGACCACCAGCGACTTCTCAACCAGCGCCGCCATCGCCGCGACCACATCCAGCTCGCGCGTTTCGTGATCGCTCGCGACCGCCACGGCCGCCTCGAGCGGAAAACGGTCCGCGAAAATGCCGACGCGGCGCAAGGTCTTGCGTTCGGCTTCGTCGAGCAGCGCGTGGCTCCAGTCGAGCGTCGCCTTCAGCGTCTGATGGCGCGGCAACGCGGTGCGCGTGCCGCCCGTCAACATGCCGAAGCGGTCGTCGAGATGCGCGGCCAGCGTGTCGATGCCGAGCAGCGCGGCGCGGGCCGCTGCCAGTTCGATCGCCAGCGGAATGCCGTCGAGCCGCCGGCACACCATGCCCGTCACGTGAAGGCTCGCGTCGTCGGTGGCGAAGCGCGCGTCGATCGCGCGGGCGCGAATCAGGAACAGGCTCACGGCGCTGCAGCGGCGCACGCGCGGCGTATCGTCGTTCGGCTCGGGCACGTCGAGCGCGGGCACCCAGTACAACGTCTCAGACGGAATACGCAACGGCTCGCGGCTCGTCGACAGCACGCGCAAGTGCGGGCATGCGTTCAGCAGATGGTTCGCGAGTTGCGCCGCCCCGTCGATCACATGCTCGCAGCCGTCGAGCACGATCAGCATGCGCCGCCCGCCAATCGCCTCGACGATGCGCTCGCGCGTCGAACACCCGCTTTCGGGCGGCACGCCGATCACCGATGCCATCATCGCCAGCACGCAGCTCATGTCGGATGCGGAGCCCAGCGACACGAAGTAGACCCCGCCCGGCGCGTGCTCCAGCAAGCGTCGCGCGACCTCGATCGCAACGCGCGTCTTGCCGATGCCGCCCGAACCGACCAGCGTCACGTGACGCGCGTTGCGCAGCACGGTACTGACATGTGCAGTCGCTTCGTCGCGGCCAACCAGCACGGAGCCGCACGCAGGCAGATTGTTCGGCACCGCGCTTTGCACGAGCCCGTGAGGCGCGTCGTGCAAAGACGCGCCTGCTTCGTGCTGTACGCAGGCGCCAGAACCGACCAGCCGATAGCCGCGCCCCGCTATCGTCTTGATCAGGTCGCGGCTGTCGCCGAGCAGCTTGCGCAGCGCCGACATGTGCACCTGAAGGTTGTTGTCGCCGACTACCGAGTCCGGCCATACGCGCTCCAGAATCGTCTCCTTCGACACCAGGCCGCCCTGCGCCTCGATCAGCAGTTCGAGTATGTCGAACGCACGATTCCCGATGCGCACGGTCATGCCGTCGACGCGTGCTTCACGGCGCGTGAGATCGATGTCGAGCGGTCCGACGCGGGTCATGAGCGGATCGCGCAGGCACGCGCACGCAACGCTTCACGGCACGTGCCGTTGAGTCGGAATCGAAAGGCTCGGATAGAGCAAGGCACGATGCGAAGCATGCTGCATACCGGTTGATGTGCTTGGCAGTCTAGAACGGCGCGGCAGATGCATGGGTGGAAAAATCCGAACGATCCGTTCAAAAAATTTGAAGTCGTTGCAAGGGCATCCATTGCGAAGGTCCCGTATGAGGTTCGCATCGAAGCGAAGGCGTGCTGGCGATGCGCGGCGCGCGCTGCGCTGGCTTATCCAACGCAGAGATGGGTGTCGTGCAACTGGATCGCGGCCGCAGGCGCGATATCGCCCGACGTCACGCGCACTGCGACATGCACCAGGGCACAGCGCGTGCGTCGAATCGCGGCCGCCAGTCGTGGTTAACTGTTCTGCGCAGCCGCGTGGCAATGCGCGAGATAAGCATGAATCTGGCTCACGACGGCCGCGCCATCGCCCACGGCGGACGCCACGCGCTTGGTCGATTCGGAGCGTACGTCGCCGACCGCGAACATGCCGGGCAAGCTGGTTTCGAGCGGATAGTGAATGCCTGAGCCACCTGGCGTTTGCGAGCGCCGCGCGAAGCCCGTCACGACGAAACCGTGGCTATCCAGTTCGACACCGCTCGACATGAGCCAGTCGGTCTTCGGATCGGCACCGATGAAAAGGAACAGGTGACGCGTTTCGATCGTCTCGTCGCCCTCGTCTTCGCGCCGCACGCGGACATGCGTCAATCCCGCCTCGTCGCCTTCGAGCGCTTGCAGCGTGCAGCGCGTGCACAACGACACGTTCGGCAACGAGCCGATGCGGTCGATCAGATACTTCGACATGCTCGCATTCAGGTCCGCGCCGCGAATCAGCACGCGGATGCTGCGCGCGAAGTTGGCGAGAAACACGGTGGCCTGGCCCGCGGAATTGCCGCCGCCGATCAGCACGATGTCCTGCCCCTTGACCAGTTTGGCCTCGATGGGAGACGCCCAGTAGTAGATGCCGCTTCCCTCGAAACGATCGAAGCCCGCAATGCCCGGCTTGCGATACGCCGCGCCGCTCGCGACCACCACCGTGCGGGCGTTGACGCGCTGGCCGTCGAGCAGCGTCAGCCCATGAATGCCGTCTTCGCTGTCGACGCACGTGACCTTGCCGGGAATCGCCAGATGCGCGCCGAACTTCAGCGCCTGCTGGAACGCGCGCGCGGCGAGCGCCTGGCCTGAGATGCCCGTCGGAAAGCCGAGGTAGTTCTCGATCCGCGAACTCGCGCCCGCCTGTCCGCCCGGCGCGCGCTGGTCGAACACGGCAACCGACAGGCCCTCCGTGGCCGCATACACGGCGGCAGCGAGTCCCGCCGGACCCGCGCCGACGATCGCGACGTCATACACATGCGAGCGCTCGAAGGTCGGCACGAGGCCGAGGCACGACGCCAGTTGCGCTTCGTCGGGTGCGCGCAGCACGGAGCCGTTCGGGCAGAACACCAAAGGGAAATCGTCCGGGCCTGTGGTGATCCCCGCCAGCAGCGTGGCGGCCTCGGCGTCGTGACGCGCGTCGATCACCGTCGCGGGGTAGGCATTGCGGCGCAGGAAGCCCTGCAAGCGGACGAGGCGCGCATCGTCGCCATTGCCGACGATGATCGGCCCGAGGCCCTGCTCGATCAGCCCCAGCCGCCGCAGGATCAACGCCCGCATGATGTGCTCGCCGAGTTGCGCATCGGCGACGATCAAGGCACGCAGCTTGTCGGGCGACACCACCAGCGTGTCGCAATCGGTCAGCGCAACGCCGTCGATCAGCGCGGGCTTGCCTGACAACTGCGCCATCTCGGCCATGAAATGGCCGTCGTCGTGCTCCGTCACGAGCGTCGAGCGGCCGAAGCTGTCGCGTGAGCTGATTCGCACGCGCCCGTGCAACAGCACGAAAAGCCCTAGCGCGATGCGCCCGGTTTCGAAGATCAGCTCGCCCGCCCTGAACGACATCGGCTGCGCGAAGCGGCGCAGGCTCGCAATCTGCGCAGCGGACAAGCGCGGAAACATCTGATGCTGCCGGAACTCCAGCGACGAATACGGCATCGCCAGATCCGGCGCACCCGCATCGGGCTGGGCGGACAGAAGGTCGGGAGGGTTGATCGCCGGGGTATTCATGACTTTGCTTTGCCTTGACTGGATATGTTGACGCGAGCGGCCGCTAGTGAGGCCACTCCGACCCCAGCACCAGCCCGCAAAAATTCAGACGCCGATAGTCCGGGTCCCATCTGTCGAGCACGTCCGCGTTGACCGTGCCGAACGTCGTTTCAGGCCGATGCTCCATGCCGCGCGCGTACGCCTCGATCAGCTTCGTCTTGAAGCCGCGTTCGCGCGGAAACGCCTGCACGATGTCATTGCGCTGCTGCGCGATGAACTCGTGATAGCGCGCGCCGCGCACGTCCATTTGCACGCCGGCGCTGAGCAGCGCGACGAGGGGCGGCATGTGTTCGGGAATGCCGGGCGTGGTATGCAGCGCGATCGCGGTCCACACTTGCGCCGTCGCGGATTCGTCGGCGCGATGACAACGCAGAAACTCGCGCGCCGCGTTCGCGCTGTCGATCTCGAAGCGGTTCGGCGAATGGGCGTACCGCTCGTTCAGCCCGGCGTTGTGAAAAAGCGCGCTCACGTACAGCAGTTCCATGTCGAACGCGAGCGCTTCCTTGCAGCCTATCAACGCAGCGAACAGAAACACGCGCAACGCGTGATGCAACAACAGCTCGGGCTCGATGCCGCGAACATGCTCGAAAGCCGCGCGAGCCAGCACGCCGTCGGGAATGTCGACGCCGGCCACGTTCTTGTTCATGTTGACTCCTCCGCGCCGGATGATGCCCGGCCATGTGCTCCAATGCACCGTGCAGCGTAGCAATGCGGAGTGAAGAATACTTTGTCGAAGCATTAAAAAACCTGAATACGCGCGGTGAGATCCGTATGTTTCTACGCCGGACTTCCCTGTTTTAAGCGCCTGCAATGCCCCCGGCATCGCGCGGTGCGCGCCGCGAAACACATCGCGTTTGCACTGAGCACATGGCTGCTGGCCGTGCGGGCGGAGGCGTCGCGCGCGATTTCGTGCCTTTAAATTTCCTGAAGCGCCGCCGCTTGACGAGACGCACGAAGTCTACACGTCATGTCACGCGGTTTTGATTGCGTCCAGCGCAATGCCGGATTGCAGCGCGAACGGATTGATCGATCTCCGCGCAACGGATGGTCTGGCCGCAGCGAATCGCGCGCGCCGCCCTATACGAACGTATGAAGCCCTGACTACTTGGATTAAGCAGACGTCCCAACGTACGATGGTTCATTCCGTCGCCCCGGTCTATCTTTGTCTCAAGCGGCAAAAGAACGTATTCCGCACAAAGACAAAACGGATCAGACAGCACGAGGTGAACGGTTCCATGGACAAGATCTTGAGCATGCGCATTTTCTCGCGCGTCGTCGAGTCGGGCAGTTTCAGCGCGGTGGCAGACCACATGAACTGCAGCACGGGCAGTGTGTCGCGCGCCGTGTCGTCGCTCGAAGACCACTTGCACGCACGGCTGCTGCAACGTACGACGCGCAAGGTTTCGCTGACGGAACCGGGCGAGCGCTACTACCGGAAGTGCAAGAAGATTCTCGCCGACCTGGAGGACGCCGAAGCCGAGGCGGGCGACGCGCACACCAGCGCGCGCGGCACGCTGCGGATTCACTGCGTGACCGACCTCGGCCTTGCGCAACTGACGCATTCCATTCTGGAGTATCGCAAGCGCTTTCCGAGCGTCGCGGTGCAGGTGAAGTTTCTGCCGCGCATGGCGAACCTGCTCGAAGATGATGTGGATGTGTCGATCGTCGCCGCGCCGGCGTTGCCCGATTCGCGCAACGTCTGCAAGCTGATCGGTCACTGCGAGCGCGTGCTGGTCGCGTCCCCCGCTTTTCTTCAGACGCATCGGGTCGAAACCGCGAACGATCTCGACGAACACGCGCTGACGCCGATGCCGTTCCGCGTCGAGCCGAACGGCCATCCTGTGAAGCTCAGCCTCGTGAAGCCGGCGGGACAGTCGACGGGTCCGGAGGGCGCCCGTCAGTTCGCGATCAACGACACTGAGGCGACCCGCATTGCCACGCTGGCGGGCGCGGGCGTCGCGGCATTGCCGGTGCATTGCGTAATCGACGACCTCCGCAATGGCAGGCTGCTTCAGTTATTCCCCGAATCGCGCCTTCAAAATACGAGCGTTTTCGCCGTTTATTCAAGCCGGCATCATATCGACGCGAAGATCAAGACCTTCATCGACTTCATGACGTCGCATCTGAAAGAGGCGCTCGACACCCGCGTCTTAACCGGGCACCAACCTCAAACCTTTAGCCATGTAGCGCGCGTAATGGAGAATGCATGATGCGCACCATCGCCTTTCCTTTCTTCCGGCCCAGCTATGCGATTGCCGCATGTAGCGTTGCGTTGGCTGCGACCTGTGCGTATCAGGCACCGGGCGTGATGCAGGCGATTCTCGTGGTCGGCGCGAATGCGCAATTGCCGCTTGAACGTCTGGCCGCCGAAGCAGGCAAGCCAACGCCCGTATCGGCGACGGATGTTTCGTCGCCGTGGAAGGAGCATGTGCCCGCGCGAGCGCGGCCTGCGATGCTAAAGCTCGGCAGTTTCGGCGAGCCCGTGCGCGAGCGGCACACGCATCGCGGCATGGGTGGGTATCAGCGCAGCGTGACCGATTACAAGTACTGGACGTAACCTGCAGTTCAGGTTCGTGCTTAAAAAAGCGGGCGATTTGTGTCAGACAAATCGCCCGCTTTTTTTTCGATCGTGATGAATGGCGATGGCGACTTCTTCATCCGCTGACGGCTAAAACAGGGCATCGAACGATTCGCTCGCAGACCTGAACGCGCGGTAATCAGTCAGGCAACTCCGTGTGGAAATAAAACCAGCGGGCAAACAGGCAAGACGCCTTGTTTCCGTGACCCGATCATTCGTTCGATGACACTGATTCGACTCGACAGGAAACGGAAATGGGCAAAAAAAAGGTGATCCGTATTTACAGCGACCCCGCAGGCGGTTGGGGCGCGCTCAAGGCAACGGGTGAAGCGCTGACGCTTCAGGGCATCCCCGTCTCGGGCGCAAAGACGCTGCTGCATATGAACCAGCCGCAAGGCTTCGATTGTCCGGGCTGCGCATGGCCCGACCCGAAGCACACCTCGTCGTTCGAGTTTTGCGAGAACGGCGCAAAGGCCGTCGCATGGGAAGCGACCGTGAACCGCTGCACGCCAGAGTTCTTCGCCGCGCACAGCGTGTCCGAGCTCACCGCATGGGACGACTACGACCTCGAAATGGCCGGCCGCCTCACGCATCCGATGGTCTATGACGCCAGCACGGACCGCTATGCGCCCATCAGCTGGGACGATGCGTTCGCGCTGGTGGGCCGCCATCTGAACGCGCTCGACCATCCCGATCAGGCCGATTTCTACACGTCGGGCCGTGCGTCGAACGAAGCGGCGTTTCTCTACCAGTTGTTCGTCCGCGAGTTCGGCAGCAACAATTTTCCCGACTGCTCGAACATGTGCCACGAAGCGACCAGCGTCGGCTTGCCGCAGTCGATCGGCGTCGGCAAAGGTACGGTGCTGCTCGAAGACTTCGAACACGCCGACGCGATCTTCATCTTCGGGCAGAACCCCGGCACCAACAGCCCGCGGATGATGAGCGACCTGCATTCGGCGTCGCGCCGCGGCGCGAAGATCGTATCCTTCAATCCGTTCCGCGAACGCGCGCTGGAGCGCTTCGCGTCGCCGCAGAACCCCGTTGAAATGGCGACGCTCGGCTACACGCCGATCAGCACGTTCCTGTATCAGGTCAAGGTAGGCGGCGACGTCGCCGTGCTCAAGGGGATGATGAAGGCCATCGTCGAAGCCGACGACGCCGCGCTCGCCGCCGACAAACCGCGCATCCTCGACATCGAATTCATCCAGGGCCATACGCACGGGATCGATGCGCTGCTCGACGATCTGCGCGCAACATCCTGGGATGCGATCGAACGGCATTCGGGTCTGTCGCGCGCCGATATCGAGAACGCGGCGAACATCTACATGCAGGCCGACAATGCGATTCTCGTGTACGGCATGGGCATTACGCAGCACCATCGCGGCACGGAGAACGTCCAGCAGATCGCCAATCTCGCGCTGCTGCGCGGCAACGTCGGCCGCGAAGGCGCGGGCATCTGCCCGGTGCGCGGACATTCGAACGTGCAAGGCAACCGCACGGTCGGCATCACCGAAAAACCGAACAAGGGCCTAATTGAAGGCATCGAGCGCGCCTTCGGTTTTCGCCCGCCGGCCAACCACGGCAACGACGTGATCGCGACGCTCGAAGCGATGATGCGCGGCGACGCAAAAGTGTTCATCGGACTCGGCGGCAACTTCGCGGCCGCGATTCCCGACTGGGTACGCATGCAGGAAGCGATCCGCAAGCTCAACCTGACCGTGCACATCGCGACCAAGCTGAATCGCAGCCATCTCGTGCATGGCAAGGAAGCGTTGATTCTGCCGTGCCTCGGCCGCACGGAAATCGACATTCAGGCGGGCGGCCCGCAGTCGATCACCGTCGAAGATTCGATGTCGATGGTGCACGCGTCGGCCGGCCGCAACGAGCCCGCGTCGCCGCACCTGATGAGCGAGCCGGCTATCGTCGCGGGCATTGCGCGCGCGACGCTCGGCGAGAAGTCGCGCGTGCCCTGGGAGCAGATGGTCGCGAACTACGACCATATTCGCGATGCGATCGAAATCGTGTTCCCGATTTTCCAGGCCTACAACGAACGCATCCGCGTGCCGGGCGGCTTCCATCTCACGTCGAACGCGCGCGAACGCGTGTGGGACACGCCGACGGGCCGCGCGAATTTCCTCGTCTTCAAAGGGCTCGACGAGAACCCCTGGCACGACGATCCCGACGCGCTTTGGCTCACCACCATGCGCAGCCACGACCAGTACAACACCACCCTCTATTCGCACTCGGACCGCTATCGCGGCGTGTTCGGCCAGCGCGACGTGGTGTTCATGAACCAGCACGAACTGCACAAACGCGGGCTGCATCCGGGCGAGCGCGTCGATATCGTCGCGCTCTCCACCGACGGCATCGAACGCGTGATCCGCAGCTTCAAGGTGGTCGAGTATTCGCTGCCCGACGGATGCTGCGGTGCGTACTACCCCGAGGTGAATCCGCTCGTGCCGCTCTACGCGTTCGATCCGCAAAGCCGCACGCCGTCGTACAAGTCGGTGCCCGTGAAGATCGGGCGCGCCGCCGCCGTCGGCCCCGACTCCGCAACACGCGCCATCGTCATGCAGGCCGCGTCGCACGCTGGGGAGAACAGCCATGCTTGATCACGTTGCCAACCTGTCGCGCGCACAGTTCGCGATGACGGCCATCTTCCATATTCTGTGGCCGATCCTGACCATCAGCCTGTCCGCTTTCCTCGTGCTCGTCGAAGCACTGTGGATCAAAACGGGCGACGTCATGTACTACCGTCAGGCGCGCTTCTGGAGCAAGCTGCTGGTGCTGAACTTCGCGGTGGGCGTGGTCAGCGGCATTCCGATGGAGTTTCAGTTCGGCACCAACTGGGCAGGCTTCTCGCAGTACAGCGGCCAGTTCATCGGCAACATTCTCGGTTTCGAAGGCGCGATGGCGTTCATGCTCGAAGCGGGTTTCGTCGGCGTGATGCTGCTCGGCTGGGGACGCGTGCCGCGCGGCGTGCACCTGTTCGCGACGGGCATGGTCGCGCTCGGCTCCAGCATCTCGGCGTTCTGGATCATGGTCGCCAACTCGTGGATGCAGACGCCGGCGGGATATGCCGTGGTCGACGGCAAGATCGAGGTGACGAACTATCTGGCCGCGATCTTCAATCCCGACATGGTGTGGGGCGTGTCGCACATGTGGGTTGCGGCCATCGAAACGGGCATGTTCGTGATCGCGGGCATTTCCGCGTACAACCTGTTCCGCAAGCGCCACCCCGAGTTCTTCGCGCGCTCGTTCAAGATCGCGCTTACCGTGCTCGTGATCGCCGCGCCGCTGCAAGTGTGGCTCGGCGATTCGAGCGGCGTCAGTGTGTTCGAGACGCAGCCCGCGAAGGGCGCGGCGATCGAAGGCCACTGGCACACCAATGCGCCGGGCACGGGCGCGTCGTGGTCGCTGCTCGCGTGGCCCGACAAGCAGGCGCAGCGCAATGACTGGTCGCTGGAAGTGCCCGGCATGCTGAGCGTGCTCGGCACGCACTCGCTGCATGGTCAGGTGAAGGGCTTGACCGACTTCAAGCCCGAAGACCAGCCGCCGATGATCCCCCTGCTCTACTACGCGTTCCGCGTGATGGCGGGCATCGGCTTCTGCTTCATGCTGCTGGCGTTCTGGACCGTCTACGCGCTGCGCAAGGCACGCGGCAGCCTCGATGCGCTGCTCGCGCGCCGCAAGCTGCTGCTCGCCTGGGTGCTGTGCATTCCGCTGCCTTACGTTGCCGTCGAAGCTGGCTGGATCGTGCGCGAAGTGGGACGTCAGCCGTGGGTCGTGTATGGGCTGCTGCGCACGAGCCAGGCGGCATCCACGGTGGCGCCCTCCTCGGTCTCGCTGAGCATGGCGATGTTCTTCGCGTTCTATGTCGTGCTGCTCGTCACGTTCTTCGTCCTCGCGCGCCGCTGGCTGCGCACGGGCCCCGACCTGACCAGCGTGCCGCCCGCGATCGTCACGGCGCGCGCCGCGTCGACGAAATCCATTTCCGGCTATTGATGCCGCGTACTCCCCTCAAGAGGTTGCCTCATGGATAGCTCTACACATTCGTTGCTGGCCTACGTGTGGTTCGGCCTGCTCGGCCTGATGCTGGTCTTTTACGTCGTGACGGACGGCTTCGATCTCGGCGTCGGCATTCTCAGTCTGCTGCGCTCGCGGCGCGAAGACCGCGACGTGATGGTCGAGTCGATCGGCCACGTCTGGGACGCGAACGAAACCTGGCTCGTCGTGCTCGGCGGCGGTCTGTTCGGCGCGTTTCCGCTTGCGTACGCGCAGCTGATGCAGGATCTCTACCTGCCCATCATGGCGCTGATCGCGGGGCTCATCATGCGCGGCGCGGCCATCGAGTTCCGCCACAGTGTCGAGCACGGTCCGCTGTGGGACAAGGTGTTCGGCATCGGCAGCCTGGTCGCCGCGCTCGCGCAAGGCGTCGTGCTCGGCAAGATCGTTACGGGACTCGTGCCGGGCGAGATGAGCCAGGGGTTCGTCGTCGTGGCGGCCATCGGCGTGGTGGCGGGCTATGCGCTGCTGGGCGCGACGTATCTGGTCAAGAAGACGGTGGGTATGATCGAGCAATGGTCGCGCCGTCTAGCGCTGCTGAGCGCGGTGCTGACGGTCGCCGCCGCGTTGCTGCTGACCATCGCGACATGGTTCTTCAGCGATGTGGGCCTCGAGCGCTGGTCGCAGCCCGGCGTCATGCATGTGCTGATCGCGCTCGGCCTTGCCGCGGCGCTCGCCTTCGCGTTCATCATGGCGTCGCTGTACATGGGCGCGTCGCGCGGGCCGTTTCGCGGTGCGGTGACGCTGTTCATCGTGTCGTTCGCCGGCCTTGCGGTGAGCCTGTTCCCGGACTTCGTGCCAGGCAAGCTGGGGATCGTGGAGGCCGCTTCCGATTCGCATACGCTCGCGTTCATGCTTGCTGGTATCGGACTGATCTTTCCCGTGATGATCGGGTACAACCTGTACCAGTACTACATCTTCCGTGGCAAGGTGGTCGGCGAAGCGCATGCGGGGGAGTGATTAGACTTGGGTAGGCGATGATGTGGCCGCGTTTCCGGGCGTCCTGGAGCCGTGATGTCGATCACCCCAGACGGTTGAAGATGCGGCGCTCGTCGCGTAGGTCGGGCATTGGGTCGCCGGTCGGCGTGTTTTGCTTTTTCGCTGGCAGCCGCGATGCGTTGTCTTGCTTTATGCGTTGCCCCCTGCGGGGGGGCGCCTACTTTTCTTTGCCGCCGCAACATGGGTCCTTGTTTAGTGTTTTCGCATTTGCTTTCGATGGCATCCGCGTTTTGTTAGCGCGCTTCACGCGGCGCCCCTGTGCGGGACGGAACTTACTTTTCTTTGCCGCCGCAACATGCATCGTTGTTTGGTGTTTTGGTATTTGCTTTCGCTGGCATCCGCGAATTGTTAGCTCACTCCACGCGTCGCCCCTGTGCGGGGCGGCACCTACTTTTCTTTGCCGCCGCAAAGAAAAGTAGGCAAAAGAAAGCGGCTCACACCGCCAGCCCTTGACCTTTGTCCACGGGCCCCCAACGGCCCCACGCTTCACCCGCCAGCGCCCTCGTTCCTGCGCGTTGCCAGCGCGCTGAATAAGCGCCTCACCCACTTCAAACACCCGTACATGAGCCAGCGGCAGCGAATGGTATGCGCCGCCCAGGTGGCAAACTGTGTGTAGGTTGTCGCGTCGTATAGCTCGGCGCTCTTACAAGGTGGGATGCGTGCGCTATCGGTCCGGAGTGGTGCGCGTATGGCGCGAAAGCCGACACACAGTTTGCCACCTGGGCGGCCGTGGACTGCTCGGCAAGGCGTGCCGTGACGCGGGAGCTTGAAGCGGGTGAGGCGCACCGCAAGAGCGTTAGCAACGAACGTGGGTCACGTGATTGCCGTGTGAAGCGTAAGAACCTGTGGGGGCCCTCAGGCAAGAAGAAGAGCTGGCGGTGTGAGCCGCTTTCTTTTGCCTACTTTTCTTTGCGGCGGCAAAGAAAAGTAGGTGCCGCCCCGCACAGGGGCGACGCCTGAAGCGAGCTAACGTCACGCGGATGCCAGCGAAAAGGCCGATAACACCGAACGGCGACGCGTGAAGCACGCTAACGTAACGCGGATGCCAGCGCAAAGGCAAACACACCGAACCGCCGCTCCGCGAAGGCAAAGCGCGGATGCCAGATCCCATCTTGCACGACTCGCCCGTTCGCGGCCGCGTCGCGCCCCAAGCCGGGGACCATGCCACATGTGCCGCGTCATTCGCATTGCAGGGGACATCGCGCGCCGCCTGCCTGACACGACTCGCCCTGTTCAGAGGGTGGCCGCGTCGCGCAGGACGGACGCCAGGATCATCGCATCGCCATTGACGGGCGTGGGCCGTGGATTTGGCTTGTACACGGCGTCGCCGGGGCGGATGGCCTGGCCGCTCATCGCGCAAAAGCCCGGCATGCGCGCGCGCGCCATGCGCCAGACCTGATCGCCGAAACAGCCGCGCGTGGAATCGCGCCACGCGATGGTGGCCGTCGACGGCGTCGGGCGGTCGATCAGCGTCACCTGCGCGCCCACGGGCTCATCCGCGCTGCGCGTCTTGTGACGCGGCTGTGCTGCGGCTTCCGCGACGGCCATCAGGCGCGACGCCGTCCCTAGCAGACCGATGGTCTGGGTCCATGGGTCCATCACGTTTGCGTTTGCCAGCATGTCGAAACTCCTGTGGAAAGCGATCGGTTCGGGCGAGGCTGCTGCGCTGTCGAAGGCACGGGACGGCGCGTTAGCGCGCGTCGTTGGTCTTTTCTTTCCAGCGATGCGGCGTTTCGCCGACGAACTTCTTGAACACGGTCGTGAAGTGGGCCTGCGAGCGGAATCCGCAACTGAGGGCGACATCCATCACGTTGTGCTTCGATGTCACGAGCAGATGTTGGGCATGCTCGACACGCCGGCGCAGCAGGTATTCGTGCGGACGCACGCCCGTTGCGCGCCGGAACTGCGCGGCGAAATGCATGCGCGTGAGGCCGGCGCTCGCGGCGATGTCGGCAAGTCCGATCGGTTCGGCGAGGTGAGCGTCGACGAACTCGATCACGCGGTTCATGCGCCATTGCGGCAGCGGCGCGGCTTCGCGCGAACGGCGCGTGGCACCGGCGAAATGACGCGCGACGATGTGCGACACGATTGCGAGGCTGACGCTGTCGGTAAACATCTTGCCGAGCGCGGCGTCGTTGCTCTGCGAGACGGCCAGTGCCTGGCCCAGACGCTCGAGCACGGGGTCGCGGATGAGTTCGGGATCGTCGAGCACGATGCCGGTGTCGCGCGAGTGCTGGAACAGGTCCTGATAGCACTCGGCGAGGACCTGTTGCGACACGAACAGATGCAGCACGTCCGCGGACGACGCGAACACGGCCTTGGTCGGCACGGCGGGCGCGGTGACCTGAACGGCGCCTGCCGTCAGGCGGCCGTGCACGAGCCTGCGTCCGGCGTGATCGAAGGTCATTGCCGCGCACTTCAGGTTCAGGCCGATGCAGTGATCGTCGGCGCTTCCTTCGTTCGATACTTCGAGCGGCGCATCGCCGTTGTGGGTCCAGCGCATGACGACGACGTTATCGCGCTGGGTCGCGGCGTCGTGCGCGGACGCGGACGCGGTCATGCGGCGCCATTGCTGTTCGGCGACGATGGGGGATGCCTGGCGGCGCGACACGACATCGGCTAGCGGGGCGTGCAGGTCGAGCATTGTGGTGGTCATGGCAGGTTTTTCCCGTTTCAGTGATTTGATTGCGGCCTGGATGTCGCTGCCGCGATGGAATCAAAGTTAAACGGATGAGCCTGGCGCGACTAGCCGTACATAGGGTTGCCCTTGCAGTCGAATGGTTGTGTCAACCTATATGAAGGTTTAATGGGCGTCGGCGCGGACGCGGCGCGGGTTGAGGTTTGGTTTGGTTTGGTTTGGTTTGGTTTGGTTTGGTTTGGTTTGGTTTGGTTTGGTTTGGTGTGTTCTGGCCGCTGCGCTGGCATCCGCGTTTTGCCTTCGCGCAGCGGCGGTTCGGTTCGTGTGTTTGCCTTCTCGCTGGCATCCGCGTTTTGTTAGCTCGCTTCACGCGTCGCCCCTGTGCGGGGCGGCACCTACTTTTCTTTGCCGCCGCAAAGAAAAGTAGGCAAAAGAAAGCGGCTCACACCGCCAATTCTTGACGCTTACCCACGGGCCCCCAACGTCCCCACACTTCACACACCAGTGGCCCTGGTTGGTGCCCGTTGCCAACGCTTCGAATAAACGCCTCACCCGCTTCAATTACCCGTACCCGGGCCAGCGGCAGCGAATGGTATGTGCCGCCCAGGTGGCAAACTGTGTGTAGGTTGTCGCGTCGTATGGCTCGGCGCTCTTACAAGGTGGGGTGCGTGCGCTATCGGTCCGGAGTGGTGCGCGTATGGCCCGAAAGCCGACACACAGTTTGCCACCTGGGCGGCGGTGGACTGTCTGGCGCGGCATGCTGAAACGCGGGGATATGAAGCGGGTGAGGCGCTCATTCAGAGCGTTGGCAACGAACGTGGGTCACGTGGCTGCCGTGTGAAGTGTAAGAACCTTTGGGGACCCTCAGGCAAGAACTAGCACTGGCGGTGTGAGCCGCTTTCTTTTGCCTACTTTTCTTTGCGGCGGCAAAGAAAAGTAGGTGCCGCCCCGCACAGGGGCGACGCGTGAAGCTAGATAACAAATCGCGGATGCCAGCGAAAGCAAAAGCAAAAGCAAACCGCGAATGCCAGCGCAAAAACAACCACACCGACCGGCAACGCCTAAAAAACCCGAAACGGGCCAGAACAACACCAAAACCTCAAACCCCGCGCTGCGTCCGCGCCGACGCCCCCCCTTCCAATGACTTAACCCCCAGCGCTTCCGCCTTAAGAACAAAATCAGCCAACGACCGGGACTCCATCTTCTTCATAGCCTGCCCACGATGAATCTTGACAGTAATCTCACTGAGATTCATCTCAGCAGCAATCTGCTTATTCATGAGCCCGCTAGCAACAAAAGCCATCACTTCACGCTCTCGCGGCGTCAGCGACTCATACCTTTTCCGCAAATCAGAAACCGAACGTTCGGACTTTCTCCGTTCCTCGTCCTTGGCGAGCGCAGTCGCAACCGCATCGAGCATGTCCTGATCCCGAAACGGCTTGGCCAGAAAATCCATCGCGCCAGCCTTCATCGCCTTCACCGACATCGCAATATCGCCATGCGCCGTCATGAAGATAATCGGCACATGCACATTGCCCGCAGCAATCTGCTCCTGCACAGCAAGCCCGCTCTGCCCCTTCAGCCGCACATCCAGAATCAGGCAACTGGGAATATCAGGCTTGTCCAAAGACAAAAACTCCTGCGCAGACGCAAAAGCCTCAACCCGCAAACCCACCGACCGCAGCAACATCGTGACGGCCGCGCGCATCGAATCGTCGTCGTCGACGACATAAACGATCGACTGATTCGGGTCGTTCATTTCATCACTGCTCATCGCACGTTCCTTTATCGATCGGCAAAACGAATTGCATCGTTGCGCCCCGTCCCTCTTCAGACTCGGCCCAGATACGCCCGCCGTGCGCCTCGACGATCGACCGGCAGATCGACAGCCCCATCCCCATGCCGTCCGCCTTGGTCGTGAAGAACGCGTTGAAAAGCCGCCCCACGTTCTCCTCGCTGATGCCGGTTCCCGAATCTTCGACGGCGACCTGCCCATAATGCCCGTCCACGCGGCTCGTGGCGATGCACATGCGCCGCGCCTGTCCCGTGATACCTGCCATCGCCTGCACGCCATTCATCACGAGATTGATGACCACCTGCTGAAGCTGCACACGGTCGCCGCACACCAACGGCGGCGGCTCCGCGTAGCTGGCTTCCAGCTCGACCCGCGCGGCGTCCAGTTCCCGCCGCACAAGCTCGATTGATTCTCTCACGATACCGTTCAGATCGAGCACCGCCTGGCTCGGATCGCGCTTCTGCGCCATCGAGCGAATCTGGCGGATCACGTCGCTGGCGCGCTTCGCGTCGCGCACCATCTGACTGATCGACTGGCCGACCTCGCCGAGATCGGGCTTCGCGCGGTTCAGCCAGCGCGTCGCGGCGTCGCCCGCCGTGACGATCGCGGCGAGCGGCTGCGTGACTTCATGCGCAATCGACGCAGCCAGTTCGCCGAGCATCGTCACGCGCGTGACATGCGCGAGTTCCGCCGTCGAACGGTCGAGCGCGTCCTGCGCGAGATGGCGCTCCGTCACGTCCATCAGCGCGCCCACGTATTCGATGCTGGCCGACTGCGGCACGGCCAGATGCGCGACGTAGTGCACATACTTGATGCGCCCGTCGGGCATCTGCAGCCGGTGCTCGACATCGACATACGGCGCGCCCGACCGCCCCGATTCGTACGCCTCGCGCACCAGTGCGAGATCGTCGGGATGCGTGCGCGCCAGGATCAGCTCCATGCCCGGCGTGTAGTCAGGCGAATACTCGAAGATCCGATAAGTCTCGTCCGACCACCACATCGCGCCCGCGGGCAGGCGCGTGGCGATGCTGCCCGTGCGGCTCAAACGCTGCGCGTCGGACAGGAACGCCTCGCTGCGCTCCAGCGCCTGCTCGGCCTGCTTGCGCTCCTCGATATCGGTATTCACGCCGTACCAGCGCAGAATCTGGCCGTTCTGATCACGCAGCGGGTCCGCGCCGATATGCATCCACCGGTACGAGCCGTTGCTCTGGCGGATGCGTGCGACGTTCTCGAACGGCTTGCCCGTGGCAATCGCGCCGCGCCACGCCGCATGCATCGCGGGCCAGTCGTCGGGATGCACGATCGACGTCCACACGTCGCCGCTGCCACCCGTCAGCGTGATGCCAAGCTCGTTCCAGCGGCGGTTGATGTAGCTCAGTTCGCCATCGCGCGACGAACTCCAGACCATGCCGGGAATCGCGTCGATGGTCGCGCGCAGGTCCTCCTGCTGCCGCTGCAACTCGGCTTCCATGCGCTTGCGCATCGTGATGTCGTTGTTGGTCGCGAGTATCGCGCGCGGCCTGCCCTTGTCGTCGCGCCACAGCGCAAAGCGGCTCGACACGATGACGGAGCTGCCGTCGCTGCGCACGCGCTCCAGTTCACCTTCCCAGCGGCCCTTGCGCACCACCTCGTCGCGCAATTCGTGAACGGGAATGGATGAGCTGGTGCGCGTCAGTTCGTGGATGCGCTGGCCGATTGCCTGCTCGGCCGTCCAGCCGTACAGTTCCTCGGCGCCCTGGTTCCAGAACGTGATGCGGTCGCTCATGTCGTACGCGACAATCGCGTCGTGCGTCAGGTTCAGCAACTGGATCTGCTCCTGCAGCCGTGCGGTGTTCGCCTGGTTGCGCAGCGAGAGAAACGAGGTCGTGCCAATTGCAAGCAGGCTCACGATGCCGCGCGCAATCGAGCCGCCCGAATAGTTCTCGTCGTGCGACATCAGAAAAGCGATCACCGTCAGCGCCGCACAGGCGCATGCCGTGGCGATCGTGGCATGCCGCAAGCCCGTCGACGCGACGAGCATCACGACGACCACATACAGCACCGCAATCGCGATGTCGAGCGGCGTCAGCGCGTCGATCACGAACACGATCACGCCGACGATGCCCGCCAGAGAAAAAAGAACGCGCGCGTCGCGAGCCGACGTCATCCCTGCCGCCTGGCGGAACATCATGACGCCCCGAGAACGTGCGGTATGGCTATAGAGTGGAATGAACGGCACATCTTCGGCATAGGCGTTCCTCGAGAGCGCTGGTGTGCGGCATTTATTTGCGGCATTTATTTACGGCATTTATTTGCGGCATTTAGTAGCGGCATTATTAGCGGCATTTCCCAGCCGCATTTTTCAGCGGGCGGCGCAACCCTGATTCGCGCCGCCACACGCGTCGCTCGACAGTCGGACATCCCGCAAGCCGGCCCATTTCAATCCGGTAAGGATTCTATCCGAATAGCTCGAGAACCCGTGTCATAGGGCCGCGGCGCGGCAAACCGCGCCGGCCTCATTCGCCCTGCGAGCCGTCAGGTTCGAGCCGCGCGAGGCAGCGCGACACTTCGGCGCCGTCGACAGGTTTGGTCAGCACGCACATCGCGCCCAGGTCGAGTGCCTGGCGGCGCACCGCGTCGGAAGCGAATGCGGAGATGAAAATGATGGGCTGCGTCACGCCCTTGTCGAGCAGATGACGATACATGTCGAGACCGCTCATGCCGGGCATTTGCACGTCGGAGATGATGCACGCGACCTGGTCCACGTCGGATGCGAGGAACGCCTCGGCCGATGCGTACAGCCGGACATCCCAATCCAGCGAACGAACGAGGCTAGACATCGCGGTGCGGACGGATTCGTCGTCGTCGATGACTGAAGCGATCGGATGGTTGTGCAAGCGACTTTCCTCGGCCGTTGGTTTGCGACGGCACCATACTGCGTCATGCCGTTCAAGATGATTCCATCTTATGGGAATCGCCGCGCCGCGAGAATCATATGTAGGTATAGTGCTGGCCCTCCGCACGGCTGTGCGCACCGCCCGGCAAGCCCGGCCGGCCTGCCTTACGGCACATTCCAGCCCTGCCGCCGTGCGTTTCGAAACCCGCTCGTGCCATGCGGAAACCCGTTTGCGCGCGGCCTTACTACATTGTCGACGTCGCGGGCAAGCGCCCGGCTCGCCCCATCGCGACGGGATGCACCGTCTTTTTGCAAACGAGGAAAACAACGTGTCCGCCGTCATTGAACATCTCGAAGGCGAAGCGCGCGAGCGGCTGATCGTCTGGCTCAAGCGCCGCATGCAGGAGTGCAATATCACATTGGAAGCGCTGCAACATGCGCTGCAGCAGGATATCGACGAAGCGAAACGGGTCCGCTACCGCGATGCGTCGGGCAACACGTGGACGGGCGACGGCGAGCACCCGGAATGGCTGCGCCGCGCGGTCGCGGCGGGGCAAAGCGTCGATCACTTTCTGTGCGAGTGACGCGCACGGCCACATGATGCGATCGGCGCGAATGCGGCATCTCGCAGGTCGTTAAGCGTCTCTTCATGTTGCCGTCCGTATCATGGCGGCGGTTCCTGTGCACCCCCTCGCAACCGCGGGAACCGATTTAGCCGACGACGACGTCGGCTTTTTTTCGCGCCGATCCGACGCGCGCAGCGGCTGTCGCGCTAAGCGTGGCGCTCGGGCGGCACAGCGCCCGTCAGCACGTCCAGCACATACTCCTTGACCAGCGCGCGCACGTCGCCTGACGTATTGCCGAATTCGGCGCCGACCAGGGTTTCCCCGTCCTTCGTGCGGCGGTTGCGCGCGATGCAGTTCAGCGGCGCCGTGCGCACGCGCCCGGCACGCGCGAGCGGCAGCGAGAGCTTGAAGTGCTCGCCGGGCGCGAGCGAATTCGAGTTCGCGTTCACCAGCAGGCCGACGCCCGCAGCGCTCAGATCGACTGCGCGTACCTCCGTCCCCGCCATGGGCCGGTCGTTTTGCGAGAGGCGCGCGGTCACGTCGATGCCGACGCGCACGTGCCGACGCAACGCCCGCGAGCGGACTTCCGTGGGGTAACGCAGATACAGCACGTCGAACGGCGACGTATGCCGGCCGACGACTTCCGATTCGAACGCATGGCGATAGCGCCCCGCGATGAACTGGCCTTCGACAGCCTCGCCCGGCGCGAACGCGGGATCGACGCCCGCGCCCGCGAGCAGCAGGCTGACGTCGTCGAGTGCGCCGACGAAGCGGGTGCGCGAGGAAATGGCCGGGCCGTTTGCCAGCGTGATCACGAAGTCTTCCGGGATGCAGCCCGATACGGGAAAGGGGCCAACCAGCGTCTGGTCTTCGTGGCCGCGCCGCGCGCGCCCGGCGGACGGAGGCGTGATGTCCGCGTCCTCAGGTCTGGCGTCCTCGCGCCGCTCGCCGGGAAACGGCTGCCTGAACGGCCCTTGCACAAATAGCCGTTCGCATTGCGCCGCGCTGTGAATGATGTGCCCGCGCGCCATCAGCAGCCTGCCGTCCGCCGTGTAGACGGAAAACGGCAGTGGAACCCCGATCGTGACCTCCCGTTGCGACAGCGGCACCAACGGCATGACTCGTTTTCTCCTCTCGAACTTTTTACCGCATCGCAATCGTGCAGTATGCGCAGCGCGTGCAGGCAGCAAGTATGCACGACGTGGCGGTCATGACCAACCTGGCAAACGTTTGTCCGAGCCGATTGTCCCGGCAGACGTACGCAAAACGCCGTCGTGCGCAACGCCCGGCTCGCAAAGGTTGGTTTCCAGCGGCTCAAGAATCTTCGTCGCGGCGCGTCCCTATAATGGCCGCCATCGTCGCCTCGTTTGCGTTAGCGAGTTTCGCGTGCTATCACGGGACAATCCCCGCCTACTGCACAGGACAATCCGACATGACTACCCAGGCACTCACTTCCGGCATCGATCACGTTGGTCTCGCCGTGCGCGATCTGAACTTGACGCGTGACTTCTTCGTCGAATGCCTGCAATGGAAGCAGGTCGGCGAAAAGCCGGACTACCCCGCCGCGTTCGTGTCGGATGGACACGTGATGCTGACGCTGTGGCAAGTCACCAATCAGGCGAACCTCGTAGCGTTCGACCGCAAGACCAACGTCGGCCTGCATCATCTTGCGTTGCGTGTCGGCAGCGAGGAGGCGCTCAGCGAGATTTTCAGGCGCGTCTCGCAGTGGCCCGGCGTCAAGGTCGAGTTCGCGCCGGAGAATCTCGGCGCTGGACCGAAACGTCACACGATGATCTATGAACCCGGCGGCATCCGGCTCGAGTTCGACTTCGATCCGCGTCTCAAGGCAGCTGGCTGAGCAGCGTATTGCACTCGCCCACTGCTAATCCATGACGGGCAGAAAGGGCCGCGGCGATGACCTATCACCGCGGGTGATACCCCTATCAAAACAAACCGCGCGTTCTTCTCGTGATCTGTTGCTAGAGTGATGCCAGTGCAGTCGGGCAGCAACAGAGCAGAGGTTGAACATGGACCAGCTTTACATGTTGAGGGCGTTCGTCTCGGCGGCGCAGCATCAAAGTTTCAGCAAGGCGGCTGCCTCGCTGGGCGTGACGACTGGCTCGATTTCTAAAGCGATTGCGAAGCTGGAAACTTCCATCCAGACGCGCGTGCTCCATCGCACCACGCGCTCCGTCACGCTGACGGAAGAAGCGCAATCGTATTACCTCAGTTGCTGCCGCCTGCTCGAAGAACTCGACGAAGCGAATCGCCGCATCATGCGCGAGCGCGAAGTGGACAGCGGCAAGCTGCGTCTGGTGATTCATCCGATGTTGGTGAGCGAGACGTTCTCGCAGTTCCTGTCCAGTTATCGCGCCGTCGCGCCGAACGTGAACCTCGTCGTTTCCGTGGACGAAGGCGCCGTCAATCTCTATGACGGACAGTTCGATATGGCGATGCTTCCGCCGCATCAGGTCGAGCAGTCCGCCGTCATTCGCAGAACCTTGTTCAAATCGTCGAGGTCGCTGGTCGCATCCGCCGATTATCTGGCGCAACGCGGCACGCCGCACCGCGCGGCGGATCTCGCCGGGCACTTTCTGCTGTTGCCGTCCCAGTCGCGCCAGCGCAGCACGAACTACGTGCAGGTGATCGAAAATGGCCAGCCTGTGCAGGTGATTCCGATGTCGTCGATGGACGGCAACGACGTGCTGTTGCGCGCGGCGGCGCTGGCGGGTGCCGGCATTGCGGAGTTACCGGAGGCCATGGCGCGGGAAGATGTGGCGATGGGCAAGCTGGTGCCCGTTTTGCCCGGCTGCTCGATCTCGGACAGCGAAGTCGAAATCTGTCTGTTCTATTCGCACCGGGAATTGCTGCCGGCGCGCTTCAGAACCTTTGTCGACTTTTGCACCGAGTTCTTTCGCCTCAACAGCGCACGGCGGCGGGCACCCTTGCCGGATGCCCAGGCGCAGGCTGCTTAAGTTACTGACTTAGGCTGCCGCCATCACGGGGCCGAGCCGCGAGCGCGTCACTTCGACGAATGCCTGCATCGCGCTCGACACGTAGGCGTCATGCCGGCGAATAAACAGCGTCGCAACCTGCGCTTTCTCCGGCGGCAACGAATGAAGCGCGACGATATCCTGCTCGGCCGCGCCCGATACGACGCCGCGCGGCAACAGCGTCACGCCGATACCCGCCGCGACGCACGCGATGATCGCATCGAGCGAACCGAATTCGAGCGGCGTGGCCGTCACGATGCCCATTTCGGCCAGCAGCGCTTCAAGCCGCTGACGATACGAACAACCCAATCTGAACACGATGGTCTTGAGCTCGGGCACGGCGCGCAGCGCATCCATCGCACGCAGGTTGCGCGGCGTCACCAGCACCAGTTCTTCCTGAAAGATCATTTCCGCGTGCAGTTCGGGATGTTCGACGGGACCCGCGACAAACGCGCCATCGAGCCGGCATGCGGCCACGTCTTCCGTCAGGCTGCAACTCGTGCCCGTCGTCAGGGACAGGCGCACTTGCGGATAGATTCTGGCGAAGTTGCTCAATATCGGCGAAAGGCGCAGGGCAGCCGTCGTTTCGAGCGTGCCTAAAGCCAGTGCGCCCGCGGGCGGGCCGTCGTCGAGCGCCGCGAGCCGCGCGTCCGCAAGCAGTTTCGCAATGCGCGCCGCGTACGGCAGCATGCGTTGCCCCGCAGGCGTCAGGCTGACGCCGCGCACATGGCGCTGAAACAGCGCCACACCAATTTCCCGTTCGAGAGACCGGATACGCGCTGTCACATTGGACTGAACGGTATGAAGTTCGGCAGCCGCCCGGTTCATGCTGCCGTGACGGGCCACTGCCTCGAACACCTTGAGGTCGGCGACATCCATGCTGTGTACCTCGATGAGATCGACAAGGCCTTGACACTGTCCTCACAGGCCCGCACTGCGCTGGGCGCAGGTCGATCGTCATCCTACACCAAAGCCGGTTTGCGCATTGCCGCGACGTTCACGGCCATGGCTTCTGGCAAGCTCTCAACCCGCCTTTTTGGCCTTGAATTCCTCGCCATTGATGCGACTCGATATGCTGATGTTCTCGCGCGGATGCTCATGCAAGATCACATTGATGATCTTCGGGTCGGAGCCGATCGCGTCGTGCGTGACCTGAATGATGTCTCGCATCAGTTGCTCGCGACGCGCCGGCGTCAGTCCCGCCGCAATATGACATTCGATAAAAGGCATGCTAATACTCCTGCAATGTTTATTTGAGGCGGCTGATCAGTTCTTTGTCGTTGGCTGCGCCTTCCACGTATTCGGGAAGATGCTCGCCATGCTCGACGAAGTTGATGCCCCGGCCCTCGCGAAAGACAATGAAGATGTCATTCTTCGTTTCGCCCGTCGCCTCGCTGACCACACGCAGCAGACCCGCTGCGAGCTGACGTTTCTGTTCGTCCGTTCTACCGTATCGCATGTCACATGAAATCAGGGCCATTCGAACCTCCTGTATGCCTGACGCAATTATTGAATTCCCGGATGCTTCACCGGGTACACCGCTTCCCGGTTGACCTTCGCGAGGCGTTGCATCAACTCCGCGACGGTATGTTCTTCGAGTCTGGAAACGAGATCGACGATCTCGCCGCGCAGCGTTTCGTCCGCATAGGGCTCGCTTAGCCAGTTGAATTTTTCGACCGTCCGCTCCCACGTGAACGGATTGTCGAGACCGCCTTCAAAGCCCACGTGTTCCTTCGACACCACACGGCCGTCGCGGCAGCGGATCGTGACGCGCGTATTCAATGCCTGCGGGTATTGCGCCGAAAAGGCGGCGTCGGGGCGTATCGTGACTTTCTTCAGCAGCGCTTGCGCGTCGGCTGCCTGGACACGCGCGGGTTCCAGTTGAGCCGGACCGACCTGATCGTCGAGCAAGGCTGCGGCAATCAGATACTTGAGGTTGTAGTCCGCCTGCTCTTTGGTTTGCGGATGGTCTTTTGCACCAAAGCCGCCGCCACCCGCGATGTCATAGCCCATCTGGAAGATGTCGCAAATCACGGCTTCGATGTCGCCGCCCGTTATGGCGTGTGCGCGCTTCAGGTCCAGCGTGGCTTCGAGCACGGGCTGGCCGTGAATCAGCGAGCAGTACTTCTTCATCACAGTCTGATGGACGATCTCCAGCCTCGAATCTTCCCAATCCACTTCGAGCGGTTGATCGAACATACGCACGAGTCCGTTCGGTCCCTCGAAAAGACGCAGCGGGCCCGTAAAACCACGCTTCGCAAGCGAGGCCGAATAAACCGCCCGCATGCAGGTGATACCAGGCGAAAAGCCCTTCCAGTACGACACGGGTTCAGAGTGAACGCAGGAGAGCGAGATGTTGTCGACGGTGGCGATGGCGATTGCATGTGCGATTTGATCCGCGTCGAGACCAAGCAGTTTTCCGGAAGCGGCTGCCGACGAAATCGCCAGTTGAATTGCGTGGTTGAAACCCTTCGCCATGACGGGGACGATCGCGGTGATGCGACAGCCGATCTCATACGCAACTGCGAGCGCCAGCATGAACGATTCGCCGTCCGCCGATGCGTGTTCGGCTGCCGCCAGTACCGCGCCGAAGTTGTCGCTCGGATGACAAAGACCGCCTGGCGACATGTAGCTGTCGAGCAGGTCCACGTAACGCACGAGTGCCGAGTTGTACAGCGCCGCCTGATCCGGAGAAGTCGAGCCGCCGCCGATCAGCGTACATGGGCCGCCGCCGCGATATTCGTCGAACTGCTCTCTGAGCGCCTTGAAAGGCGAGCCCGGCAAAGCGGTGATTGCACACCCAAGGCTGTCCAGGATGTTTCGCTTAAGCAGGTGCCGGGTCGGCGGCGTGAGATGACTGGCGCGCGCAACGTCGGCAAACCGGCCGATACGCTCGACAGCGGTAAGAGTACTCATGGCTTGAAGGTCTCGCATGAAGAACGGGTGGCTCAATGTCGCACCGCGCACTGCGGAGATCAAGCGAAGGGTTTGGATACCGATATCTGCTGCGCTGATAGCGACGATGCATTTTCAGCATGAAGTCTTTCGTCGCCTATCCTCGAAGAGATTGATTATCGTGTTCTCCGGCGCTTTTGTTGCACACCGCTTGTCGTCATGAGGTCGCACTGGACGGGATGCGTGATTTCGGTTGCCAGTCCGCCCGCAAGAAAGAAGAAGATTGCCAAAAGCCGCTTCATGGTTGCCTCCAACATTGAGTCATACCCTCGTTATAGCGCAGACCATGCGCCCCTTTGTGTCCGAATGTATCGAGGCACCCCGCTGATACAAGAAGATTCAAACACGCGACACGGCGACACAGCCGGGATACGCGAGAACGTTCAAATACAGCCATGTCTTCCACTCAAAGGACGCTGACATGTTCTCCCGAATCAAAACCCTGACCACTGTCGTTGCGATTGCTGCCGTTGCCGGGCTGGGCGCACTGGTCGCCAACAGCGGCGCCGCGACGGCCGTTCCCGTCGCAAAGAACAGCGTCGCACCGGAATTCGCCGGTATCGATCAATGGCTGAATTCGCCGCCTCTGACCATGCAGCAATTGCGCGGAAAAGTCGTGCTCGTCGATTTCTGGACGTACACGTGCGTCAACTGCATCAACACGCTGCCGCATGTCGAGAAGCTGTATCAGAAGTACAAGGATCAAGGGCTCGTCGTGGTTGGCGTGCATACGCCTGAATACGCGTTCGAGCGCGAGACGAAAAAGGTTAAAGCGGCGATTGCGGAATACGGGCTGCATTACCCCGTCGCGCAGGACAACCAGTACGCGACGTGGAACGCTTATGGCAACCAGTACTGGCCCGCCGTCTATCTGATCGACAAGCAGGGGCACATCGTCTATAGCCATTTCGGCGAAGGCGATTACGACAAGACGGAAGCGGCCGTGCGCGAGCAACTGGCGCGCGCGGGTTGACGTTGGCTAATGTGGCGATAGGGATAAAGCGCGGCGCTTGTGCCGCGCCATCCGCTCAAAACGCGCTGCGATATGCGTACAGTCCCGGCAGGCCGCCCGTCATCAGGAACACGACCTTCGCGCCTGGCCCGATGGCTCTGCTTCTGATGTCGTGCAGCAGGCCGGCGAACGCTTTCCCGCTATACACAGGGTCCAGAAGCAGGCCCTCGACGCTCGCCAGCAGCCGCACGGCTTCACGCATCGCGTCGGTGGGAATGCCGTAGCCTTCGCCGCGCTGCCCGTCCTCGACGATCACGCTCGCGTCGGAAAGAACCGCGTCGGGCCGAAGCAGCGCAAGCGTTTCCTTCGCCTTCAGTTGCGTGTTGGACAAGGTGTTCTCATGCGTCGCCAGCACGTTGTGCGACACGACGCGCGTCGGGTCCTCGCCCATCGCCAGCAAGCCAGCGACAAGACCCGCCTGCGTGCCGCCGCTGCCGTTGGGCACGGCGATGCGATCGAACGAAATGCCCAGCGCGCGCGACTGGTCGAGCATTTCCATCGCGCACGCCGCATATCCGAGATTGCCGACAGCAGACGAGCCGCCCAGCGGCGCGAGATAGACCTTGTGTCCCGCCTTGCGCAGCTCGTCCGCGCGGTTCTGCGCGAACGCCATGGCGTCGGCGTTGCCGGGCAGATCGTGAATGCGGGCGCCGAGCAGCGCGTCGAGCAGCACGTTGCCATTGTGGACGTAATCGTCGTCTTCGCGCGGCACCATGCGCGTCAGCACGACCTCGCACGCCAGGCCCGCACGCGCGGCCGCAGCAGCCGTGAGCCGGGCGTGATTCGACTGGCGCGCGCCCACCGTGATGATCGTATCCGCGCCTTGCGCGAGCGCTTCACCCAGCAGGAATTCGAGTTTTCGCAGCTTGCTGCCGCCACCGCCAAGGCCCGTGAGATCGTCTCGCTTGACATAGATATCGACGTCACCCAACTGCTTGCTCAAGCGGCTCAAATGCTGGATCGGCGTAGGGCCCTCGATCAATGCGTAACGAGGAAATGCGCTGAGATCGAGAGCAAGTGCGTTTGGCATGCGGAATTCTCCAGGTATTCGGCCACGTTTGTCGCGCAAATGTTAAAGCATCGCTGCGTGCGCCGCACGCGGCGTTCAATGGCCATCAATGCCCGACAATATTGAACATCAGGACACAATCCATGCAATCACTAATCGCGTTTGCATGCGCCTTTGCGGGCTCATGGCCCGGCTTTCCGCTCTCGCAATCCAGCGAGATTCTCGCGTATCACGCCATTCCTCTTTTATGACCTGGTGAGCGCGACGAATCATCGTTGGCAACAGGACTTTCGCTCGTGGCTGACCGACGGGTCGGAAGAAGCCGCCCGCCGCGTCGGCAGCGATGCATCGTATGGTCTGTCGGTCTACCAGAACAACTACCGCCGGCAATTGATCGAATGCCTTGAGCATTCGTTTCCACAGGTACGGACGTTGCTTGGCGCGGATGCCTTTCCACACGCGGCCATCACGCACATCGAGCACCGTCTGGCGGCGGCAATTCGTGTCGTGCCTCAA
Source organism: Paraburkholderia caribensis (assembly GCF_002902945.1). Classification (NCBI taxonomy): domain Bacteria; kingdom Pseudomonadati; phylum Pseudomonadota; class Betaproteobacteria; order Burkholderiales; family Burkholderiaceae; genus Paraburkholderia; species Paraburkholderia caribensis. The sequence goes on from NZ_CP026103.1 coordinate 1,328,314, forward strand.
GCGTGTCGACGCCAGCGAGTACGAAGCGCTCCTTCGTCTGCACGAAAACGAAAGCTTTGCAACACTATGCGATCTGCTCGTCGAGCGTCTGGGTGACGCGGACGGCGTGGCGAAAGCGGGTGCGCTGCTGGCGGGATGGCTGGGCAGCGAACTCATCGTGGGGGGAGCGTGTCTGACGGTAGCCGGCTCTCCGCCCATTCCTCAACTACGATCGAGGGGGAGCAAGATGCCGATTGTCACCATTCAGGTCACGCGAGAAGGGACGAAACCCGGCGCGGATTGCGTGACCGTCGAAGAAAAAGCGCAACTCATCAAGGGTGTGAGCCAGGTGTTGCTCGAGGTGCTGAACAAGCCGCTCGAATCCACCTTCGTTGTGATCGAGGAAGTGCCGACGGACAATTGGGGCTGGGGCGGTTTGCCGGCCCTGGAAATTCGCAAGCTCAAAGCAGCGAAATCAGCCTGACCAGCAGTCTTCCAACAACGCGTAGCACTTCATTGAAGGAGTTTGCCATGTCGCTCGAAAAGGCGCTTTACACTGCACACGCAACCGCGACGGGAGGCCGTGACGGCCGCGCGACGGTGCCCGAAGCCAACCTTGAATTCAAGCTCACCACGCCAAAAGAACTGGGCGGAAAAGGCGGTGAAGGCGCGAACCCGGAGCAGCTGTTCGCCGCCGGTTACAGCGCCTGCTTTATCGGTGCGATGAAATTCGTTGCCGCACGCGATAAGATCGCGATCCCCGCCGATGCGTCGATCGACAGCAGCGTGGGGATCGGGCCGATTCCAAATGGGTTCGGCATCGAAGTCGAGATGAAAATATCATTGCCGGGTATGGAGCGCGATGCCGCGCAAGATCTCGTCAACAAGGCTCACATCGTGTGCCCGTATTCAAATGCAACGCGTAATAACATCGACGTGAAGCTCACGCTCGTCTGATGCATTGATTCACACCTTCAATTGCTGGCCGCCGTATTATCGCGCGGCCGGCAATAAGCTATTGCGAATCTGAACGGCCGAATCGGAACCACAATTGGGAACCACAATTCGCAATAGCCTGTTCAGTCCAGCAACTCCGTCACCACCGACGGGCTATGCGAATCCATCCAGTCGTATGAATCGCTGAAATGCGCCCATGCCCAGTTGCGCGGCACGGCAGCCGCCTGTGCGTTCTCGCTCGATACTGCTTCGACGCGCATGCGTACGCCTGCGCCGCTATGGTCGTCGATATTCCGGAAGTTCAAAGATTCGCGCTTCATTGCCTGATCCTCAGTAGAGCCTGCCGCGACGTCGAGTTTCAAACGTCGGCCTATAGACGTAGGGTAAACCTCCTGAGGCAATCATCAATCAGGCTGCGCAGAATTCACAGTTTTCAAATCGGGAACAATGCGTGCTGTCGGGTCGATTGACTGCATCGTCAAACATCAGATCAAAGCGCACAAATGAAAACAGCCCTTCTAAAAAGGGCTGTGCCGGTTGGGCTAAAGTGTGTTACTTCGCGGTCGGCATCGCGAATTCGGCGCCCTTCTCGATGCTCTCCGACCAGCGCTGCATGATCGATTTCTGCTTCGTATAGAAGCGCACACCCTCTTCGCCGTATGCATGCGTGTCGCCGAACAGGCTGCGCTTCCAGCCGCCGAAGCCATGCCACGCCATCGGCACCGGAATCGGCACATTGATGCCAACCATGCCGACTTCGATGCGGCGGCCGAATTCGCGCGCAACATGGCCATCGCTCGTGAAGCACGCCACGCCGTTGCCGAATTCGTGGGCATTGATCAGCTCCACGGCTTCCGTGAAGTCCTTCACGCGCACACAGGCAAGCACCGGCCCGAAAATCTCTTCCTTGTAGATGCGCATCTCCGGCGTCACGTTGTCGAACAGCGTACCGCCCGTGAAGAAGCCGTCTTCATGACCCGCGACCTTCAGACCACGGCCATCCACGACCAGCGTCGCGCCTTCCTTCACGCCCTCGGCGATATACCCTTCGATCCGCTCCAGTGCCTGCCGCGTGACGATCGGGCCCATTTCCGCATCCTGCTCCATACCGTTCTTCACGATCAGGCTGCGGGCCCGTTCGGCGAGTCGAGGCACGATCTTGTCTGCCACGTCGCCAACCAGCAGCGCAACCGAAATCGCCATGCAACGCTCGCCCGCCGAGCCGTAGGCCGCGCCGATCAGCGCATCGACAGCCTTGTCGAGATCGGCGTCGGGCATCACCACCATATGGTTCTTCGCACCGCCCAGCGCCTGCACACGCTTGCCGTGCTTCGCGCCCGTTTCGTAGATGTAGTTCGCAATCGGCGTCGAGCCGACAAAGCTCACGGCCTTGACGTCCCGATGCGTGAGCAACGCATCCACGACCACCTTGTCGCCCTGCACGACATTGAATACGCCGTCGGGCAATCCGGCCTCTTTCAGCAGCCCCGCCATGAACAGCGCAGCCGACGGGTCACGCTCGCTCGGCTTCAGAATGAAGGTATTACCGGCCGCGATCGCGACAGGGAACATCCAGCACGGCACCATGCACGGAAAGTTGAACGGCGTGATACCTGCGACGACGCCGAGCGGCTGCCGCATCGTCCAGTTGTCGATGCCCGTCGAAACCTGTTCCGTGTAGTCGCCCTTGAGCAGTTGCGGAATGCCGCATGCAAATTCGATCACGTCGATGCCGCGCGCCACTTCGCCTTGCGCATCGGAAAACACCTTGCCGTGCTCAGCCGTGATGATGGCCGCGAGTTCGTCGTGGTGACGGTTCATCAGTTCGAGAAAGCGCAGCATCACCCGTGCGCGCTTGATGGGCGGCGTGTCGGCCCACTTCGGAAACGCCGCCTTCGCGCTCGCGACGGCGGCATCGACATCGGCAGCCTCACCGAGCAGCAGCTTGCGGGCCCTGGCGCCTGTGGCGGGATTGAATACGGCCTGGCTACGGCTTCCCGTTCCGCTGACGCGCTCCCCGTGAATGAAATGTCCCACGTCTGCGCTGTCGGTATAGGCTTGCATGTCTCGGCTCCTTCGTGATTGGCTTGAGAAGCAGTGTAGGAAGGTGCGGTCGTGCTGGAAAGAGGCTAACATTGAACTCAATGTTTGCCATCGTGAACAATGAGTGTATGGATACGCAAAATATTGGCGAACTCTGGACCCATCTGCACTGGCTCACCATGCTCGCCGAACAGGGCACCTACACGGCGGCCGCTGCGCGCCTGGGCGTCAGCAAGGCGGCGATGAGCCAGCGCATCTCCGAACTGGAGCGTGCCGCGGGGATTTCGCTGGTGCAGCGAACGACGCGCAGCGTCCGGCTGACAGAAGCCGGCCAGCAGCTCGTCGACAGCACGCGCGGGCAATATGCGCAGATCGCCGCCAGCTTCGCGCGGGTCCGCGAGCTGTCGGGCGTGCCACGCGGGCTCGTGCGCGTGACGGCGCCTGTCGCGTTCGCGCGGCAGCAACTGGTGCCGAAAATACCCGGATTCCTGGCGGACAATCCCGAGGTTCGGGTGCAACTGGAGGTGTCGGACAGACTGGTATCGTTGGCCACGGAAGGTTTCGATCTCGCCATCCGTCACAGCGCCGAGCCACCCGATACGCACGTCGCGTGGAAACTTTGCGACACGCATTCGGTGATCGTCGCGACGCGCGGCTATCTGCGCAAGCGCGGCATGCCAAAGTCACCGGAAGAACTTGCTTCTCACGATTGCCTCTTTTACCCGCGCTCGTCGGGCGAACCGATGTGGTCGTTCGAGCGCAAGTCGGCGCGAAAATCAGGCACGCGGCCGGTCACCTTGCCCGTCAACGGGCAGTTCTCCGCGAACAATAGCGAAACGCTGCGCGACGCGGCGCTCGAAAGCCTGGGCATTGCGCTGCTGCCGGACTTCACCGCGCAGGCCGCCGTGCAGGCGGGGAAGCTGGTCGTCGTGTTGCCTGACTGGCGCGTGACGGGCGCGTTCGCCGAGCAGCTTTATATCGTGCGGCCTTATGCGTCGCATGTGCCGCGGGCGGTCGGGCTGTTTGTAGGCTATTTGCGCGAGCGCTTTGCGGATGGATTTCCTGTTTGAATCTAGGCGTTTTCGCTGGCATCCGCGAATCGTTAGCGTGCTTCACGCGTCGCCCCTGTGCGGGGCGGCACCTACTTTTCTTTGCCGCCGCAAAGAAAAGTAGGCAAAAGAAAGCGGCTCACACCGCCAACTCTTGGTCCTGCCTGAGGGCCCCCAAAGGTTCTTACGCTTCACACGGCAATCACGTGACCCACCTTCGTTGCCAACGCTCTGAATGAGCGCCTCACCCGCTTCACACACCTGCGTTTCAGCACGCCGCGCCAGACAGTCCACCGCCGCCCAGGTGGCAAACTGTGTGTAGGCTTTCGCGCCATACGCGCACCACTCCGGACCGATAGCGCACGCATCCCACGTTGTAAGAGCGCCGAGCCATACGACGCGACAACCTACACACAGTTTGCCACCTGGGCGGCACATACCATTCGCTGCCGCTGGCCCGGGTACGGGCAATTGAAGCGGGTGAGGCGTTTGTTCGAAGCGTTGGCAACGGGCAGCAACCAGAGCACTGGCGTGTGAAGGATGGGGACGTTGGGGGCCCGTGGGTAAACGTCAAGAATTGGCGGTGTGAGCCGCTTTCTTTTGCCTACTTTTCTTTGCGGCGGCGTAACTATTCAGCGGTAACCAGAGGTGAAACGACGAATCCGGCAAAGCCTAACGCCAGCGCGTTGATCAGCGAACGGTTCTGCTTGCGTAAGGTGGCAAGGTAGGAGCGGATCGTGCAGAACGCCTCCATGCCCGATTCCGAGCGGAAGCACCCGGAAATCTTCTGTTTGAGTTTGGGCATGCGGATATCGCGTTCGGCCTGATTGTTGTCGAACGGTACGCGGTGATCGGCAATGAAGCGCCACACCTCATCGGCATACTTGTGAAGCCGTGTGAGCAGGTTGCAGGTAAAGCTTTGCCTGATCCTGCCGCGACGTTCCTGGCGCAAGGGCTCACGCGCCTGCTGTGGATTGAGCTTGCGCGCCCGGGCGATCAGGGCGCGGCTGCGCCGTGTGTAATAGCGTTGGCGCGCCGGGCTCAGCATGTTGTTTCCTGAAGCCCGACTGAGTTCGACCTCGCGCTTTGCCTGGCGAAGCAGGTCAATCATCTGCTGTGCCCAGGGTTGCTGCGTGGACTCCAGGACGAACACCAGTTCACGCAGATGATGGGCATTGCACAGCGCATGCTCACACTCATAGCCGGCATACGGCCGCCAGCCGTCATGGACCGCGACTCCCGTAAAGCCGGGGAGAATGCCGAAGCTGTCCAGCGCCTGACTGCCGCGCTTGCTGTGCGCGCCATACCAGCTCAACGCGTGCGTCGAGGCGACATGCAGCCAGTGGGACTCACGCCCCACGCGCATGCAGCTCTCATCGAAATGCACGACGGGTTGCCCGCGTAGCGCCTGCTGGATCTGATCAACGCACGGCGCCAGTAACTGCGCGGCCTGATCAATACTGTGCTGGACGGTTCCCGTACTCACATGCAAACCGAACAGGTCTTCCAGCGCCTGGGCGGTGCGCGCAACCGGCAACTGCTGGTATTGCGTCAGATAGACGGCTGCGGCGCGAATCTGGGGGCCGTACTGAACCGCCTGGCTCACGCCCTTGGGAAATGCCCCCGAATGCTGCTTGCCGCAGCAGCGGCACTGTGCGATCTGCACGCGATGTTCAGTCACCTCAAAGCGCGTGGGCGGCAGATCAATCACCTGGCGGCCTTCGGGCAACACGGCCACGCTGGCTGCCGCGATGCGGTTGCCACATTTATCGCATACCCGCGCCACCGGGTGAATCTCGATGTGATCGGCTTGCGCGACGCGTTTGAGCGTCTTGCCTTTGTGCCCCGGTTGGGCGCGCGGCCTAGCGTCGCTCGTGTTACGCAATGACTTTGGCTTGCGCTTCGGACCATCGCTTGACGGCGGCTTGCTGGAGTTATGACTGTCCTTCTCAAGCTTTGCCTCGAGCTCGTTCAGACGCCTCACCAGATCAATGATAAGTGCGTCCTTCTGCTCCGGTGTCAGCTCCTTGATGTCGGGCATCTTCGTCATGCCCCTCACTATGCACATCCTGGTAGCAGTTTACAAGCGCTGAATAGTTACGCGGCGGCAAAGAAAAGTAGGTGCCGCCCCGCACAGGGGCGACGCGTGAAGTGAACTAACAAATCGCGGATGCCAGCGAAAAAGCAAAAGCAAAAAAAGCAGAGGCAAAAAACAAAAAGCAAAAGCAAAAACAAAAGCAAAACCCGACCACCGCGCCGCAAACGTGTATAACCGTTTAAACAGCGCCCCCGCACTAATGCAGCATGCATAAACACTCAGCGAATCGCGCCGCATGCGCCACCGGCCTCGAACGGAGTTGCTCACGATGAACGCCAGCCAAGACCGCCAGATCGACACCAACGACACCAACGACGCCGCCACCCAACTCACCCGCGAGCGCCTGGCAAACGCCCGTTTGCGAAAACTGATCGACGCACATTCCAGAATCGCCGCTGCAAAACTCGACCTCGACCGCTTTCTGTCGCTCGTCACCGACTCGCTGCTCGAACTCGTGCCTGCCGCACATGGCTCCGTCGTCGAATGGGTCGATGGCGACGAAATGGTCTATCGCGCGTGCAGCGGCACCATCGCGCACCACATCGGCTTGCGCCTCAAGCGCGACGGCAGCCTGTCGGGACTCTGCTCGGTCGAAAAGCATCTGCTGTACAGCAGCGACACATCGGACGATCCGCGCGTCGATGCCGCCGCGTGCAAGCGCGTGGGCGCGACGTCGATGGTCGTCGCGCCGCTGCTCTATCAGTCGGAAGTGGCGGGCGTCGTGAAGCTGATGGCGAGCCGCACCGACGCCTTTTCCGCCGACGACATCGAAACGCTCGAACGGATCACCTCGCTCGTCGCGTCAGGCATGGCGCATCAACGCGTGTTCGCGGAGAACCGCGCGCTGATCGAACAGAACACCATCACGATCGCCCGGCTGCGTACCGAGATCAGCCTGCGCGAAGCCGCCGACAGTAAGCTCGAAGCATCGCTGCGCCGCCGCCGTCTGGTGCTCGACACGACGCACGACGCGTTCGTGTGCACCGACGCCGACGGTGTCATCATCGAATGGAACGATGCCGCAACGCGCACCTTCGGCTATGCGCGCGACGCGATGATGGGACGCCCGATGCTCGACGCGCTGTTCCCGGCGCGCTGCAAGGCGCACTATGCCGAACTGGACGTGTTCAACAGCGCACCGGAACAGAGCGTGGATGCACCCTTGCATCGAAGCCGCACCGAACTGGTCGCGCAGCGCATCGACGGCAGCGAGTTTCCTGCTGAACTGTCCGTGTGCCCCGTGCAGTTCGACGGACATACCGAGCTCGCCTATTTCATTCGCGACGTCACCGAGCGCTTCAACGCACGCGAACTCGACAAGCGCTTTCGCGTGCTGGTCGACGCGATCAAGGACTATGCGATCACGATGCTCGACGCCCAAGGTCACATCATGACGTGGAGCGCGGGCTCGACGCAGGTGATGGGCTACCTGCCGCATGAAGTAATCGGCCAGCCGGCTTCCCTCTTCTACACGCCCGAAGACATCGCGACGGGCCGGCCGCAACGCGATCTCGAACTCGCCGCGCGCGAAGGCCGCGTCGAAATGGAAGAGTGGCGCGTGCGCAAGAACGGCACGATCTTCTGGGCCAACATCATCACGACGGCACTGCGCGATCCGAACGGCGCGCTGCAAGGCTTCGCGAAGATCACACGCGACATGTCGCGGCGCCGGCGCCTCGAAGAACTCGAAGCGTCGAGCCAGCGCATGAGCCAGTTCCTCGCGCTGCTCGGCCACGAACTGCGCAATCCCCTCGCGCCGCTGCGCAATGCCGTCAGCATGCTGCAACTGAAGACGGCCGATCACCAGGCTTTCGTGCCCGAGCATGAGCTGATCGACCGGCAGTTGTCACATCTGACGCGCCTCGTCGACGATCTGCTCGACGCCGGACGTGTGACCCTCGGACGCGTGCAGATCGAGCCGAAGCCAGTGTCGATGCAGGCCATCGCGCAACTGAGCATCGAAGGCAGCGCGCCGTTGCTCGCGGCGCGCAACCAGACACTCGATGTGATGCTGCCCGACACGCTGATGACGATCGAAGGCGATCTCACGCGGATGGTGCAGGTCGTGCAGAACCTGCTGAACAACGCATCGAAATTCAGTCCGGCAGGCGCGTCGATCAGCTTGCAGGTGTTTCGCTCGGGCCGTCTGCTCGCGATCCGCATCCACGATTCCGGCCGCGGCATCGATCCCGATGCGATCGACGCGATCTTCAATCTGTTCGTGCAGGAAACGCCAACTGAAGAACAGGCCGACAAGAGCGGTCTCGGCATCGGGCTGACGCTGGCGCGCGCCATCGTCGATCTGCACGGCGGTCATATCGAAGCGCACAGCGAAGGCCGCGGCAAAGGCAGCGTGTTCACCGTGTGGCTGCCCGAGTTCAGTGATGCGATCGCCGCCGAAGCCGTGCGCGAGGACGAGCCTGCGCCCTCGCAACCCGTCGATCTGAAGGTGATGGTGGTCGACGACAACGTCGATTCCGCCGACAGCATGGCGACGCTCGTGCAGGTGCTCGGCCACGAAGCGCACGCGGTATATGACGGCGCGGCCGCCATCGAGCTGGCGCAGACGCTGCAGCCGCATCTCGTGCTGCTCGACCTGTCGATGCCGAAGATGACGGGCTTCGAAGCGTTGCCGCATATCCGTAAGGCGCTTGCGGCACCGGGCGCCGTCATCGCCGCAATGACGGGGCTCGGCACCAGTGAAGACCGCGCGAAAACCGAGGCGGCGGGCTTCGATCTGCACCTGACCAAACCCGTCGATCTCCCGGAACTGGAGAGCGTGTTGCGGATTGCCGTCGCGCACGTGCCCCACTGAGGCGCACGACCATCCTCACGCTTACTGATCCTTCCGAAAACTCAAGAAGCCAATCCTGGGGACGTTAGCGAGGACAGTCACTTCATTCGAGGATCGAACGTGGATACAGTCAACCCTGAACTCATTGCGCGGCTCGTGCGAATCAATCCTGTCGTCATCGTCAATGGCGAGACGTCGCGCTCGCTGCGTTATCACGGCAAGCGCAACGTGCGTGCGCTGATGGGCTTTCTCGGCACGCATCGCGATATGCGCGCGCTCGTCTACAGTCATTCGGCGAGCGGCCGGCAGACGTGGCTCGACGTGCAGACGGGACGCGTGTCGCAGTTGCCGGTGTTGCTGCCGAGCTGAGCGGCGCGCAACAGCGGCAGGCCCACCAGTGCGCCTGCGGATGCCCGGTTACGCAGGCGTGAAGACGATCGCCCCACGGTTTTCCGCCTGGGCAAACACTCTCGTGAAGCGGTACGTCTGCCCGTCGATGCTGAGATGGTTGAGGCCCGACTGGGTCGCCACCAGGATCGCGTCCGACAGTTCACGATGAATGGTCCCGCAGCTCGCCCATTCCTCTTTGGGCGCGCTCACGTCGCCAAGATACAGCCTTGCGTCTTCGACGCCTGTGCGCAGCATGATCAGGCTGAGCGCCTTGTCGAGCGCACGCTCGAGATATTCGGATAACGTCGAGAGTGCTTCCACGTCCGGTGGGAGTCTGGCGGAGTTCGTAGTCATTTTTGCCCCGTGCTTTAGCGCGGTCGCGCCTTTACAGCATACAGCCCGCATTCTCCTCTGCACAGCCCGCGCAGTGCCGCAAAAAAACCGGCGCGCATTTCCAATGCGCCTGTAACCCGGGACATCCTCGGCCAGCACGTACGCCTCCCATCTTTCGCAACGCCCGTAGAAAACGATTAACCTCCCGCACACCGATCCACCCCACGCAGAAAGCGTTGTCGCGCCGCATATCCCGGAAAATACGTACTAGTCAGGCAGCGATAAACCGCCTATTCTTGGAAAAACGTTTTCCAAACGTGACGGAAACATGCCCGCGCCGCCGCCCCGGCGCGACGCATCCCGCACCGGCGCTCGTCGCCGGCCATGAATAAAGACGCGGCGCGACGAGCGATGCCGCGAATGGAGACATACATGCAATCTGCCGTCGTCGGCGTCGTGCGCTCTGCCAGCCGCTTCCGCTGGACCGTCTGCGCGCTGCTCTTCTTCGCGACCGTCATCAACTACATGGACCGGCAGATTCTCGGTCTGCTCGCCCCCGTGCTCCAGCACGAAATCGGCTGGACGCAGGTGCAGTACGGCCGCATCGTGATCGCCTTCTCCGCGTTCTATGCAATCGGCCTGCTGGGCTTCGGGCGCATCGTCGACTGGCTCGGCACGCGCATTTCCTACGCGGCCGCGATGCTGGTGTGGAGCATCGCCGCGATGCTGCACGCGGCCGTCGGCTCGGTAACGGGCTTCGCGATGGTGCGTGCGCTGCTCGGCATCGGCGAAGGCGGCAACTTCCCATCCGCGATCAAGACCACGGCCGAATGGTTTCCGCGCCGCGAACGCGCGCTCGCAACGGGCATCTTCAACTCGGGCGCGAACATCGGCGCGGTATTCGCGCCCGCGATCATTCCGCCTCTCGCCGTGCTGTACGGCTGGCGCGCGGCGTTCGTGATCATCGGCGCGATCGGCATCGTGTGGCTGGCCGTGTGGCTCGTCGTCTACCGTCCCGCCGACCGCAGCGCGCAAGACGAAGCCTTCGACGACACGCGCGACGACGCCGACTCGCTCGACGCCCGCAACGCGAACGCCCCCGCGCCCGGCTGGGGCCAGTTGATCCGCAAGCGCGAAACGTGGGCGTTCCTGATCGGCAAGTTCCTGACCGACCCCGTCTGGTGGTTCTATCTTTTCTGGCTGCCGAAGTGGCTCAACGAGTCGCGCGGCATGGACATGCAGCACATCGGCTTGCCGCTCGTCGTCATCTATGCGATCACGACGGTCGGCAGCATCGGCGGGGGCTGGATTTCATCGACGCTGCTGCGCAAGGGCTGGAGCGTGAATGCCGCGCGCAAGACGGCGATGCTGATCTGCGCATGCTGCGTGCTGCCCATCGCGTTCGTGTCGCAGGTGGACAATCTGTGGGTTGCCGTCGGCATCGTCGGTCTCGCGGCGGCTGCGCACCAGGGCTGGTCGGCGAATCTGTTCACGACGGCATCCGACCTGTTCCCGCGCCGCGCGCTCGGCGCCGTGGTCGGTATCGGCGGGATGGCGGGTTCGGTCGGCGGCGTGCTGTTCTCGGAAGTGATCGGCCAGGTGCTGCAGCGTACGGGGCACTACTGGGTGCTGTTCGCGATCGGCGCGCTCGCCTACCTCGTCGCGCTCGTCGTCATGCACCTGCTGACGCCGCGCATGGCGCCCGCGAAGCTCGATGCCTGATCATGCATGCCGCGCCGCGTTGCGCGGCGCGCGTACGAACGCGAGATGCGCGAATGGCGCGAGTCGATCTTCAGCCGCGAGCGGCCGTCGACTCGCGCACGATCAGCCGCGGCTCGAACATCGAATGCCCGGCTTCCGCGTGGCCCGCGAGTCCGTCGATCAGCTTCTGCATCGCCAGTTCGCCCATTTTCTCGCTTTGAATGTCGACGGTAGTCAGGGCAGGCGCGGCGTACTCGCCATACGGCACGTTGTCGATGCCCGTCACGGAGACGTCGCGCGGCAGCTTGAAACCGAGCGACGCCGCCTCTTTCATGAAGCCGAGCGCGATCAGATCGTTGTAGCAGATCACCGCCTGCGGCCGCTGCGGCCCGAGCATCACGCGCGAGCAGGCCTGCTCGCCGGCCTGCGCGGTAGGCGCGTGGGCGTCGTGCACGTCGAGCGTCAGGCCGGCTTCGTCGAGACATTCACGCGCGCCGCGAATCCGCTCGTCGTTGATGCGCGCCTGGCCGAAGCCGAGATACGCGATATGCCTGTGCCCGAGGTTCAGCAGATGACGCGCGAGCATGTAGGTGGCGAGCCGGTTGTCGATACCGACGCTCGGAATCGGCAGGCCCGGACTGCGCCGCAACAGCACGAGCGGCTTGTTGAGTTCGAGCATCCATTGCGATTCTTCGTCGGGCATCCGCGAGTTGACGATCAGACCGTCGACGCGTTGCGCCAGCGCCTCGATCAGCGAACGCTCGCGCGCCTGATTTTCTTCGGTGTCGACGAGCAGCAGCGTGTAGTCGTGTTGCAGCGCGACGCGGTTCGCGCCCTTCACGACATTCGTGAAGTGCGGGTTGCTGATGTCGAGGATCGCGAGGCCGATGGTGCGCGTGCGGCCCGTGATCATCGAGCGCGCGAGCGGGTTCGAGCGATAGCCGAGCCGCTCGATCGCTTCCTTGAGCCGCGCTTCGACCGCAGGAGAAAAACGCTGCGCGCCGTTGATGTACTTGGAAACGGTCGCGACGGACACGCCCGCGTCGCTAGCGACATCGCGAATGGTGGGGGAAACTTTTTTCATCCGGAAGGTAACGTTTTCTTTTGCCGTAACCCGATTGTCGCAGAAAAGCTCTGCAATGAAGCTTGATAGCGGCCCTCTCGCGGCTTGATGAGTACGCCAATTGACGCACAACCCGCGTCGCATTTATATTTGGAAAACGTTTTCCTTA